>JAGABH010000186.1 GCA_017614755.1 Oscillospiraceae bacterium
GCAGCGGGAGCAGGTGCGGGTTTCAACACCGGCCTCGGTGCAGCTGGGGGCGGTGGTCACGGTCCAATCGCCGAAGTCATGGCCCAGAGGCTCGGTCTCGTCGCCGGTGTAGCTGTCGCCGCAGCGGGAGCAGGTGTAGGTGGTGAAGCCGCCTTCGGTGCAAGTGGGCTCGGTCACAACCGCGTTGTAGTCGTGACCCAGGGCCTCCACGGGACGGGTCTCCGCCGCATCGCAGCGGGAGCAGGTACGGGTCTCCACACCGGCCTCGGTGCAGGTAGGAACGGTGGTCACGGTCCAGTCGCCGTAGTCATGGCCCAAAGGATCGGTCTCACTGTCGGTGTAGGTATCGCCGCAGCGGGAGCAGCTATGGGTGGTATAGCCGCCCGCGGTGCAGGTGGGCTCGGTCACCACGGCCTGATAGTCGTGGCCCAGAGCGGCGGTCTCGTCGCCGGTGTAGCTGTCGCCGCAGCGGGAGCAGGTGTAGGTGGTGAAGCCGCCCGCAGTGCAGGTGGGCTCCGTCACCACGGCCTGATAGTCGTGGCCCAGGGCGGGCACTACGGTGTGCTCCCGGCTGAGCTCGACGCCGCAGACGGAGCAGTAGACCACCGTGTCATAGCCGCCGGCCTCGGTGCAGGTCGCAGCCGCCGTATTCTCCACAACGGGATCGCCGGGAGTGTGGCTATGGAGCATTGTGGTATAGCGGGCAAGCGCGGCCCCGCCCTCGTTCAGCTTATAGATGTTCAGCGTGGAGATGCCGGACATGTTGTTCGCGTTGACCATGCGCCACTTGTTTGTCAGCGCGCCGGTGAGATTGGTCCCGCAGTTCACGTAAAAGACGTTGTCGTTGTAGGAGACGGTGTGCTGCAGGGCCAGATGGCCCTCGTAGGTGGTCAGCGTAAAGGCCGTCATAAAGGCGGTGTTGTAACGGATGGTCAGGTTTGTCTGATTGTCGGGAGTGTAGAGCCAGCCGTTGACCTCGTCGCCGAGATACCAGCCGCCCTCCACCTGGGTGACGTTGAAGTACTTGAGCTCATCCGCAAGGATCTCCTCGGCGTCCTCGGTGAAGTCAAAGTCGCTGACGTAGGCGTAATTGTGGGCTTTCTGATACAGGCCGTGGGTTCCGCCGGATTCCACGATGACAATCTTGTCTCCGTCGGAGAAGCTGTCGTTCACGGTCATCAGCGTCAGCGTCGGCGGATTTCCGCCGTAGTCGTTGTAGGTGAACAGCGCCAGCAGCGTGACGTTGCCCGCCGGGGTATACTCGCCGGTGAGGATGGTTTCGGGCAGCTCCGTGACGTTGTTGTAGTCCTCCTCGACCCAGCCCAGGAAGCGGTAGCCCTCCGGCCCCTCGGCGGTGGGGAGGGTAATGCTCGTCTGGGCGTTGCAGACCATGGGATCGATCACGTCGACGTCGCCCAGAACGGAGAAGCTGACGATGTAGTCATCCCCGCCGGATTCGCCGATCACGGTGGTCC
Source organism: Oscillospiraceae bacterium (assembly GCA_017614755.1). Taxonomy (GTDB): domain Bacteria; phylum Bacillota; class Clostridia; order Oscillospirales; family Oscillospiraceae; genus JAFRPC01. The sequence continues at coordinate 1,476 of JAGABH010000186.1, forward strand.
AGTAAGTCGTGCCGGCAACAGCCTGCTTCCAGAAGAAGATGCTGTTGGTATTGCCCAGGCACCAGAACTTGTTGCCGCCGGTGGTGAAGGCAAGGTAGGGCCAGGTACCGCCGGCAGCCAGCTTTGCGCTCACATAGCCCTCGGCGGTCATGCTCAGATTCCAGCCGCAGGTGGAAGCTGTATAGCTGCCCAGCGCCATGAGTTCGCCGGAGATGGCCAGGTAGCTGTCAACGCCGGTGTTCCGAATGGAATAAAGTCCATTGTCTTCCCGGGCGACTTCAAAGATATAGGCGTCCGCCACGCCGGTCAGCACGCCATCCTCCGCCATGGTCATGCCGGTGTTGGCAAAGGCCACGGCGCCGGGGCCGTTGCTGACCTCGTAGGAGGTACCGGCACTCAGGCCGTTCATCACAAACATCGAGGCGGAATTTTTCTGGTAGCTGATGACGTAATTGCCTTCCCAGCTGTCGGGGGGTTCCGTCACCAGATGGAAGCCGGTCTCGCCGCTGCCGTCACTGATTACATACTGGAACAGGGCGTAGAGGGTCACGTCGCGGTCGGTGACGTAGCTGCCGGTGTAGATCTGGGCGGGACGGGTTTCCACATTGTCGCAGACCGCATCCACCCAGCCCAGGAACTGATAGCCCTCGGGCGCTTCCACCGCGGGCAGAGTGATGCCGGCTACGGAGTTGCAGATCATATCGTCCACAGGCGCGCACACGCCGGGAACCTCAAAGTGAACCGTATGGTTCTCCCCCAGGGGCTGGGTGAAGCTGCCCACGTAGCTGTAGCCGCAGACGGTGCAGGTGTAGGTGGTGTAGCCCTGCTGGGTGGCGGTAGGAGGCGTCACGACCTCGTCATAGCTGCAGGACTCGGTGCTCGCCTGCCCGCAGACGGCGCAGGCGCTGCTGTGGGTACCGTCGTTGTTGGCGCTCCAGGTTTCAAAGCTGTGGGCGCCGGTGGCGGGAATCACAGTGGAGGCCAGGGCGATCTCGTTCTCGCCCGCGGCGTCGGAGAAGCACCGGAGGCAGACGCTGCACTGCCAGTAGGCGGAATTGCCCTCCGCGCCGCAGGTGGGAGCCTTGGCGGGATGCGCCTCCAGCACGTGCTCGTGGCCCTGGGTCTCGGGATTGGTGCAGTAGTAAACCGTGCCGAAGGGGCTTTCCTTCCAAAGCTGGATGGGAGATTTCTGGCTTTCGCCGCCGGCAGCGAATTTGGTGCCGTTGAAAATCAGGTAGGGGTAGCTGGTGCTGGCGGTGCAGCGCATCAGCACGCCGTTTGCGGCGGCTGACAGGGTCCAGTTGCAGTAGGCGCTCTCATAGTTCTCACGGGTCCGGAGATAGGAGCTGTAAACAGCCAGCCAGGAGCCCGCGCTCACGCTCTGGAAGGAGTACGCGCTGCCGCTCTGTTCCGCAACCTGGAACAGGTAGTCGTCGGCCACGTTCAGGAGAATATCCTCCTCCAGCGTGATGCCCGCGGCAGCCAGCGTGGTGTAGCCGCTGCTTTCCTGCTCAATGTTGACGTTGCCGCTGACGCCGTACATAACACGCATATTCGCGTCGGCAGCGGAGGAGATGACGTATCTGCCCGCCCACTCGTCGGGTGTCTCGGTAACCAGCCGGTAGCAGCTGCTGCCGTCTCCCTCCAGGTAGGAGTAAAGGGCATAGAAGGTCTGGTTGACGGAAGTGACGGTGCAGGCGGCGCCGGGCTTGTAGTAGGCGGGCTTGTCGTCAGTCACGGCCAGGGTGTCGGTCATCCAACCCACAAACGTCCAGTCCTCGATCTCGGCGGCCTGGGTGGGCAGGATCACGTCGTCTCCCAAATAGCTGTTTTCCGTGCCCTGGACGACGCCATTGGCAACATAGCTCACCGTGGCAGGGCTCTTGGGGGCAAAGTTGACCTGCAAGACGCAGTCGGAAGTGGGCTCCAAGATGAAATTGTTGCCGCTCTGGGTCACGGAGGCGGTGCCCTCCAGCAGGGTATAGCCTTCCGTGTAGTAGCCCGCGGCTGGCTCTGCAAAGACGTTGTAGCCGACCACGGAGACGCTGCCATAGCTGGGATCATTGGGAACGGCGCTCACTTCGTAGCTGTCGCCCTGGAGAACCCAGGTGGAGTACACGTTCTGCACCGCATCCACGTTGCCGTGGCCGGGATAAACGTCCTCAGAGGAGACCACAATGGGGAAAGCGGTGTAGTCCGCCACCGCATCCGCCTCCGTGGGATGGGAACTGTAAGCATCCCACGGGCCCACCGAGGCCTTGGCATTGTTCACCGCGGTGGAGAAATTGGCGCCGTTCATCACGTCGGTCAGGATGGCCTGAATGTAGGCCTTCTCGCCCACGAAGGTAACGCTCTGGGAGTAGCCGTAGGCCACCTCAACGCCTTTGGCCCGCAGAGGTGCGTGCATACCGTCGGTGGCCATGCCCAGGCAGATGCCCATGTAGAGCAGGCTGTGGGGTGCGTTGCCGTTCATGTGGTTGGCGATGCAGGTGCCGTCCACATAGGCGTAGCTGCCGCCGGAATAGACATGGTAATAGGTACCGTAGGGTCCGGTCTGGGCCACGGCATCGGCGGAAGTGACGCCGGTGCTGGTGGTCAGGCAGAGATAGGAGCTGTTAGCCCGGGAAGTATAGTCATATCCGTTATCATAGTCCGTGGTGCCGTGGGAGTCGAAAATGACCAGACCGCATTGGGTCAGGGTGGACGCCACGTTGTCCACGTTGGCGTTGGTCATGGAGTAGCGGATACCCGTGCCGCCGGTGGCCGTATAAAGACTCTGCCACAGAGCTTTATAGGTGGGGGAATAGTTGAGGAAGGAGCTGTCGGAATAGGAAGAGCTGGATTCCCAGTAGGGCTGGATCAGGCCGATATTCATGGAACCGGCGCTGCCGCCCTTGAGCTCCGTGACCCGGTCCAACAGAGCCTGGGCCTCTTCTTCCGCCCGGGCAATTTCCTCGGGGGTGGGGTCGTTTTCGGTGTTGTGCAGCTCCGCCTCCATCCGGGGAGAATAACAGCAGGGCAGGCCCACCGTGGTCTCCCAGCTCAGGAAAGAGCCGTTTTGATGCAGGGTGCCGGGTACGTAGGTCTCGGAAGCCTCGACGGCCTTGACGACCTGGGGTACCAGGGCGGCGTAGTCCGCCTCGGTCAACGCGCCAATTCCGCCGCGGGTTTTCGCCGCAGTGGTTTTGACCTCGTCAATCCTGGCAAATACGTCGTCCTTTAGAATTGCTTCGTCTTCCGCCGTGAAAACGCGGACCGCGTCGCTGGGCTCCGCCCCCGCGGGCGTCGCGGCGAAGGCCGCGGCCGGGAACAGTCCAACGACCATTACCAGCGCAATCAGCAGGGCGAGAAAACGTCTCGAGTAGTTTTTCATGTTCTTCTCTCTCCTCCATATTTCGTCATTGAATGGCAGCAGGCGCATAGCGCGATGCTCTCCTCATATTTTATCAAGGAATATTTTGGATGTCCAGCAATTTTAAAGATTTTTTTAAGTAATTTTCAAACCTGCTCGCGGGACGGCCAACAATACGGTCACTCTGCACGCTTTTTGCCGGATTCTGTTTCCGTGCCGAGCCGCATTCCCGCCGGCTTCGCCCACCGGCCCGGTGGAAATGTCTTTATACAGAACAGTCGTCCCGGAGAACAAACCGTCTGCGTGGCGCCGCAGTTTTTTGCGGCAAATATTTTTTCCGCTGCGCCTGTAGGGAGCGAACTCGAAGCGTCCCAAAGTATGCCATCATTGCTCCTGTCTTTGCCGCAGGCAATGACGCCGTCAGAACGGCGGCAGGAAGCAGCGGGGCGTCGTGGGCGCCGCCCC
>JAGABH010000187.1 GCA_017614755.1 Oscillospiraceae bacterium
CGACGACCATCGACAGCGACGAGCAGACGATCACCGTCACCAAAGCGGCGACTCCGACGCTTGAAGCGACACAACCTACCGTTATCAACGGCACGGGCATCATCCCGACGACGGCGGAACATCAGAAGAGCACGGACGGCACGACGTGGGAAGACTGTACCGGAGCGTGGGAAAACCTCGAAGCCAATAAGACTTATTACGTCCGCGTAAAGGCGTCGGGAACGGTTCTCGCCTCCGACGCTCAAGGCATCACGATCAACGCTTTCATCCCCGGTAAAGAGCAAACGCCTCAAGCGATATTCACCGCGACCGGCGCGGATACCGGAACGCTCTCGAACGTTGCGGCGGGAATGAAATTTAAGATAGACAACGGCGCATGGCAGACTGTTACCGGCACGAGCGTCGATCTGACAAACCTCGCGCCTTGCACGATCACGATTTACACGCTGGGCAATGGAACGACCACCATTGACAGCGATGAGCAAACGATCACCGTCACCAAAGCAGCAGCACCTACGCTGACCGCAACCCAACCGACCACGATAAACGGCACGGGTAGCATCCCGACCACGGCGGAACATCAGAAGAGCACGAACGGCACGACGTGGGAAGACTGTACCGGCGCTTGGGAAAACCTCGAAGCAAATAAGACTTACTACGTCCGCGTAAAGGCGGCGGGAACGGTTCTCGCCTCCGATGCGCAGGAGATCACGATCAACGCGTTCGTTCCCGGCAAAGAACAAACGCCTCAAGCGATATTCACGGCGACCGGATCGGACACCGGCACGCTCTCGAACGTTGCGGCGGGAATGAAATACAAGATTGATAACGGCGAATGGCAGACGATCGCCGGCACGAGCGTTGACTTAACAAATCTCGCGCCCTGCACGGTCAAGGTCTATACGCCCGGCAACGGCACAACGACGATTGACAGCGACGAGCAGACGATCACCGTCACCAAAGCGGAAACGCCGACGCTGAGCGCAACACAACCCGCGACGATTAATGACAAAGGCGTGATCCCCACGATGACAGCTCACGAAAAGAGTGTGAACGGTACGGATTGGGAAGAATGCGACGGTATGTGGACGGATCTTGACGAAGGAACGTATTACGTTCGCGTGAAAGCGGCGGGTACGGTATTGACGTCAGACGTACAGGAGATCGTCATCGCGGTCGCAAGATATACGGTGAAATTCGTCGACGAGGACGGTACAGAACTGCAAAGCACCGTTTACGCCTGCGGCGAAACGCCTGTATATAACGGCGAAAACCCGACCAAAGAAGCGACGGCTGAAAACACCTATACCTTCGCCGGATGGACGCCGGATATCGTCCCAGTGGCGGGAGATGCGACCTATACGGCAAAATACGACGCGACCGTAAACGAATACACCGTGACGTTTGAAACGAACGGCGGTTCCGACGTACCGGCTGTCAAGGTCAAATACGGAGATCCCGTCGCCGAGCCGGACGCTCCCGAGAAGAAATCCTTCGCGTTTGCCGGATGGTACGCCGATGAAGGACTGGAAACGCCTTACGACTTTACGGCGAAGATCACTGCCGATACGAAGATCTACGCTAAGTGGACGCCGATCAGTTATCCCGTGTTCAGCGGAGAGGATTCCGAATGGACAAAGGGTAGCGACAAAGACGTGGTCATTACCGTCAAGCGCAGCGACGCGGACGACACCTGCCTCGATCACTTTATCGGCGTCGAGATCGACGGGAACCCGTTGGAAAGGGACGTCGATTATACAGCGGCGAAGGGAAGCGTTGTAATCACGCTGAAAGCTGCGACGCTCGAAAAACTGTCCGTCGGTGAGCACACCGTCACGGTGATCTTCGACGACGGTAGGGTTGATACAAAGCTGACGATCAAGGCGGCTCCGAATAACGATCCCGTTTCGCCTCAAACCGGCGACAACAGCCACATCGGATTGTGGATCGCGCTTATGGTCATCTCCTTCTGCGGCTTGTCGGCAACGCTCGTCATCGGCAAAAAGAAGAGAGTTTCCGGAAAATAACACGATTACATAACTGCAGCGGCGAGGCTTCAAACACCTCGCCGCTCTTCGTTACGATATTCCTTTTGAGTTGGTCGCTTCGATCATCAGTCTTACTCCGAACCGGAAACCGTAAGAAAAAGCTTCAACTTCGGAAAGAGAGTGCATCTCGTTTACCGCAGCGTCGTACTTTTCAAGCGTTTCCGATTGCTTGTCGGTAAGCGTCTCGTTCAGTTCGTCCCGGTTCCTTGCCATTAGGGACAGCAAATGTTTGTAGCGCTTACTGTTGGTCAGTATCGCCTCGTGCGGGTCAATATTGCCGTACCATAGATCTTCAAGCAGGGTCATACGTAGATCACCTCCCGCTGTACGATCTCCATCGCGCGGGCGCGGATGTTGTTCTTCCGCTGGTCTCGACTGCCGCCTCGGTCGGTGCTTCTGCCTTCGGCAGAGGTCTCCACCGGAGACCCGCACCCCACGCCATCTGATCCTGTCGTTTCAGTGCTTCGGTCACACCTTCGTTCTTCGCCATCTCGGCTTCGAGCCGAGCAAGCATTTCCTCCGCGTCCGCGTTGACCTCTTCGAGGTACGATCTCAGCGTGCCTTTCATTCGCATCACGTTGACGGCAGACGGCTTGTTTTCCCTCAGATACCGATAGTGCATCTGCCCGTAAACCCCAATCTTGCTGATATAATCGTCCTTCATTTCGATACCTCCATAATCTTGATTTTCTTTGTCGGCGCGTCGATGATCTTGAGCAAAAGCTCGTTTACGACCTCGACGCATCCATCCCCGTCGATCACTTGCTTACGATATTCATTGATTCCTTTGACAAGTGCCCTCCATTCAAAGTCGTCCAAAACGATGTGCCTTTTCGGCTGTTTTATGTATTTCATAGCGTCTCCGCCTCCTTTCGCCTATATTGTAGCGCGAATCGGTGGAAAACAAAAATGTGCGTTTGCCGTTCAACGAGCAACGCACAAATATTGAAAACCCTTATAAACACAAGGACAAGTGCCGTTTTCGACTCTTGTCCTTGTGTTTGTTTCTTTGTCTTTGCTTTGCCCGATAAATGTGGTTGTAATCTTGTTTTTGGATTACTTCCTTATCGGGCTTGCCCATTTGGCCTCACCCGTTTCTTTGGCCGATCCGAGGTCGTCCCTGTTCTGGAAATCACGATCACACCGGCTTCTTCGCTGTTGAAAAAGATGACTGACGCCGGAATTACCGAGGCGGTCAGCGGCATGGGCAAGGGAAAGTATCGGTTCAATCCAGCATTCTTCCGGTCTGCCCGGAAGTCTTTGTCTACTGCGGCGCAGAAATTGACGGAGAGAGGGGATGGATTCTTCGACTCCGCTTCACTCCCCCTTCGACTTCGCTCAGGGCAAGGCATAGAATGACAGTGGAGGAAACTGCGGCTGCCCTGGCCGGAAAGAATAACTTGACTTTTTTGGCATTCAGAGTTACGATACAGACGCTCCCTTGGGGCGGCATTTGGGCCGCTCCACGGGAGTTCTCGGTAGGGACCACATCTTTGACCACAACGACCGCCGGAGCACCCGGATACAGTGCGAACGACACCGCCGGAGACCAGGTTGAAAGGAGCAAAGACCGGCAAATGAGCTTCTCCCACATGTAACACCAGGTTCGAACGCCTTTGGGACCAAGAGACCGTGGGTTCAAGTCCCGCAACCCGGACCACTACGGGTGTTCGTAACGGATTACGGACACCCGTTTTGCTTTTCAAATCCGTTATAAACACTCGGACCAAAAATCAGGAGACGCCTTGTGCGTCGCCCGATTTTTGCCTTATCGTCTTTTCTTTTTTCTTCATGCGAAGCAAAAAGATTATATGATTCTATTGAAATAGTGTTTTATCATCCGCGGCTGTGACGCGGATTGCAAATCCTGCGGATTTGCAGGAAGAGATATGACACAGCATATTTCCCCGGGCTTTGCCCGGAGCCACATCCGCTATCGGCGGATGTGGGATTAAAATGTTATGAACATTTTAATTAAATATTTGTATCAGATCGTTTCTACGGTCTGCCTGGGCGGGATGGACTATGAGAATTTCATAACGGACCTGCTGGCGGACCGGGCCTTTCTGGAGAACGTCCCAGTCTGCGGAGAGGACGGTCCCCTCGTCCGCTGCCTCTGCGTGACCTGCCAGGGCCGGGATTCCGTTCTCGTTCTGCCCGACGGAACCGGCCACGTCGCTCTGGCTGCACTGGCCTGAGCTTTCCAGTGGCAGGATCATGGCGCACACTGTAAGCGCATTCAGCGCCAGCAGCCCGGTGGGCTGCTGCGGGTAGTCGCGTAGAGCTTTGCTCGAAGCGACATGCCATGCCCTTTGGCGGCATCGCCGCTACAGGGAAAGGCGGGCAGATTGCCCGCACTACGGACGAGGGTCGATGTGGGCATACTTCGTGACTCTTCGAGTTCGGCCCTACAGAGCCCTCCCCTGACCGATTTGCTTCCTCTTTGTTTACATCGGCGCAAAAACAGACGCAAACGGCACGGAGTGGGAATCGTCCTTCCACTTCCGTGCCGTTTTGCGGTTGTAGGATTTGGGGTTTGCCGGTTTGCGGGTGACCGGGTTGATGGTCCAGGTCCCGCGGCGAGCTGCGTTCAGCTCCCGCTGTTTCTTCTTTGAGAGCTTTTCATAAGGAATAAATTTTTCCATAGGGTCTCCTTTCAGTCGAACATCTTGTTCCGCAAGACCACTTTTACTGCGGTTCTCGCCTTGCTGCGCGCATTGTACCTGAGTTTTGTCCTTTTGTCAACTGTTTTGCATCACGGATTGCTTTCTCATCCATTCGCAACTGGCTTATATCAGCCGCAGCAGCTTACATTGTTCCAGGCCGCTGCTCCAGAACGCTGAGATTGGAAGCTGTTTGATACAACAGATGATCGCGCTGTTCAATGCGCCGTGTCCAACGATCAGGACGTCTTTTCCCCTGTGCACTTCCGGCAGAGCCCGCTCCGTCAGGAAGCTGTCCGCACGGGCAAACAATTCCTCAAAGCTTTCCGCGCCGCCGATAGATTCCGTATAGGCGGCGGGGTCCTGAAACAGGACGTTGATCGGGCAGTCGGGAATCCGAAAGGAATTCGCCAGCCCTTCATACAACCCAAAGGACATCTCCGCAAGTCTGTCGTCCGTCCGGATGGGAACGTTTCTGCCCCGCAGCAGAATCTCCGCCGTTTCCGTCGCCCGTTTCAGCGGGGATGAAAAGCACAGATCAAAATGGGTATCTAAATACTCATCATGCGCTCTCCGGGCCATTCGCCTGCCGTCTTCGTTCAGCGGAATATCCCTCCGGCCCTGGAGCTTGTGGAGCTCATTCCATTCGGTTTTTCCGTGCCGCATAATATATAACATATCGTCTCACCAAATCCAGATTCGGGCTGTTCCGCCAGGATTGTCAATGATTTTTCCTGCCGGATTGCTTCTGCCGCTTCTGCACAAGCCTGTGCATCGCTTCGTCGGCTTCCTCGTCCCAGACGGTCCGCTCCGGGCCGAGGGTGCCATACATGGTATTTTCAAAGGAATAGGTCCGCTTTGCCGTTTGAATCAGCCGTTCGTTTTCTACGTCATCCCGAAGGGTGCCGAGCCGGTCATAGATATCCCGCGTAAGCTCATAGTGATATTCCTCGCGCCCTTCCCGGCTGGTGTACATGATCTCCGCGAAGTACCGCTCTGTTTCGGGGTCATATAATGCCTTCCAGTTATTGCCCTGCTTCTTTGTTTTCATACTGTGTCTCCTTTTCTGTATGCTGCGGGCGGCCAGTACCCATGAAGGGCACAGGTGACCGCCCCTATGGCGGGAACGGCGGGCGCGTCAAGTCCCTCCGCCCGGATTGCTTTCAGAAAATCTTCCCGCATTCCGGGCTTGCATTTGTAGGTCACATTCAAAACGACCATGGTTATCCCTCCTTTTTCTATTCCGAAAGCTGCGCAGTTCCATCAGGCCGGGAGAAAGCGCCCGCAATCAGCGCCAGCTTTTCCTGCCTGGACAGCCGCTTGATATGCCATTCCCGGCTGAGTGCTTCGTGTCGATCTTCATATTCTTCGCTGTATACCAGTTTGACGGGGCGCCGGGCGCGGGTATATTTTGCGCCTTTCCCGCTGTTGTGCGCTTCCAGCCGGGCAGCCAGATCGGTTGTCCAGCCGCAGTATAAGGTATCATCAGCGCAGCGGAGCAGATAAACGTAGTTCATACTCTCGAAACCCTATGAAATAATCCTGCCGCCGTTGTACTTTTCTGCGCTGTGATAATCAGCGCAAAGCCGACGGCAAATCCGACTGCAAGGCCAATCCTGCCCAGCAGTTCTTCCAGACCGAGGGCCACAGTCCCGGCAAGGACGCAGCCTGCGCCGATGGCGATTTGCCCCAAGCCCATCCGTTTTGTGTAAGCGGAAACGTCCGCTTCCCTCACGTTTCGCGTATGCCCCGCATTCACCAATGAAATTTTCTGCTTCTTCCAGAGCAGCCAACCAAGCACGAAACAGAGAATCCCGACGCCCAGGAGAACGATCAGTCCCAACAGCATAAAAATCCCTCTTTATTTGTTCTTTTGGGACGTAAATCGATCGCTGGATTTGAAGTTGTAGATCGGGCGGATCTTCTTCTCGATGCGGACGGTGTCGCCAATGGCAGAGATGATGCTCTGCGGGTCCTTATAGGCCATGGGGCACTCATCCAGGGTGTCCCGGCTGACGGTGGAGGTATAGATGCCCGCCATGCTCTGCTTGAAAGCCGAAAGCGTGAAACTGTTTTCCGCCTGGCTGCGGCTGAACAGCCGTCCCGCGCCGTGGGGTGCGCTCTGGTTCCAGTCGTCGTTGCCGCGTCCAATGCAGATCAGGGCCCCGTCCCGCATATTCAGCGGAATCAGCAGCCGCTCCCCCGCCCGGGCGGAAACCGCTCCCTTTCGCAGGATGCCGTGCTCCAGGTCGATGTAGTTGTGGACAGTGGTGAAGAAGTCCGCCGCATGGAGCTTCAGTCCGTCCAGGATGCAGTCTTTGATGGTCTGCCGGTTCAGGGCCGCGTAGTGCTGCATCAGCGCCATATCGCGCAGATACCTGTCCCGGTCCTCGCCGGTCAGATACGCCAGCTCGAAGGGAATCTCCGTCTGTGACCTGCCGCCAACGCTTTCATAGGCAAGATCCTGATAATACTCCGCCACCTGCAGGCCCAAGTTTCGGCTGCCGGTGTGGACGACAAGATATAAATTGTCCTCCTCGTCCCGGTCCACCTCGATAAAGTGGTTGCCGCCGCCCAGGGTGCCGATGCTCTCAAGAGCACGCCGGGTATCGATACTTCCGAAGCATTCCAGCTCGGAAAGGTCGATCCCGCCGCTGTTGCGGTGGGGCTTCTCCCGTGCGTCTCTGCCGTGGGGAATGTTTTTGCTGATAAATGAGTCGAGGGCGGGCAGGTTGATCCGCTTTTCTTTGAGCAGGACCACGTCCATGCCGCAGCCGATGTCCACGCCCACCAGATTGGGGACCACATAGGCGCCAACGGTCATGGTGGTGCCGATGGTGCAGCCCTTTCCCGTGTGAACGTCCGGCATGATCCGAATCTTCGCCCCGGCTGCGAAGGGCTGATCGCAGAGCGCCTGAATCTGCCCGATAGCCGAGGCCTCAATCTCGTCCGTATATATGATCGCGTTGGCGTAAGCGCCGTTAATTTCCATTCTGTTTTCCTCTCATAGTTTAATCATGCCGCTCCTCGGAATCATAGGTTTCGCAGAACCGTGCCATAAAGCTCGGTTCCGCGCCGGCCGCGTAAAGGTGGGCCGTGTCGCCCATGGCGTTGATCCGGAAGACGGCAATCCCCGCCCGCCGTTCCTCTGTAATGACCGTCGTGATCGAGGCGCAGCGCGGGCAGGTCCCATGCCATAGCACCATTGGGGAAACCCCGATCAAATGGGCCAGCAGGACACACTCCACGCCCAAGTGACAGAACAGCGCCACCGTGTCCCGGTTCGGCCGGAGGGCCCGGTAGAGCTCCCCCTCCCGGACATAGCCATGCCGGGCAAGGAGCTCGTCAAGTCCCTTGCAAACCCAGGCGTATTCCTCCGGCACCCCCGCTGCCTCCATCTCGGGGGTATGACACCAGCGATGCCGGTCATAGTACGCGGGCTCCCGGGTCCATCGCTGGGGCAGCCAGTCCCAGGCCACACGCTCCCGTCCAGTGTCCGGGTCCATCATACGGGGCGAGAACTCCCGGAGCCACTCCAGCTCCGTCGCCTCTATTTCCTTGCGCTGCAGGGTCAGCGACGCGGTATCCTTCGCCCGCCCCAGGGGGGAACAATAGATTTTCGTAATCGCCGTGTGTTCCAGCCGGTCAGCCAGCAGAGCGGCCTCCCGCCATCCCGTGGGGGTCAGGGAATCCACAGCATAGTCCGGATCGCCATGCCGAATAATCAGCAGCTTCATTTCGCTTCCTCCGATCGCAGCTCCCGTTCAGTCGGTCGCAGAATCGTCATTTTTTTGCAATGCGGGTATGCGGAAATCAGCGGGCAGATTGCCCGCACTGCAGTTCGGCCTCTTTTTTGTGCATCCAATGGATGCCGATGTGGCCGACGCCCAGGACCACCACGGCAGCGCCGAGGATCGGATTTTTGCCGTAGATCGCCAGCAGCAGGAAGGCCAGCACCGGCAGCGTGGCGCCGGCCACCGGGATTCCCAGCAGGCTGCTGTAGAAATCCCGCATGGTCTTCTCGCTGCGGAAATAGCGCAGCCAGAAAAGCTCGTAGAGCAGCATCAGCCCGAAGGCCGCGATCAGCCACCAGGACCAGGCCGTCCAGGGCCTCCAGTTGAAGTCCGCAAACACCAGCGCCAGGGCGGAGACCAGTACCTCACCGATCCGCTCCAGGGCCAGCAGCAGCTTGTTTTCGTTTTTCACATACTTCTCATAGTCCTTCGGCTGATGCTTCGTCCAGATGAGGTTCGGCACCATCAGCATCACCAGAAAGATCAAGCCCACATAAGAAAAACCAAATTGCATGTCTTTCCCTCGACAAACGGCGTTTGTTACCTGCCAAGCGCCATGACATAGATCTGACAGGGATTCCACTCATCCCAGAGGGTCGGGAATACCTCGAACTCCTGGAAGCCGCAGCACAGATAGAAGCGGTTTGTGGCGTCATATTCCGGATAGCGGCCCATTTGCACCGTCTTCACCTGCAGGAAGGAATAGCCCATTTCCCGCCCGCGCTGTTTGGCGGCCTCCATCAGCGCCGCGCCGATCCCCCGGCGGTGGTATTCCTTCCGGACGCCCATCACGGCGATTTCCAGCGTGGCCTTCCCCGTTTCCTTCAGGCAGAGAAAGCCCTTGGTCTCGCCGCCCTCCGACGACGCCAGCATGATCTGCCCGGCGCTCTCCCGGATGTAGTCCTCCCGGGCCTCGGGGATGCCGAACCACTCCGGCAGGGCTTCCAGAATCGCCCGGGCAATGCGCAGCTTTTCCGCTTCGTTCTGAATGATTTGAATCATTACTTTCCTCACGCTCCATCTGAATGATTTGAATTATTACTTTACTCACGCTCCAGCAGTTCCCCGTGGATGCACACCCTGCCCCCGTCGGGGCACCGGGCGTCAAAGGATCGGCTGCGGGAATCGCCCCAGTCCATCTCCGCCCCGTTTTGCAGGGCGAAGACGTAGGGATAGATGATATTCCAAAGCTCGTGGCACAGTGGCGGGCAGAGATCCTCCACGACAAAGCTGTCGCCCGCCCGGTGATACCCGCTCCGGCAGGCGCTTTCCGTAATGGTCAGCTTCACTTTATGCATGGGCTGTTCCCTCCTCGTTCTCTTTTTCATCTTTGTCCGGATAATAGCCGATTTCATGCCGGGCAATATCGTTGTTTGCGCATCAGCAGCTATCGAAGCCGATCAGCCGGAAGCCCTGGCTCCGGTAAAAGGCGATGGCCCGGACGTTGCAGGACTGGGTTTCCAGAATGATTGCCCGCCGCCCCTGCTCCCTTGCTTTTTCCTTTGCGAGCTTCATCAGGCGGGTTCCAAAGCCCTTTCTGTGGAGCTGATCCGCGACCCACAACTCTGTAACCATCAGACGGTTGCTCCACTCCTCGGGGCAGATTTCCACGCAGGCCAGCAGGGCTCCGTCTTCCCCGACCATGCCGTAGGCCTCAGCCTTCTCCCAATAGTCCTGGTAGAGCTTGTCCGGATAGTTGTATTCCTCGGGCCTGCGGGTGACCGGGGTATCAAATTGCTTTCATAACCTATCTTTCTCAGCTTTCATAGGCTTCTCTTTTCACAGTCTGCATATCCTCCTTGCCGCAGTTGTGGGCATTCACCCGGGCATCCAGGTCCGTGGTCCAGCCGCAGTACAGGGTGCCGTCGGCGCAGCGGAGCAGATAGACGTAATTCATGGTCCTGCTTCATTTCCTTTTCTTGCGTCACATCAACGGATCAGGCATGGCGCTGCACTGATCCGCAGCGATTGCTGTCCTCACCGCCGTCCCCGCGGCCGAGAAGTCCTTCGTCTATCAAAAGCTCCAGGACCCGGGCCTCCCGCTCAAACATCGCCGGATTATACGGGCTGCCCGATACGTTCCGGTTTTTCGCGATGGCGGCCATTGGATCAACAAATTCCAGGGTATAGGCTTCCTTCGCCTCATAAGCGTCCAGCTCCTGGGCAACGGCGGCTTCCTCTGCGCAGCAAAGATAATAGTAGTTGTCCTGGACGAAGCATTCCGTTTCATCCCTGTCGCTTTTCTGAATCCGGTGTACACAGCCGTATTCCCGAATCGTCCCGGGAATGATCACCAAACCGGCTTCCTCCCGGGTCTCCCGGATCATGGCGTCAACCGGATCCTCGCCCGCTTCTATGCCGCCTCCGGGGAATTTGTAATAGTCATATTTCAGGCTGTGGACCATGGCAACCCTGCCGTCCCGGACAATGATGCTCCTGGCGGAATTTCGGGCAAAGGAATGCGTGCAGGCCGCATAGTCCTGCTTGTCCATCTCAAACAACAATCTCATTTTGCGTCCTCCCGCTGGCTTCCGGCCGCTTTATCGGCAGCCAGGCCGCGCTCCGGGTATCTCCTTTCCCATCAGGAATCGGCTTCCGTCGTCCCGGAAGACCGACCAGCCCAGCCGTTCATAGAGCCGCAGGGCTGCTTGATTGGATTTCTCCACGTGAAACACTATGGCCGGAATTTCCAGCTCCCGGGCCCGGGCCTCCGCTCTGCGAATCAGGGCCGTGCCGATGCCCCGGTTCCGGTAAGCCTCCGCAACGGAGAGATCGTCCAGATAGAGATAGTCCTGCGCCTCGTGATGGACCTCCACCGACAGGAAGGCTTCCACCTCTCCGAGCTCGGCCACGTAGATTCGATCCTCGCCGCCCTGCCAGTATTTGTCCAGATACCCGGCCTCATAGCCCTGCACGTCATCTTTGTGATAGATTGCCCGAAGCATCTCTGCAAACAGCGCCCGGATTCTTTCCTCGTCCCCGGGGACGGCCTCCCGGATTGTATCATTCACATTTTTCATGTTAAGTCTCCTGTAAAGAATTTTCACAATGATAATATACCACAACCCAACATCCGGCGCAAGTCAAGTTTCTCTTGCAAAAACCCATTCCTTTCTTGCGTTCCAACGATTTTCAGGGTATAATGGCATTGCTGCCAGATAACAGAATGGAGGAAGATCGATGCAGAAATTTGTCTACCACGCCCCCACAGAGATCGTCTTCGGCCCGGATACGGAGCTGCGGACGGGGGAGCTTGTGAAAAAATACGGCGGAAGCCGGGTGCTGGTGATTTACGGCGGCGCGTCCGCGAAAAAGAGCGGCCTGCTGGACCGGGTTTGCGAGAGCCTGCGCTCCCAGCGACTTGAAGTCCTGGCGCTGGGCGGCGTTGTGCCCAATCCCCTGGTTTCCACTGCCCGGAACATGGCGGCGGAGGGCATTCGCTTCGGGGCGGATTTCATCCTGGGCGTCGGCGGCGGCAGCGTGCTGGACACCGCCAAGGGGGTGGCCCATGCCGTAGCGAACCCGGAGCACGACATTTGGGACTTCTGGACCGGCACGAAGCTGACCAAAAGCCTGCCGGTGGGGGCTGTGTTGACCATTTCCGCCGCGGGCAGCGAGACCAGCAATTCCGCGGTGCTGACCAACGACCTGAAGAATCCCCCCACAAAGCGGGGCCTGGGGACGGACTTCAACCGCTGCAAATTCGCCGTGATGAATCCGACGTTGACCATGAGCCTGCCGAAGTATCAGATCGGTGCGGGAGTCGCGGACATCTTTATGCACACTTCCGAGCGCTATTTCGCGGCGGTTTTGGGCAATCACCTCACCGATGAGATTGCGGAGGGTCTGTTCCGGGATATTATTCTCTACGGGCCAAAGGGCGTAGAGGATCCGACGGATTACGAGGCCATGAGCGAGATCATGTGGTGCGGCAGCGTTTCCCACGTGGGCCTCACCGGCGTCGGCGCAAAGGGCGACACCGCCCGAGAGGGCGACTGGGCCTGCCACCAGCTGGGCATGGCCGTCTCCGCCCTGTACGACTCCACCCACGGCGCTACCCTGACCGCCGTATGGGCCGCCTGGTGCCGCTATGTCATGGGAGAGAACCCGGGCCGCTTTGCGCGCTTTGCCCGGAAGGTCTACGGGATTCAGGCGCCGGACGATGAGAAAGCGGCAGAGGAAGGAATCCTGCGGACCAACGCCTTCTTCCGCAGTCTGGGGATGCCGCTGTCCCTGACGGAGCTGCTGGGGCACGAACCCACGGAGGAAGAGCTCCTGCGGCTGGCAGGGGAGTGCAGTTACGACCGCAGCCGCAAAATCGGCTCCTTCCGGGTGCTGGATTACGAGGATATTCTGTCTATCTATCGGGCCTGCTGCTGAGCGGTCTGACGCAAAACGCACAAGCTTCCGTCGGAGCTTGTGCGTTTTGTTTTGCGGTTAATCCAATTCTTCCAGCGAATAGGACTCGCCCGCCGGGACCAGCCGGTATTCATACCGCTTTCCGTACTCCGGCGTGAATTGCAGGGTGGAAAGCAGTTCGCTGTCTCCCAGGTTGCCCATCATGGCCTGCATCAGCGCCTCCTCCTTGCTGTAACCGTTTTTCCCCACATAGAGCTCGGCGCGGAATTCGGAGAGACTGTGCTCCCCCTCGATGCCCGCAAAGTCCGCCGGGGTGCAGTCAAAGTGCGTGAAGTCGTCTCCTTCGTCCGGACAGCCGTACTGCATCGAAAACAGCGTGTCGCCCAGATAGATTTTGCAGCAAAGGTAGGAATAGTCCCCGTCCTTCGGCTCGTGGACGACGATGGAGAATTTTTCATCGTCTGACTCAGTCGGGAGGGTTTGCTGCTCGCTGGGCGCGGGTTCAGTCTGGGCGGGAACGGTTTCGGGCTGGCTCGTGGGCGTCTTGATTTCCCCGGTGGTTTGGGGCGGGACGGCAGCCTTTCCCGTGTCCGCCGACGTCTGCTTTTGGGCCGGAGTGTCGGCGCAGGCGCAGAGCAGCAGCAAGAGGCTTACCGTCAGGGCCGCCAGGGCGGCAAGAGTCGTTCGCTTGGTTTTTTTCATTTGTAATCACCTCGGGGGAAAGCATACCACAGCCGAGCGATTTTTTCATGAAAGAACTGCAACGGTTTCCCGAACAGTTTTTGACAGTTTTCGGAATAAACTTTAACGGTTTCCGGAACAAATTGTGACGGCCTCAGGCCAAATATGGATTGTCGGCCCGGTCATGGCCCAGGCTCCCCAATCTCCCCTTATTGAACCCTCGTCATCGCAAAGAATTGCCGCACATGATTTCGGATGGCGGCCTCGCATTCCGCCGCCCGTTGGGGTTCCCGATCCCATACCCCCATATACAGGACCACAGGGGCGTAGAACAGCAGCGCCAGGGCTTTGGAGTCGCCGGACCGGATGACGCCAAGCTCCATCAGCCTTGCAAACAGGCGCTCATCGTAGCCCAGCATGGTCTCTACGTAGCGTTTGGTGTACAGCGCCCCCAGCGCTCCGCTCTGGAACTGGGACAGGGTCAGCATACGGCGGACCTGTCTGGAATAGGGGTCCTCCATGGAGAAGCGAACAAAGCTCAAAACGCTGTCGCAGAGGCCCTCCGCCGTGATGCTGCCGTAGACCGCCACGTCTGTTCGGTCCACTTCCCCCCGCTCGTCCTTTGGAAAGTGAACGGAAAGGGCTGCGAAGAAGTCCTGAAACCGGGCCTCCGAGGCCCGGATGATCTCGTCAAAGAGCTGCTGCTTGCTTGCAAAATGCTTGTAAAGGGCTGCCTTGGTGATGCCCAGGGGCTTTGCGATGTCCTGCATGGAGGCCCCCGCAAAGCCCTTCTCCGAAAACTGCTTCAGGGCTTCTTCCAAAATCAATTCTCTGGTGTTCATTTGTTCTTCTCCACAAATTCGTCAAGTACACGGTTGATTTCTTCGCTGTTGCCTGTCATCAAATGCCCGCCCCCGGAGAAAAAGACAGCGGTGCAGTCTGGTATCTCTTTGCTCCAAAACTTCGCTTTCTCGGGGCTTGCCAGCTTGTCGTCCTCGGCATGGATCATCAAAACCGGAACCTGAAGATTTCGCAAATCGTAGTTCTCATAATGGTTCGTATGGTCCCGATTCACCACATCGCCGTCGAAGACCACCCCCGCCTTCCGTTCCGCCATGGGCATGATTTGGGTGATTACGTCGCTGTCCATGCCCATGAGAGGCTTGAACAGGGGGCTGATGAGCCACATGGCGAAGTCGTTGCAGAAGATGGCCGGCGGGCCCGCCATCCCCGAGGCGGGCTTGTCCGGCTTCTCCGAGGCGGGATAGCCGGAGCAGTAGAGAACCAGGCCCTTGCACCGCTCCGGATGCAGCAGGGCGAATCGCTGGGCAACTGTCCCGCCGGCGCTGGTGGCGGCCACAAAGGCTTTCTCGACCCCCAGCCGATCCAAAAGCTCCGCAAAGGCCTCCGCCTGCATATCCACTGTGGCGTTTTCCGGCAGCTCTGATCCCGGGTACCCGAATCTGGAGGGCGCGATGATCCGATAATCGGCGGTGCGGCCCCCCATCACGTCAAAGCCCTGGTCGTAGCCCCCGGTAATCCCGTGGACAATCAGAAAGGGCTCTCCCGTCCCTTCGTCGATATAAGCGATTTTGCCGAAGGAGGTATCCACAATCTTCGCCTTGGACTGGTAGACGGCAAAGCGCTCCAGCGCCTTATTTCGGACCGTGAAGAAATCAACGGCAAGGGCCGCCGCTGCAATGCCCAAAACAATCAAAATCATCATGCGAATTCTCTTCTTTCTCATTTTACAACACCTCTTGTCGGGATTGCAAGCCGCAATCCGGGAAAAACAAAAGTAACCGAACGGTAACTACATTATAGTTACCGTTCGGTTACTCGTCAAGTCTTTTTTACAGCCGGTACTGCATGAAATTTCTGTTTTTCTCAAATCCGAAATCTGAATACAGCAGGACGCCCATATCCGAGGCAGTAATCTGCACGACGCCGCAGCCTTGCCCCCGGGCTTCCTCCACCACCCGACCCAGAAGCTCCTTCGCAATTCCCCGGCGACGGCAGCTCGGATCGGTGTACATTGAGGAAAGCAGACCGATCCGGCCCGAGGGACACCCGAACCAGGGTGGCTTCTCCACAATGGACATCCCGCTGGTGCCGATGATCCTGCCGTCCTCCACCGCCAGCCAGGAGACAAAGCTCCCGTCCGCCAGGTGTCGGTGATAATAGTCCCGCAGGGCCGGAGCCAGGTCCAGGTCCTCCGTCGCCCCCTCCTCCCGCAGCTGGGTGATCCGCAGGGCGACAAAGAGTTCCAGCTTGGCTTCCGTCAATTTCTCGTAGCTAATGCTCATTTTGCAGTCTTTTTCTGTTTGTGGCTTCTATGCCGTCTTTCCCGGGTATTCCCGCTCAGGCCTCCGGTTCCTCGGCAGGTGCTTCGGTCTCCTCGGCGGGCGCCTCCGCAGGCTCCTCCACTGCGGGCTCCTCGGGGACGGCTTCAGGTTCTTCCTCTTTGGAATTCAGCGCGGATCCGGGAATCGAAACAGTGTAGCTGTTTTTCTCCTCGCCAGGCGTTTTCTTCACGCCCCACAGCAGGCTGCGCACCTCGCAGGTTCCGGTCTCCTTGTCAGACTGAACCCGATAGGGAATCAGGCTGGCCACCAGGGCGCCAAGGGCGATTTTACCGACGACTTTTCCGATTTTCATGTTTTGTACCTCCTGAAAAATTATTCTGGATAGATTATACTAGACTGCAATAAAACCATTCAAAAAAAGGTTTTATTCGCCGGATGCTTTCTGCATCCGGCGATCCGCCTGGAATGCGGAGGCAGTCGTACGTACAATA
>JAGABH010000188.1 GCA_017614755.1 Oscillospiraceae bacterium
ACGCCGCAGAGGAAGCGGGAGGCGTAGTAGTCAGCGTCCAGGCTGGAGACAATCACACCGAGCCGGGAGTTGGCGGCATGGATAAAGTTGCCGTTGCCGATATAGATGCCGGAGTGCGTAGCAGGGGTGCTTGTCGTGTATGTACGCTCGAACAGAACAATGTCACCGACCTTCAGATTCCCGCGGCTGATATGCGGATAGCCGTTGTTGTACTGCGCGGTGCTGGTGCGGCCAACGTTGTAGCCAAACTGCTTGTAGACGTAGTAGACTAACCCGGAGCAGTCAAAGCCGGAAGGGGATTCGCCGCCATATACGTAACGATAGCCCTTGAATTGCTGCGCGGCGGCGGCCACACGCTCACCCAAACTCGGCGTCGAGGTGTTGGCAGCGTCAGAAGAAGCGGAGCTGGTTGCGGAAGAGGAACTCTTGGAGGAATCGGAGCTGCCGGAAGAGGACTTGGAAGACGAAGCGGTTTTTTCAGGCTTCGCGGAGCTGCCGGTTTCCCTGTAGGTGTTTCCCTTGCTCCCGTGGTTGGAATAGGGGCACTCCAAAAGCGTCAGCAGATCCGACCGGACATAGCCAATCTGGCCGTTGAAGGAGACCTTGTACCAACCGCAGTTGAAGCCAATGATGAAGCAGGTTTCGCCCTTGGGCGCCTGCGCAACGATGCCGGATTCCGTACCGGGACCCTTACGAACATTACAGGCGGTATCGAACATGGCGTAGCCGAGCTTTACATTCTTGCGTTCGTTGAACTCGACATAGTCCTTGCACATGTAGCCGATCTCAAGGTTGTAGTTGACGAGATACCAGTCACCGACCTCGCGGATGATGACCACGCTGTCGCCGCCCACAGCGGTTGCAAGGATCTCACTGTCCGTGGAAGCCTTAGCGCGCAGCCGCAGGGAGGAGGCAGTGACCACGCCGATGCCGGTTTTCAACTCGGTTGCCTGCGCGGGAAGCGCAAACCCGGCCAGCATGGAGACGGTCAAAATCAGGATAATCAATCTGGTAGTCAGTCGTTTCATAGGTACCCTCGCTTTCCGATTACTTGGAGGCTAAGGCTCTCTCGAGCCAGACGCAGCCAACGTCAAGCGCTGCGTAGAAGCCATCCTTCTCGCTCTTTTTTATGATCCGGTCCTTCGGCCGGACGGTTTGATCGGTGAGCTGCAGCTGCACCGAAACCCTGGTCGCCAGTCGCATGTCCTGAAAATCCTTGGAATCCAGAATCTGCATGATGACGATGTATTGATCGGCCATGGAGCCGTAGTAAATCATGTTGTCCTTCCGCATCAAGGGTCGACCCTTGTACGTTAGGCCGTTCTGTTCAGCCATGGAGCACCTCCTTGTGGAAATGTAACCAAATTGTAACTCATTGAGATGAGTTTGTCAACCCCTGAAGCATAAAATTCACAAAATATTACGAAAATTCTTCAAAATCGGGGAAAATCTGGTCCAAATGACGTTTTTGCCGGGAGAGAAGGAAAGCGGGGTACTTATGAACTTGTAACAAACCGGGTATCGATTCGGCAGCCCCATCTGTCTTTTCAAACGAAGTGAGAAATCCGTCCCCTTTTGCGCAGAAAAAACGGATTTCCCGGCGATCCGTCGCCTCGAAATGACAGGCTGCTGAATCAATACCAAACCGGTAAAAAACGGACGGAACGCCGCGCAATTCCGTTCGCGGCTTGCGCAGGGTTGCCCGAACAAAACAGGGAGCCTGCGCCGCAGGCTCCCCGCGTTGTCTGAAACTGAGGGACCGGATCAGTTGAACAGAGAATGACGCACCAGCTCGGAAAGCAGCTCGTCCCGGTCCAGACGGCAGATCATCGCTCTGGCGTTGTTGTGGTTGGTGATGTAGGTGGGGTCCTCAGAGAGGAGATAGCCTACGATTTGGTTGACGGGGTTATAGCCCTTCTGGGTGAGCGAGGAATAAACGGAGGATAAGATCCGCTTCATTTCCTCGTGGTCCTCAGATGGAACACGATACTTTATGGTGTGGTCTTCCATAGTCACTACCTCCCTGTTTCTTTTTTTCATCATACCCCATTTTTGGGTATTTGTAAAGCGAATATTTAATGAAAATTTAAAAATTATTTCTGTTTCCGGACAAAGAAGAGGCCAATCGTGTTAGGACCGCAGTGGGTAGAGATGGCGGAGCAGGCGGGATACTCAAGGAGTTGGCCGCAGCCGGTCTTCTCCCGCACATAGGTCTTCAGCTCCTCCAGGAAGTCAGGCTCCTGAATGGTGTGGCACATATACACAATGTCGGTTTCCAGTTCGTCCAGCCGGGCGATTTGATCGTCCAGATACTGATAGACGCACTTCCGGAACACGCCCCGATATTTCTTGCCCACCTGCATGATACCGTCCTTGAAGACGATTTCAGGACGGAGCTTCAGAATGTTGGCGCCCATGGCCGCCAGCGTGGAGCAGCGGCCGCCCTTGTGGAGGAACTCCAGGGTTTCAATGATGAAGCTGCCGTCGATCCGCTCCCGGTATTCCTCCATGAAGGCCGCCACCTGGGCGGGGTCCTCCAGATCGGTGTGCAGGGCGGCAAGGATAGTCAGGCTGGTGCCGCCGGTGAGACTTTTGGAGTCCACCACCCAGACGTTTCCCACCTCCTGGGCTGCCATACAGGCGTTCTGATAGCAGGAGGATACGCCCGCGCTCTTTGCCACGTGGATCACGGGGCGACCCTCGGCGGTGAGCTTGCGGAACCATTTTTCATAGTCGTCGGGGTTGGCGGCGCTGGTTTTGGCCAGCTGGCCGGACTGCCGGACGTAGTCCAGCAGCTCCTTCTGGGTGAGGTCGGGCCAATCGTCCACGGTCTTGTCGCCCATGGTCACATAGCTGGCAATGACGCGGATGTCATATTTGGACAGCAACTCCTCAGACAGGTCCAGGGTGCTGTCAGCGCTGATAATGTAAGGTTTCATATTTGTTTCTCCTATTTTCTTGTTTCAGCGCCTGACGGCGTTCAGGTCGCGTTCCAGGGCGGCGAGAATCTTGTTCATGGCAGGTTCAATGTCGGCGTCCGTGAGGGTGCGGTCCTCTGCCCGGAAGGTCAGGGAGAAAGCGGCGCTCTTCATGCCGGGCAGGATGCCGACGCCCCGATAGACGTCGAAGAGCTTGATTTCCTGGAGCAGCTTTCCGGCGGCTCCGGTGATGCAGGCTTCCAGGGCGCCCACAGTGACAGACTCGGCGCAGACAACGGCCAGATCACGGCTGGTGGCCGGGAACCGGGGCAGAGCCCGGAAGGTCTTTTCGGGGGCCAGAACAGTGAGCAGCTCCGTGAAGTCCAGCTCGGCGCAGAAGACCTCGCAGTCCATGCCATAGTTCCGGGCGGCCAAGGGATGAATCTGGCCCAGCAAACCGATCCGCTTGCCGCCCACAGTCAGCGCCGCGCAGCGGCCGGGATGGAAGCTGGGATTGTCGGTGACAGCCTCAAAGGAGAAGGGCAGCACATTGAGCTGGGAGAGAATACCCTCCACAGCGCCCTTGAGGGAGTAGAAGTCCTCCTCCGGGCCGTAGCTGCCCAGCATCAGCAGCTTGGGCTCCCGGGGCAGGGCCTCCCCTGCCACGGGAAGATAAATCTTTGCCAGCTCATAGAGCCGGGCGGATTTATTGTGATAGGCATAGTTCCTGGACAGAATGTCAAGCATGGAGGGGATGCCGGTGGTCCGCATGACGGAGCTGTCCTCGCCCAGAGGATTCAGCAGCTTGATCTGGTTTCTCCTTGGATCGTCCTTGGGGGCGCGGATCAAATCCATGCCGGCAGGGGAGACGAAGGAATAGGTGATAATCTCGCTGTAGCCCATGGCCCGGGCAGCGGCTCCGGCCTGGTTCTCCAGCTTTTGGCTGGGGGAGTAACCGCCTCGGGTGGTGGCGCCCCGCATGAGGGTGGTGGGAATTTCATTGTAGCCGTAGAACCGGGCCACTTCCTCCGCCACGTCGGCCATCCGCCGCAGGTCCGGCCGCCAGGTGGGAACGATGATCTTGCCGTCTTCCACGGAAATCTGCTCCCGGCGGAGGTACTCGACCATGTCAGCCTCGGAAATATCGGTGCCCAGCAGGGCGTTGATCCGGTCGGGCTCCAGGGGCAGGACGACGGGCGCGGGGATGTAGTTCAGGATGTCGATAACGCCGTCCAAGACTTCACCGGCCCCCAGCAGCTCTACCAGCTCGCAGGCCCGGTTGACAGCGGGCAGGGTCAGCATGGGATCGATGTTCTTCTCAAATTTGCCGGAGGCCTCGGTGCGCATGCCCAGGGCCAGGGCGGTCTTGCGGATGGAGGTGCCGTCGAAGTTGGCGGATTCGAACACCACGTCCACGGTGTCGGAGACGATCTCCGAGTTCTCGCCGCCCATAATGCCTGCCAGGCCCACGGGACGGGTCTCGTCGGCGATGACCAGCATATCGGGGCTCAGATTGCGGACGTTGCCGTCCAGGGTAGTGAGGGTCTTGTCTGTCCCTGCCCGGCGGACGATGATCTTGCCGCCGCCCACATAGCGGTAGTCAAAGGCGTGCATGGGCTGGCCATACTCCACCATGACGTAGTTGGTGATGTCCACGATGTTGTTGATGGGCCGAATCCCGGCGGCGCGGAGCCGCTGACGCATCCACTTGGGGGAGGGACCGATTTTTACGTTTCGAACCATCCGGGCGGTGTAGCGCAGGCAGAGGTCCGGGTCCGGGGTCTCCACGTCCAGCAGCTCCGTCAGCTCGCCGGGGCCGCCGCCCTTCACCACGGGCTCGTGGAGCTTCAGGGGGACGTTAAATGCCGCCGCCGTCTCCCGGGCCAGGCCGATGAGGCTGTAGCAGTCGGGCCGGTTGTTGGTGATCTCAAACTCCACCACGGCGTCGTCGTTGCCGATGACCTCGTTGATGTCCTGCCCTACGTGAGCGTCTTCGTCGTTGAGAATCCAGATGCCGTCTTCGCAGGCGTCGGGGAAGTCGTTGTGGGTCAGGCCAAGCTCCTGAATGGAGCAGAGCATACCGTTGGAGACCTCGCCCCGGAGCTTGCCCTTGGTGATGTGGACGCCGCCGGCCAGATAGGAGTTGTGGAGGGCGGCGGGCACCAGGTCGCCCTGGTGGACGTTCTGGGCGCCGGTGACGATCTGGACGGGCTCTGCCTCGCCCACGTCGATCTGGCAGACCCACATATGGTCGGAGTTCTCATGGCGGACGATGGAGAGAACCTTGCCCACCTTGACGTTTTTGATTTCTTCATCCAGCCGGGCGGTGGTTTCCACCTTCTGTCCGGCGATGGTCATAATCTCGGCGTACTCCCGGTCGGAGGCCTGGATGTCAACAAATTCTTTCAGCCATTTTCTGGAGAGATTCATATTCTGCTGCCTCCTTCCTTAAAACTGCCGCAGGAAGCGGACGTCATTTTCAAAAATCAGGCGAAGATCGGAAATCTGGAAGCGGCGCATGGCCATGCGTTCCAGGCCGATGCCGAAGGCGAAGCCGGAGTAGACGTTGGGATCAATGCCGCAGCCCTCCAGCACCTTGGGATGCACCATCCCCGCGCCCAGGAGCTCGATCCAGCCCTCGCCCTTGCAGGTGGGGCAGCCCGCACCCTTGCACTTGAAGCACTGCACATCCACCTCGCAGCTGGGCTCGGTGAAGGGGAAGTGATGGGGGCGGAAGCGAACCACGGAGTCCTCCCCGTAGAGGGATTTCACCAGGGTCTCCAGGGTGCCCTTCAGGTCTGCCATGGTAATGCCCTTGTCGATGACCAGGCCCTCAATCTGGTGGAACATGGGGGAGTGGGTGGCGTCCACCTCGTCCTTGCGGAAGACCCGGCCGGGGGCCAAAATGCGGATGGGGGGATTTTTGATGGCTTCCATAGCCCGAATCTGCATGGGAGAGGTCTGGGTCCGCAGCAGAACGGAGTTGTCTTCTTTAATGTAGAAGGTGTCAGACCAGTCCCGGGCGGGATGGCCCTCTTCGGTGTTCAGCTTGGTAAAGTTGTAGTCGGCCAGCTCCACCTCGGGGCCCTCCAGAATCTGGAAGCCCATGCCGATGAAAATTTCCTTGGCCTCGTCCAGGGCAATGTACATGGGGTGCCGATGTCCCAGCTCCGGCTTTTTGCCGGGGACGGTGACGTCCAGGGTTTCGGCGGCCAGCTTCGCATCCAGGGCAAGGGCCGCCAGCTCCGTCTTTCTGACCTCCAGCCGTTCCTCAATGGCAGCCCGGACAGAATTGGCAAGCTGTCCCATGACGGGACGCTCCTCGGCGGAGAGCTTGCCCATCATCTTCAGCACGGCGGTAAGCTCGCCCTTTTTGCCCAGCAGGCTGACCCGCAGGGACTCCAGCTCGGCGCTGTCCCTGGCCGCTTCCAAGGCGGCAAAGGCCCGGGACTTGATTTGCTCTAACTGTTCTTTCATGTTGTATCGGTTCTCCTTAAAATGTGGATTACAAAAGAAAAACGCCTTTCCTCCCACGATAGGGACGAAAGACGACGCTTCCGCGGTACCACCCGCATTCGCCGGAATCCCGGCGCACTCTCGGACCTTAACGCGATCCCCACGGCGGGCCCTACGCAGTTCGAAACGAACCTTCAAGCTCGCGGCTCCCGGCCGAAGGCCCCTGCCCCGCGGGGAGTGCTCGCAGCAGCCGCACCCTCTCTGAACCCGCTTGTGGGACACGGACAAACCGTTCCACGCCTGTTCGTATTCAAATCGGAGACAGTATAGCACATTCCGCCGGCTTTTGCAAGGCTTTTCTATGGGAAACCCGGAATTTTCCATACAACATCTAAAAACTTCAAAATCCAGGGGGGAGAGCCGAAAAAATATGCTGAATAATCGTTTTTCAGACTTGCGCAGAGAGACAAGCTGCGTTATACTACGCTTAACAATGAAACCCTTGAAAAAGGAGCGATCAAAATGATTCAAACTGTCGGCATTGTCAGTCTTTCCAGCGGCATCATCGGGGAATCCTTTGTCCGGCATGAGCTGGACCTGGGCATCCGCCGCCTGGAGGAAATGGGCCTCCGGGTCAAATTCCTCCCGCACGCCCTCGGTGGGCTGGACAACGTGAAGAATCACCCCGAGGAGCGGGCCCAGGACCTGCTGGACGCCTTCCGGGATCCGGAGATCAACCTGATTCTTTGCGCCATCGGCGGGGACGACACCTACCGGCTTCTGCCCGCCCTGTTTGACAGCGGTGCGCTGGCGGAGGCAGTGCGCAATAAACCCTTCCTGGGATTCTCCGACACCACAGTCAACCACCTGATGCTCCACAAGCTGGGACTGCCCAGCTTCTACGGTCAGAGCTTCCTGGCGGATATCTGCGAGATGGAAAAGGATATGCTGCCCTATACCCGGCACTACTTTGAGGAGCTGATCCGCACCGGGACAATCCGCACCGTGACTCCCAGCCCCGTCTGGTACGAGGAGCGGACCAGCTTCGGCCCGGACCAGATGGGCCTGCCCCGGGTTTCCCATCCCAACGGCGGCTTTGAGCTGCTCCAGGGCAAGCCGGTCTTTTCCGGAAGGATTCTCGGCGGCTGCATCGATTCCATCTACGATCTGCTGACCGGCGCCCGGTATGGGGATGAACATATTCTCTGTGAGCGCTACGGCCTGTTCCCCTCCGCCGAGGATTGGCGGGGGCGGATTCTGCTGCTGGAATCCAGCGAGGAAAAGATGGCGCCCGCCCTGTACGAAAAGACCCTGAGGCTACTGAAGGAGCGGGGCATTTTCAGTGCGGTTTCCGGCGTCCTGACAGGAAAGCCCATGGACGGAAGCTATGAGACTGAGTACAAAGAAGCGCTGGTTCGGGTCATCGGAGATCCCGGTCTGCCGGTGGTCTGCAATCTTTCCATCGGCCATGCCGCCCCGCGCTGCATCCTGCCCTTCGGCGTAGAGGCCCGGGTAGATGTGGAGCGGCAGAGAATCGACTTTTCTGTGTGACAAAAGGAGAGAACATGGGTAAATTCAAAGCGTTCCTTCAAAAGCAGGACATTCAGCTGTCCGCCAAGCGCTATTTTATCGACGCCATGGGAGCGATGGCCCAGGGCCTTTTCTCCTCCCTTCTGATCGGTACTATCATTAAGACCCTCGGCCAGCAGATCGGTGTGGACCTGCTGGTTCGGGTGGGAGATTTCGCGTTCAAGATGTGCGGTCCGGCCATCGCGGTGGCCATCGGCTACGCTCTCCATGCGGCCCCGCTGGTGCTGTTCTCTCTGGCAGCCGTAGGCTTTGCCGGAAATGATCTGGGAGGAGCGGGCGGCCCTCTGGCGGTCTACGTGATCGCCGTTATCGCCTGCGAATGCGGTAAGCTGGTTTCCAAGCACACCAAGGTGGATATCTTGGTGACCCCCGCTGTTACAACCCTGGTGGGCGTGCTGCTGGCCATCCTGATTGCGCCGCCCATCGGCGAGGCTGCGGGATATGTGGGCGATTTGATTATGATGGCCACAAAGCTCCAGCCCTTCTATATGGGCATCCTGGTTTCCGTCCTGGCGGGTGTTGCCCTGACCCTGCCCATCTCCTCCGCGGCGATCTGCGCGGCCCTGGGTTTGACGGGGCTGGCAGGCGGCGCCGCCGTGGCGGGCTGCTGTGCGCAGATGGTGGGCTTTGCCGTGATGAGCTTCCGGGAGAACCGCTGGGGCGGCTTGGTCTCCCAGGGCATCGGCACCTCCATGCTGCAAATGCCGAACATCATCAAGAACCCCTTGATCTGGATTCCCCCCATTTTGACCAGCGCCATTACCGGCCCCCTGGCTACCTGCGTATTCCACTTGGAGAACAACGGTCCCGCCGTGGCCTCTGGCATGGGAACCTGCGGCTTCGTGGGACAGATCGGCGTCTACACCGGCTGGGTGGAAACGAAGGCGGCGCCTACCGCCATGGATTGGGTCGGACTGGCCTTGATCTGCTTTGTGCTGCCTGCCGTCATCAGCCTTGCCCTGTGCGAGCTGGAGCGGAAACTGGGCTGGATCCAAAAGGACGATTTGAAGCTCCCGTAAGGGAAAAAGACCGGGAAATCCCCATAAAAAATCCCTCTTGCAACAGGGAACAAGATGGGGTATAATATCGACAACCCGCGGGCGCTGCCCGCATACATGGAAAGGGAGAATTACAATATGAAAAAAATAATCAGCCTTTTTCTGGTGCTTGTGCTGATGCTGGCGCTGTTTGTCGGCTGCAAGGACAACGATACACCCACTGAGGCAAAGCCCGGCGAGACCGGCACCGCCCAGAAGAGCGACCTCAAGCTCGCTCTGGTTGTCGCCGGTCAGTTCGGCGACCGCTCCTTCTACGACTCCTCCAAGGATGGCGTGGATCGGCTGGCCAAGGACCTGGGAATCCAGGTGACCAAGATCGAGTGCAACAACGACGGTCACGACGCCCAGATGAAGAACGCCGCCGACAAGGCCGATGTGGTGGTCTGCGTGGGCTGGGAATTCTACAACATCGAGGAGATTGCGCCCCAGTACCCCAACGTCAAGTGGATCTGGATCGACAACGCCACCTCTCAGCCCATCTCCAATGTGCTGAACATCACCTATGCCCAGAATGAGGGCTCCTTCCTGGCGGGCTATATTGCTGCCGCTATGTCCAAGAGCGGCGTTATCGGCGCCGTGGGCGGTGAGGATCAGGACGTCATCAACGACTTCATCGTGGGCTACAAGCAGGGCGCCGCGGCCTATGACGCCAACATCAAGGTCGTTACCAACTACGCCGATACCTACGACGATCCCGCCAAGGGCAAGGAGTGCGCATTCGCCCTGAACGACCAGAAGGCCGATGTGATCTTCCAGATCGCCTCCGCCACCGGCGACGGCGTCTTTGAGGCCGCCAAGGAGCGGGGCTTCTACGCCATCGGCGTGGACTCCGATCAGAAGTACATCAACCCCGACGTCATCATCTGCTCCATGAAGAAGGAAGTGGGCAACTCCATCTATGACGCGGTCAAGGCGCTGGTGGATGGCGACGCTTCCCGCTGGGGCACCACCTGGGTGGCTGATATGTCCACCGGCTACGTGGGCATCGGCTACGGCGACGACACCATGACCCAGCAGGTTCCCGATGAGGTAAAGACTGCTGTGGAAGAAATGGCCAAGAAGATCATCTCCGGTGAGATCAAGGTGGATACCACCCGATAAGCGAAACCGTCCAACGGCGGGGCCGATGATTGCGTCGGCCCCGCTTTCCGCAGCAGGGGCGGCCCATGGCCGCCTTCCAAGGCGTCAGCCCTCCAAAAAGCAAAATGCAGAGTAAGGTGAGTGAAACATGAAACAGACAGACCCCGTCGTTCGATTTGAACATATTTCCATGCAGTTTCCCGGGGTGCTGGCCAACGACGATATCAGCCTTGACATCATGCCCGGTGAGGTTTTTGCCCTGATCGGCGAGAACGGCGCGGGAAAATCCACTCTGATGAACATTCTCTACGGTATCCATGCCCCCACTTCCGGCCAGGTCTGGATCAAGGGCCGCAGGGTGGAGGAGTTTGATCCCCGAAACGTCATCGAGCAGGGTGTGGGCATGGTGCATCAGCATTTCATGCTGGTGCCGTCCTTTACCGTGGCCCAAAATATCGTGATGAGCAAAGAACCCCGGAAGCACAGAATCTTCTTTGACAATGCCGCCGCCGAAACTGCCGTCCGAAAGCTGGAGGAGGACTACGGCCTCACCGTGCCGGAGTCTGTCCCAGTGGAGGACATCAGCGTGGGAATGCAGCAGCGGGTGGAGATTCTGAAGGCTCTCTACCGGGGCGCGGAGATTTTGATTCTGGACGAGCCCACTGCCGTGCTTACCCCCCAGGAAACGGAAGAGCTTTTCACGGTGATCCGGGGGATTGTCCGGGAGAAAGGCATGACCGTTATCATTATCACCCACAAGCTGGATGAGGTCATGGCAATCTCCGACCGGGTAGGCGTCATGCGCAAGGGCAAGCTGGTGGGCATCCACGAGACTGTCGACGTAAACCAGCAGATACTGGCCTCCCTGATGGTGGGCAGGCCGGTGCTCTTTGACGAGCTGGAGCGGACGGGGGAAGCGGGAGAACTGGCGCTGACGGTGGAGAAGCTCCGGGTGCGGGACCACCGGGGCCTGGAGGCCGTCCGGGATTTGAGTCTGGAGGTCCGGGCCGGAGAAATTCTGGGCATTGCTGCCATTGAGGGCAACGGTCAGTCGGAGCTGATCGAGGCGATCACCGGCCTCATGCCGGTTCAGAGCGGCCGGGTGACCGTTCTGGGGAAGGACGTGACCGGCCAGGACCCCGGTGAGATTCGGGAAGCGGGTCTTGCCCATGTGCCGGAGGACCGTCTGGCTACCGGCCTTTCCGGCGCCGCCACTGTGGCGGAGAATCTTCTGGTAGGCAAGCAGCGGGAAAAACGCTTTAACCGCTGGGGCTTCCATCAGGATCAGACCGCCGTTCGCGCCTACGCGGAGGAGGTCTATGGCCGTTACGACATCCGCGGCGCGGGGGTAGAGGCCCTGGCGGGGGATATGTCCGGCGGCAATATGCAGAAGGTGGTTATTGCCCGGGAGTTCAGCTTTGATTCACCTGTGCTGATTATCTCCCAGCCTACCCGCGGCGTGGACGTGGGCGCCATTGAGTTTATCCACAGCCGGATTATGGAAAAGCGGAACCAGGGCGCTGCCATCCTGCTCTCTTCCGCGGATTTGGACGAAGTGTTTCGACTTTCAGATCGAATTTTGACCATCTATGAAGGTCAGGCCACCGGCTGCTTCCGGGCAGGGGAGATTACCAAGGAGGAAATCGGTCTCTACATGACCGGCAGCAAGCGCCTGGGAGGGAAGGAAGCATGAGACAGAAAATCAACACGAAATACTTAATTTCCCTGCTGGTCAGCATCTTCCTGGCATTCCTGGTCGGAGCGGTGATTCTCCTGGGCACCGGTCACTCCCCGCTGACCGCCTACGGCGCCATGGTGGAGGGCGCATTCTCCTCCCTGCGACATGTGGGCGATGTGCTGGAATATGCCATGGTGCTGGCCATCTGCGGCCTGGCCTGCGACCTGGGCTCCCGGGTGGGCATCTTCAACGTGGGCGGCGAGGGCCAGCTCCTGATCGGCGCCATCGTGGCTGCCCAGATTGGTGTTTCTCTGAATGGCACCACCGCCTGGCTGGTGATTCCTCTGGCCGCCCTGGGCGCCATTGTCTCCGCCGGCCTCTACGCCATGATCCCGGGCGTTCTCAAGGTCAAGCTGAAGGTCAATGAGGTGATTACCACCATCATGCTCAATACCGTGGCGGCCTCGCTTTGTCAGTTCATGGCAAAGGGACCCTGGAAGAGCGCCAATAAAACCATGGTTTCCGCCACGGAGAATTTGAATGTCCGATACTGGTTTGACGGCCTGATCCCCGGCTCTAATCTCTCCACGGCTATTTTTGCCGCCGCGATAATCGCCTTCCTGGTTTGGTACATCATGCAGAAAACGACCCAGGGCTTCGAGATGAAGCTGACGGGGCAAAATCCCCGCTTCGCCCGGTTCTCCGGGATGCGGATTGATCGGAAGATCATTGTCTGCATGGTGATTTCCGGCGCCATGTGCGGCCTGGTGGGGATGTTCCGGGTCTACGGGTCCGAGCACCTCTTCAAGCCGTCGGTGAGCAACGACTATTATTTTGAAGGCCTGATGGTGGCGATGATTGCCCGCTATCAGCCCCTGGCAACCATTTTGCTGTCCCTCTTCTTTGCCGTGCTGAAGGTTGGCGCGGAGGGCTTGCAGCAGGTGGGCGTGCCCAATCAAATCTATCTGATTATTCAGACAGTGGTTATTTTCTTCATGGCCGCCCAGAGCGGCTTCCTGGAATGCCTCTCAGTCAGACTGCAAAAACGAAAAGCCGCGGGGGCCGATGCCCACAGCGGCTCTGCGCCCCGGGAGAAAGGCGGTGAGAAGGTATGAGTGAGTTTGAAAAGATCATGAGCTCTATCTTCTCCTACGGAACGCTCCAGCAGATGCTCCGTTCCGCTACGCCGGTAGCCCTGGCGGCCATCGGCGGCTCCATGACGGAGCACGCCGGAATTATGAACATCGGCATGGACGGCATGATCCTGATGGGGGCCTTCTTCGGGGTCCTGGGCAGCTTCCTGTTCCACACGGCCCTGGCAGGCGTGGGAATGGCCATTGTGATGGGCGTCTTGGTGGGCCTGTTTTTCGCCCTGCTGGTGGTGCGCTACAAGTCCGATGAGTTTATCATCGGCTGCGCGCTCAACACCTTTGCCATCGGCCTGACCTCCTATCTCTCCCGCAGCTACTTCGGCACCAGCGGCACCAAGGGCAATCCGGCCCTGCCCATGCTTCGGCTGGCCTTTCTGGACAAGATTCCCGTGCTGCGGATCTTCAACAATCAATCCCTGTTTGTCTATCTCACCTGGATCATTGTGATTGCCGCCTGGATCTTTGTATACAAGACCCCCTACGGCTTCTGGCTCCGGGCCTCCGGCGAAAAGCCGGACACCCTCCGCACCGCGGGCATCAGCCCCAAGCGGATGAAGTGGATCGCCTCCATTCTCTGCGGCGTGCTCTGCGCCCTGGCGGGCGCCCACCTCTCCCTGGGTCAGCTCAGCGGCACCTTTGCGGAGAATATGTCCAACTCCCGGGGCTTCATCGCCTTCGCCTGCGTGATTTTCGCGGCGGCCAACCCGGCCAAGGCTTACATTGCCGCCCTGATGTTCGGCTTCTTCGAGGCCATCGGATTGCGGCTCCAGGGCTACGTCAGCTCCGATCTGACCAATACCATCCCCTATATCATCACCATTGTAATGATGGTCTGGGTGGTGGTCCGCAAGCAGGCCAAAAAGCGGGCGGCAAAGCAGGAGACTTAAGCGGAACAAAAAAATGACGCGAGAGCTTGACTCTCGCGTCATTTTTGCGCAATCCGTTCAGTTCCCGGCGGGCTTGAAGCTGTCCTTCAGGCTGACGCTGCGGTTGAAGACCAGGTGGCCCTCATGGCTGTCCTTGCTGTCCAGGCAGAAGTAGCCCAGGCGCATGAACTGGAAGTGTCCCGGAGGCGTTACGTCGGCCAGGGAGGCTTCCACCTTGCAGCCCGTCAGAATCTCCAGAGAATCGGGGTTCAGGCATTCCAGGAAGTCCTTGTCCGCGCTGTCGGGCTCCGGATCGGAGAAGAGATTGTCGTAGAGCCGGACCTCCGCGTCCTTGGCGGTGCGCGCGTCTACCCAGTGGATCGTGGCGCCCTTGACCTTCCGCCCGTCGGCGGGATTGCCGCCCCGGGATTCGGGATCGAATTCCGCGTAGATTTCGGCGATGGAGCCGTCGGGGTTCTTCTTGCAGCCGGTGCAGGTCACCAGATAGGCACCCTTCAGCCGGACCTCGTTGCCGGGGTAAAGCCGCTTGTACTTGGGGATGGGGGTCTCCAGGAAGTCCTCTTCCTCAATCCACAGCTCCCGGGAGAAGCTGAGCTTTCGGTCGCCGTCCTCGGGCCGGTTGGGATTGTTCTCCACGTCGAAGAGCTCCGTCTTGTCCGCGGGATAGTTGGTGATAATGAGCTTCACCGGATGCAGCACGGCCATGACCCGCTGAGCGGTCTCGTTCAGATCCTCACGCAGGCAGTGCTCCAGGAAGGCGTACTCCACCGTGGAGGGGTTCTTGGCCACGCCGATGCGCTCGCAGAAGTTCCGGATGGACTGGGGGGTGTAGCCCCGGCGGCGGAGACCGCAGAGGGTGGGCATCCGGGGATCGTCCCAGCCGGAGACCCGGCCGTCCTCTACCAGCTTGCGGAGCTTACGTTTGGACATGACGGTGTGGTCAATGCCCAGCCGGGCAAATTCAATCTGCCGGGGCTTGTGGTAGGGGATGGAGATATTGCTGACCACCCAGTCGTAGAGGGGCCGGTGCTCCTCGTATTCCAGGGAGCAGAGGGAGTGGGTGATGCCCTCCAGCGCGTCCTGGATGGGATGGGCGAAGTCGTACATGGGGAAGATGCACCACTTGGTGCCCTGGCGGTGGTGGTCAATGTAGCGAATCCGATACATGACCGGATCCCGCATATTGAAGTTGCCGCTTTCCAGATCGATTTTGGCCCGCAGGGTGCGGCTGCCCTCGGGGAACTCCCCGGCCCGCATCCGCTGGAAGAGGTCCAGGTTCTCCTCGATGGAGCGGTTCCGGTAGGGGGAGACGGCGGGTACGCCGATGCTGCCGCGATTGGCCTTGAACTCCTCGGGGGAGAGGTCGCAGACATAGGCCAAGCCCTTCTTGATCAGTTCAATGGCGAACTGGTAGGTCTGCTCAAAATAGTCGCTGCCGTAGAAGAAGCGGTCGCCCCAGTCGAAGCCCAGCCAGTGAATATCCTCCTGGATGGCCTCCACGAACTCGGTGTCCTCCTTGGCGGGGTTGGTGTCGTCCATGCGCAGATTGCACAGGCCGCCGAACTTCTCCGCCGTGCCGAAATCGATACACAGGGCCTTGCAGTGGCCGATGTGGAGATAGCCGTTGGGCTCCGGCGGGAAGCGGGTGTGGACCGTCATCCCGGCGAACTGTCCGCCCTCGGCAATATCCTCTTCTACAAAGGCGTGAATAAAGTTTTTGGATTCATTGTTCTTGAGCTCTTCTTCCATTACGTTTCACCTCGCAGAAAAATTTTATCCTATTATACATCACCGCAAACAGGATTGCAAGATTTTTTCTGTTGGAAAGAAAGCCGGTTCCTTGCCTTGTGAATAAGACAAGGAACCGGCTTTTGATGCGCCCGGTCAATTATTCAGGCTGAAACGACTGGCGTTTCACCGCTTTCCTCGGCAAAAACGGTGCGAAAATTCGTTCCGCCGCTTCGTTCGGACAGCGCAACGCCGCGTCGTAGGCTTCCGGGCTCCGCTCCTACGAGCCGAAGTGCTGCGGGTCTGCCGGGTCGGAGTCAACGAGATTGCTGTAATCGCCAAATGATATGTCAATCAATTCACCGAAATCGCCGTTTGCGCCGCGGTAGGTAAAAATCATGGAATAGACGCCGGGAACGCCGGGATCATCCGGAAGCGGGAATGACAGGTCCGCACCTAAACCGTTCCAATTGTCGGCCGTTTCAGACAGAATGCGGACGTTACGGACAGTGACTGTGACAGTAAGGACTCCTTCTTCGTCGATGCTTTTCGCGTACACGCAATTGTCCGAGCCCTCTTCAAGGATATATGCTGACATCGCCTCACCGTAAGCAGAACGCATGTTTGCAAGAGACGCGGCGTCGTTAGACGCCTCCCAACGGGCGGGAAGCGCTTCCGCGAAAGCGGCCAGGTCATCGGATTCTTCAAGAGAGAAACTGTTCAGAACGCCTTTCTGAACGGAAAAGACCATCATATAGGTACCGGGTTTTCCGGGGTCCTCCGGCATCTGAAATGGATAGGGAGGCAGACCGCTCCAATTGTCTGCATGCTCGGACAGGATGCTGACGCCCTTGACGGCGACAACGGCGTAGTCCTCACGACCGGGAATTTTCATGTAAGTCGCGTGCTGCGTGTCTGCCTCGGCCAGACAGGCCGTCTTTGCCTCCTCGTAGGCGGCGCGCATATTGACGAAAGACCTGTCGTCCAGAAGCAGCTCTTGGAAGTAGGATTGGGGGACAAAATAAACGCCATCTATTTCGCCGTTGTAAAGATTGAAGATCATCGGATATGCACCGGGCTCCCCGGGATCATCGGGAACGGGGTGCGGCAGGTCCGAAGCCAGATTGCTCCAATCGTCTGCTTTCTCGGAGCGGATGCTGACGTCCTTCACGGCGATAACGGAAATCCCTTCCGCTTCTCGGTCGGGAAGATGTATATACACGGCGTTCTGAGTATCGGATTTCGTCTGGGAAGCCTTTAGGGCTTCCGCGTAGGCTGCGCTGATGTTCGCGATGGAAATGGCGTCGCGGTCCGCTTCAGATTCTTCAGCGGGGGCCGGATCGCCGGATTCGGTGGGGGCGGTTTCCGGGGCGGACGGGTCAGTCTCGGTGGGAGCAGGGTCATTCTCTGTGAAAGTGGGTTCGGTGTCCAGCGGTCGGGAAATCTCGATCTCCGCTTCGCCGGTGGTGTTGATCTCCACCGGGATGATAGGAGCGTCGATGCTGTTCCGCAGGTCCTCGTCGGTGTCCACGTAGGGGATCGGATTCGACTTTTCAAACAGGGTGTTTTTTGCCCAGCGGTAGCCCGCCGCACCGCCTGCCACCACGCCCGCGCAAAGCACGCCCAAAACGATCTTGCCAA
>JAGABH010000189.1 GCA_017614755.1 Oscillospiraceae bacterium
GGCTGCTGCGTGTTTCCGGGCGGGTCAGGCCGTCATGGCAACCCAGCTGCCCTGACTGTTTTTGATGTAGAGGCTGTCGTCTTCCAAGCAGTACATCATGCTGCCTGGGTCAAACAAGTCCAGCCGCGGCAGCGCCAGATCGGCAGCTTCCTCGACGACGCCCTCATAAATGCCCAGCATTTCGGCCTTGGGGGGCTCCCCTGCCTGTTTTTGGTAGGTGATTCTCCCCTCTCCTTTCAGTTCCGCTCTGAGCAGAGCCATTCTGATTCCTCCTTTCCGCGTCAGCTGACTGCGTCGGTTTTCCGCCGGGAACACGGGCTCTGTCCGCCCCGCTCGAAACAATCCCCTCCAATGGCACCCCCCTCCATTGAAAATAACTGTTTTAAGATACTTTTGTGGAGCAGTCAACTCCTTCCCGGCATCTATATTATACCACAAAACGGCTCAGAAATCAAGAACAAATGTTCGATTTTCGTCGATCCTCTCCCCTGTCGTCCCTGGGAATCAAACGGCTTTTCGGCAGTTCACAGCATCAGGAGAATGCTGACCGCCAGAAAGAGCAGGATTCCCCAGGCGGAGAACGCCGTTTTCGTCTGCACACCGTCCGGAGATACATCTCGTTCCCGCACGCCGAAGAAGAACACAACCGCGCCGAAGAGGGAGAGAATCAGCAGCAGGGCCATATACAGCACCAGCGCCAGGACCCCGGGCTTGGAAATCACATCCGCCAACTGAATCTTCCACAGCTGGGCGCCGGAATCGGCCCCCAACGCCCAAGCCAGAAGCATCGGAAGCAGGATTGTCGTCATTGCGTTGATGATTATATGGAGCAGGACGGTATAGCGAATCCGGCCGGTTTTCAGGTACACCACGCCGAATACCAGGCCCAGAAGGAAGGCGTAGCAGGCCTGCTGCAAGTTGGAGTGGAACAGCGCGAACAACAGTGCGGAAACCACCAGGGCGGTCCGCTCTCCATAGGGCAGGAGCCGACGCAGCACGCAGCGGCGGAAGACAAATTCCTCCATCACCGGGGCGGCAAAGGCCAGAATCAGGGCTTGGACAACGGGATAGGCCGTCGCCTCCCCTTCCTCCACCGCAAGGAGTCCCAGGGGTGTGCGGAACAGGATCCGCAGGGGTCTTTGCGCCAGCAGTCCAACAATACTGCCCACATACATGACAAAGAAGCAGGCGGGAATCAGCGGCAGGAATTCCCGCAGCCGCAGCGGACGCTCGGCAAGGGCTTGCGCCTCCCGCCCTCTGCCCAGCGCCAGCAAAAACACGGGAACGCCGATCAAATAGATCGGCAGGTACAGCACAAGCTGATCCACGTCGGTCCGGGACAGCAGAACCTGGGCGGCCCGAATGGCAAGGAACATGGCAGTCAGGGCCAGCCCAACCCTTGTATAGGCCCCTCTGGCCCGCTTCCTGTCGGGCTCCGATCCGTCGTCTCTGACCGCCTTTCCCTTGCAGGGATACAGCCAAACGCCGGTGAGTCCCAGGAACATCCCGCCGAACAGCACGTTCATAACAGTAACCAGGATAAAGCCTGCCGTGCTTTGGCCCCGGTTCATCCCGTAGCTCAGCACCACCCCGTCAAAGATGATGCCTGCATAGAGCAGGATGATCTGAATCACCTGCTTGAAGTTGTTTCCCACGGAGCTGGGGATCGACACGTCCGTGAACACGCCGGAGGCGCTGGCAAAGAAATCCAGCGTCATCAGCACAGGCAGATACAGCAGTCCCCGCAGCGGGGAGAAGCCGGCAGCCACGCTGCCGATCATCAGCGGAATGAAGGAATCCACCGCACAGTTGCAGCTTCCGCCCAACAGGGAGTAAAACAGCTTGGACCAGATGGGCTCCGGCTGCAGCAGGAAGGTGTCCTTGCGGATGTCCTCCGTTACGGGAGAGATGATGGTTCGGAAGAATACCATCACAGCCAGCAGCAGCACCGGGATATAGTCGAGGGGCTTTTCCAGGAAAAACCGAACGTAGAGGCCCGCCGCCAGCGCGGCAAAGCTGTAGGTGAGCATGGTCTTGGAGACAAAACGCCGGGACGTTCGGCGTCGGTTGTGGAAGACCCGGAAGAAATAGACGCTGCTTCCCTCGCCCCGGCGGAAGCCCTCCCAGGTTACGGCCCGCTGGCGGGAACGCATAACCAGAAGGGCCGCGCCCTCACTGTTGACAGCCTGCATCAGCAGCGCCGTCTCCTGGGCGGAGTGGAGGGTTTCTTCGTAATAATCCGCGGGCAGCTTTCGAACAATCAGGATCAGCGCCGTGATCAGCGCCGCGGACATTCCAAGCAGGCAGGCCGAGAGGGCGTAATTCCCCTCCAGGGCGTAAAGCATCGTTCCTTTGATCCATCCCCAAACGGGAATCCATCGCGTCGCGGGAGCGTTGAAGAACTCCCGGGCGGTGAGAAAGAAGTCCTCTTCCCCGCTGGCGTCGTACATCCGGTAGAACGCATAGCCCATCACCGCCAGCAGGGCAAATACAATCCACCGCACATTTCTGTGGAAAAAGGGATGGCGGCTGCCCAGCTCATAGATCAGAATCTTTAACAGGACGGAAAAGGCCAGCGTCAGGCACCAGGCCAGCAGAATGGACAGGGTCCCGTAGAAGGTCAACCCGTACTTCGCGGCCAGGAAGGGCAGCCGGACGGCAAGGAGCAGGCCCGCCAGAATGGGCAGCTCCAGGGTATTGGTCACCCGGAAGGCCAGCACCGTCTGGGGAGAAAGGTCGCTGGCAAAGAGGAGGTTGACATCGGCGTGCTTGAACAGGGCAGAAACGCTCCGCTCCGCGCCGATGATCTGGATAATCAGCAGACCGAGAATCAAAATCCCCGCCGCCAGCTCCAACATACCCAATCCGTTCAGACCGGTGGCCTCAAAAATCTCCGCAAGGTCCGTGGGCAGCTCGCTGTTGGTTTCAGCCAGACGGTGAAGATACCACCGCAGACCGTACCAGAGAATCCAGCCGACGCCGATGAGCGCCAGGACCAGATAAAAGGCCCAGGTGCGGACAAAGGACCGGATTTGATTCCAGGCGGAGCGGAAAAAATAGTAGAAAAACATCCGCATAGCCGTTTCCTCCTATTCTTCCGTCCCGGAAGCTGCTCCTTCCGTGATTTCGAAAAACAGCTCCTCCAGGGAAGCGCCGCCGCTGCGCAGCTCTTCCCGGGTCAGGGTTCTGCGGATGGTGCCCTTCTGCATGATGACGGCCCTGTCCCACAGCATATCCACAGATTCGATGATATGGGTACTGACCAGGAGGGTGGCTCCCTGGTTCCGCAGCGCCTCCATCACGTGTTTCAGTTCCTTGATGGCATGGGGGTCCAGGCCGATAAAGGGCTCATCCAGCAGCAGGACGGTGGGCTCCGTAAACAGGCCCAGGCAGATGCTCAGCTTCTGAGCCATGCCCTTGGACAGGGCAGAGCCCAGCTTCTTTTTGTGTTCCGTCAGAGAGAAGCGCTCCAGAAGGGCCTCCGCCCGAGCCTGGTAATCCTGCAGCCGGTAAGCCCGGGCCACAAACTCCATGTGCTCCCACACCGTGAGGTTCGGGTAAAAGGAGGGAATCTCCGGGATATAGCCCAGGGTACGGCGGCTCTCGGGAGCATTGTTCGGCTTTCCGTTGACCAGAATCTTCCCTTCAAAACGCAAAAAGCCCGTGATTCCCTTCATCAGAGTAGACTTTCCGGCGCCGTTGGGGCCCAGCAGCACCGTGACACTGCCATCGGGCAGGGTAAATGAGAGATCATCGCAGGCAACGGTGTTGCCGTAGCGTTTGGTGTAGTGAGATACTTCCAGCATATCTGTCTCTCCTGTTTTTCGCCGCAAGGGCGGCTTCTGAATAATCATGCAGGGGCTCTATTGTCTTCTGCTCTTTATTATAGCACGTAAACAGCGGGAAAACAACGACTTTCGCAGTTTTGCGGATACTGATTCCGTGAAGATTTCCGAAAGGATTTGCAAAACGCCGGGGTGTATATTATGATGGGAAAACGCCGGAAGCAGCAACAGCCC
>JAGABH010000190.1 GCA_017614755.1 Oscillospiraceae bacterium
GCTCTGCCTTGCCCTGCTGCTGCCGGCGGCGCTGCTGGCGGGAGGGCTGCCCGGTCTTTTCGGGCATCTCCGGCTTTTCAACCCGCTCGGGCCCTCTGTCAGGCCTGGGACCGCGGTTGTGGCGGCGTCCGCTTCCTCCTTCGAAGTTGGGCTTGCCCTCCTGGGCGGGCCGCTTCTCCAGGGGAGCTTTTTTCTCGGGAGCGGGCCGTTCGGCCTGCGCCGCCTTGCGATCCCGGCGGTTTTTCCGGGGCTGGGGAGCGCCGGGATCGCCGGGTTCAAGCTGCTCCTGGAGGAAACTCTCCTCGGCCGTTGGCTCCTCCTTCGGGAAGAACTCCTCAGCCTGGGCGGTCAGCCGCTGCTCCAGGAAGGACCTGCGCTCCCGCAGCGGGTCGCTGTCCTTCCGGCCGGAAATGGGGGCCAGATCCTCGGGAATGGGAGGATCGGTCTTCTTGGCCTTTCCGCTGCGGAGGACGCAGATTTCGCTGTTGCGGTAGCTGTGGATGTCCTCGTCCTTTTCCATCCGGACGGTGACGCTCTGCTTCATCAGGTCCACGCCGATGACGGTGCCGCGCCCATCCGGGGTGTCCACAAAGGACTCCGCCTTGGGGCTGGTCTGAATCAGATCTTCATAGGCGTCCTGCTCGTATTTCAGGCAGCACATCAGGCGGCCGCAGGAGCCGGAGATCTTGGTGGGGTTCAGGCTGAGGCTCTGAGTCTTTGCCATTTTGATGGACACGGGCTGGAAGTCGTCCAGGAAGCTGGCGCAACAGAAGGGTCTGCCGCAGATGCCGATGCCGCCCAGCATTTTGGCCTTGTCCCGGACGCCGATCTGCCGCAGCTCAATGCGGGTGTGGAAGTTGGAGGCCAGAATCTTCACCAGCTCCCGGAAGTCCACCCGGGCGTCGGCGGTAAAGAAGAACAGCAGCTTGCTGCCGTCAAAGGCGCATTCCGCGGAGACCAGCTGCATATCCAGCCCCAGTTCCTCCACCTTTTTCAGGCAGAAGGCGTAGGCCTCCTTTTCCTTTTTCTCGTTTTCGGCTTTGACCTTTTCGTCGGTGGGAGTGGCAAGCCGCAGGACCCTCCGCAGGGGCTGAACCAGCTCCCGGCGGGCGATTCGGTGATTGCCGACGATGCAGTAGCCGAACTCCGAGCCCCGGGCGGTGTCGATGACCACATGGTCGCCGTTTTTCAGGGTCAGCTCACCGGGGTCAAAGAAATAGATTTTGCTGCCGGGTCGGAACTGCACGTCGCAGACGGGGACTCGTTCGTTGGGGTCCGCCGGAGGCGGGACGGGGGGCTCCGCGGTCACGGAGGCTTCCTCCGGTGTTTCCAGCCGGGGGGCCTTCTTTTTGGCGGATACGGCGGTCAGAGCCGTATGCGCCGGGGCCGGGGCAATTTCCGCCGCGGGCGCGGCTCCTTCCGATTCCGGGGGAGTCATCACATTCTCGTTTTCCATTGTATTCTCGTTGTTCATATATTCTCCAATCCAATCACGGTTGATAGAATTCGCTCATTCGTGTACGTCCAGCCAGACCTGGAGGGCGCCGC
The DNA here is from genome assembly GCA_017614755.1 of Oscillospiraceae bacterium. Lineage (GTDB taxonomy): Bacteria > Bacillota > Clostridia > Oscillospirales > Oscillospiraceae > JAFRPC01. Next base: position 1,549 of record JAGABH010000190.1, read on the forward strand.
AGACGGCGCCGGGACTGACGTTGCCCTGGAGCAGGTCTGAGGCTTCCCGGAGGCTCCGCAGGGCCCGAAGGCTCTCGGCGGAGGTGCGGCTCCGGCCTATCCGCTCTGCAGCCTCCCAGCGTCCGGGCTGGCCGGCGCGGACGGCCAGGGCCTGGCTCAAAAGCTCGATCCATTGCTGAAACAGCGGGATAAGCTGCTCCCGTTTCTGCCGCTCCAGGGGGGCCAGCAGCTCTGTGAGCCCCAGCTTGTCCCGGCGGGCAAAGCAGGCGGCAAAGGTCTGGGTCTCGGGGGCGAGACTCTCTCCCGTCTCCAGCAGTTGAAGGGCCTGGCCCAACCAACCCTCGGAGCGGGCCCAGGCCTCCGCCCGGACGGAGGGGTCCTTGCCGGGACAGCGTTCCGCCAGGGCCTTCAGCCCCTCGGCCTCCGTCAGGGGAGAAAGACGCAGGGTGACGGAGCGGGAGCGAATGGTGGGCAGCAGCCGCTCCGCGGCGTCGGTCAACAGGAGAAAGACGCCGTAGTCCGGGGGCTCCTCGATAACCTTCAGCAGGGCGTTCTGGGCGGCGGGATTCATGTCCATGGCCCGGGGGATGATGTAGACCTTCTTCCTGCCCTCGTTGGGCTTGATGAAGACGTCGGCCCGGGCATCTCGAATCTGCTCCACGGTGACGGTTTTCTTTGCGGGGTCGTCCACGGTAATCACGTCCGGGTGGACGCCGTCCAGCACCTTTCGGCATTGGAGGCAACGGCCGCAGGGACGTTTCGCGCCCTCGGTGCATTCCATGGCGGCGGTCAGAATCCGAGCCAGGGTGTGCTTGCCGCTGCCTGCGGGACCGGCCAGCAGATAGCAGTGGGAGAGTCGGTCCGAGGCGAAGGCCGAGGCCAGGCCGGATTTCAGCCGCTCATTGCCCAAAAGCGCCTCCATACCAACACCCCCCATGATTTCCTGACAATCCATGATAACACAATCTTGGAGAAGATGCAAGCATTTTTCGGCCGTTGCACTTTCCTGAAAAGTGTGATACAATGAAACTTCAAGGGGAGTGATGCGAGATGGAGCCTTACATCGCCGTGGTCGGCGGAATCAATATTGATATTTGCGGGAAAGCCTTTGCCCCCCTGCTGGCGCGGGATTCCAACCCCGGCGCGGTGAAGCTCTCCCTGGGGGGCGTGGGGCGGAACATCGCCCACAATCTGCGGCTGCTGGACTGCCCGGTGAAGATGCTGACCGCCCTGGGAGAGGACCTCTACGCCCGCCGGGTGGAGGAGGATTGCGGCAGGCTGGGCATCGACCTGTGCCATGCGGTCAGGGTCCCCGGAGGCGCCACCTCCACCTATCTGGCCATCGAGGGCCCGGAGGGGGACATGGAGCTGGCCATCTGTGACGATGCCCTGGCCAAGCACATCACCCCGGCCTTCCTGGCGGAACGGGCGGCGGTGCTGAACGGGGCCGCCGCTGTGGCGGTGGACACCAATTTGAGCCGGGAGGCCCTGGAATGGCTGGGGTCGCACTGCGCTGCGCCCATCTTCGCGGACCCGGTATCCCTGACCAAGGCGGAAAAGCTGCGGCCCCTGCTGGGACGGCTTTTCCTGCTGAAGCCCAACCGCATCGAGGCGGAGCTGCTCTCCGGCATCCAAATCCGGGATCGGCAGAGTCTGGAGCTGGCCGCGGCCAAGCTGCTGTCTGCCGGTCTGGGGCGGGTCTGCATCTCCCTGGGAAGCGAGGGGGTCTACTGCGCCTGGGATCGGGAACGCTGTCTGGTTCCCTGCCCGGAAACCAGACTGGTCAATGCCAGCGGCGGGGGCGACGCCATGATGGCGGGCTTCCTCCGGGCCTTCCTGGATAATCTGCCCATAGAGTCTGCCGCCCGCTTTGCCCTGGCCTGCTCTGCAATCGCCGTGGAGGGGGCGGAGACCATCAACCCGAGCCTGACGCTTGCATACGCCAGGAAACGCGCCGCAGAAGCGGCCGTTGGCTGCTCGGAATGCTGCCCCTGACCCGGGGATTTGATCGGGATCAGATTTTTGAACGCTGGAAAAAACGTCGAATTCAATCCCGCAAAATGAGAAACGGACGATTGATTATGTCAGTCCGGCACAATGGAACAGAACAGCGGGCGGCTGACGGCCGCCCCTGTGGAGAAATGCGGGCGGCCAATGACCGCCCCTGCGAAATGGAGGATATTATACCATGAACCTGAACACTTACCTGGATGTTAATCCCGAGGTTGCGGCCGCCGTCGCGGCCGGGAAGCCTGTGGTGGCACTGGAATCCACCATTATTTCCCACGGAATGCCCTATCCCCAGAACGTGGAAACTGCCCTGAATGTGGAGAAGGTCATCCGGGACAACGGAGCCGTCCCCGCCACTATCGCCATCCTGGGCGGACGGCTGAAGGCCGGCCTCACCCCCGAGGAGATTGAATACCTGGGCAAGGCCGGGCAGGCTGTCACCAAGGCCAGCCGCCGGGACCTGCCGGTGATCGTGGCCAAGGGCCTGGACGGGGCCACCACCGTCACCACCACCATGATGATTGCCCATATGGCGGGCATTCAGATCTTTGCCACCGGCGGCATCGGCGGCGTGCATCGGGGCGCGGAGACCACCATGGACATCTCCGCCGACCTGGAGGAGCTGGCCAACACCCCTGTGATGGTGGTCTGCGCCGGCGCGAAATCCATCCTGGACCTGGGCCTGACTCTGGAATACCTGGAGACCCACGGGGTTCCCGTCCTGGGCTATCAGACAAAGGAGCTGCCCGCCTTCTACACCCGCCGCAGCGGCTTCGAGGTGGACTACCGGATCGACAGCCCGGAAGAGCTGGCCAAGGTTTTCAAGGTCCAGCGGGACCTGGGCCTCAAGGGCGGCGTCCTGGTGACCAACCCCATCCCCGAGGAATACGCCATGGACTTCGACGTAATCAACAAGGCCATCGACGAGGCCATTGCTGACTCCGTAAAGGACGGCATCCACGGCAAGGCCACCACTCCCTACCTGCTGGCAAAGGTCAAGGACCTCACCGGCGGCGACAGTCTGGCATCCAATATCCAGCTGGTCTATAACAACGCCAGGCTGGCGGCCAAAACCGCCTGTGCGTATTGCAAACTGTAAGGAGGAACGAGAATGACTACAAACGAAGCGCTGAAAATCTACCGGGAAAACATTGCGAAAATGAATGCCCTGGGGCATGCGATGGGCGTGATGCACTATGACGCCGCTACCGTGGCCCCGGCGGAATCCGCGGAAGGGCGGGGCAAGACCCTGGCCTATCTCTCCGGCTGCACCTACGAGATTCAAACCGGCGCGGCGCTTCAGGAGGCCGCCCAGTATCTGAATCAGCACAAGGACGAGCTGAACGCCCAGGACCGGCGGGAGATCGAAGTCTTCCTTCGTCAGAACGAGTTTACCGCCGCCATTCCCAAGGAGGAGTTCGTGGGCTATGTCAAACTGCTGAACGAGGCCGACGCCGTCTGGCACAAGGCCAAGCTGGACAGCGACTTTACCGCCTTTTCTCCCTACATCAAGGATATCTTTGCCGCCAACATCCGCTTTGCCAAGTATTACAAGCCGGACCGGAATCCCTACGATACCCAGCTGGACCGCTATGAGCGGGGCCTCACCATGGAGAAGACCGACGCCTTCTTCAACGCTCTGAAGGAGCGGATTGTGCCCCTGCTGAAAAAGGTCATGGCAAAGCCCCAGGTGGACGACAGCTTCCTCTGGGGGAAGACCTATCCCAAGGAAGCCCAGAAGCAGTTTTCCGAGTACCTGATGGACGTCATCACCATCGACAAAAAGCGCTGCTCCATCGGAGAGACCGAGCATCCCTTCACCACCATGTTCAACAAGAAGGATGTGCGGGTCACCACCCACTACTACCCGGAGACCCCGGTTTACTCCATGTATTCCGTGATCCACGAGGGCGGCCACGCTCTGTATGAGCTCCACTCCGGCGACCAGCTGGAGGGCACCATTCTCCGGGGCGGCGTCTCCATGTCCATGCACGAGAGCCAGTCCCGGTTTATGGAGAATTACATCGGCCGCAGCCGGGAATTCCTTTCGCTGATTTTCCCGAAGATGCAGGAGCTTTTCCCGGAGCAGCTGGCGGGCGTGACCGCGGAGCAGATGTACCTGGCCGTAAACAAGGCGGAGCCCAGCCTGATCCGCACCGAGGCCGACGAGCTGACCTATGCGCTCCATGTGCTGGTCCGTTATGAGATCGAAAAGGGTCTCTTTGACGGCTCCATTGCGGTGGAGGATCTGCCCAGGATTTGGAACGCCAAGTACAAGGAATACCTGGGCATTGACGTGCCCGACGACAAGCGCGGCGTTCTTCAGGACAGCCACTGGTCCAACGGCAACGTGGGCTACTTCCCCTCCTACGCCCTGGGTTCCGCCTACGGTGCCCAGATGCTGGCGAAGATGCGTCAGACGGTGGACGTGGAAGCCGCGATTCGTTCCGGCGACCTGCGCCCCATCACCGGCTGGCTGGAGGAGCATATCTGGAAGTTCGGCAGCCTCTACGATCCTATGGAACTGCTGGAGCGGGCCCTGGGCGAGCCCTTCGACCCCAAGTATTTCACGGATTATCTGGAACAGAAATTTACGGAGATTTACGACCTGTAAGTGACAAGTGACAGGTGACAAGTGACAGATAACAGGTAAGAGGTAAGAGGGAACGATGCCCCACCCGTCAGTAGCACGGGCAATTTGCCCGTTGTCCCCCGTTCGTACCCGTCTGTAGGGACGGCACTTTTGCCGTCCACAAACCCGGCGGTTTCCGACGGCAGTATCCAAACGTCCTGCCTGCGATAAAAAGGCACCTCCGCTTTTGGAGGTGCCTTGTCAGTTTGCGTGGAAGGTTGGGTCATCTGTTCGCTCCAATAAATAATCCAACGATACGTGGAAATAATCCGCGAATGCGATCAGCGTACCGTAATCAGCTTCCCGCTCTCCGGTTTCGTACCGGCTGATGCTGTTCTGATTCATGTTCAAATCAATTGCTAACTTCAACTGAGATATTCCCCGCTTTTTTCGCAATTCCCGCAGCCGCATACCATACTCCCCTAAATTTTTGTTGACTTTATCATACCAGAATGGTATAATCAAAATATCCCAAAACGGTATATTTCGAAAGAAATGTAGAGGAGGTTTCTCAATGAAAGCAATGAAAAGAGTTTTTTCGGTGCTCATTACACTGTGCGTGCTTCTGTTTCTTTTTAGCGGCTGCAGCAGTTCAAATTTTCACATAAACGAAACAATAAAAAAATATTACAACCTGAGTTCAGAGGAAGAAAAAGCCATCCTTGACTTTGCCGAAAAATATGAAAATTTCCACGAACAACTCCGCGAGGCGGAGCAAACCAAAGACCTTGACACATGGGCGAGATTATCGGTTGAAATGCTGGATGACTATCGTACGCTGCAAGAAACGTATCTTGACTCCATTGCAGCGGAGATAAGGAGTAGTCTGAAACAGTATAATAGTGATGGAAAAGAATCTGAGGAGATCGGATTACTTGCTCTGGATATGCTTGGCGTTGACACCTGTTGTATTAACTTGTCAGGTGATTGTCGTAACTACGAGCTAAATGGAAAAAGCGAAGGTGCGGTGGAGGATATGGTTGGCTCTGCCGAAGAATTATTCGTATCCTTTCTGGATGTGTTTACGCAGGAGGGTTCAGAACTCTGGCTTTCAGAACATGGAACGATTGACTGAGAGCGCCCAAATACAACAAGCAACGGTCGGCCTTTCCCGTTCATCGGGAGAGACCGGCCGTTGAGCTTTTTGCAGTTATTACCTGTGGCGCACCGGTGTGCGCCGCTACAGAGGCGGATGCGGGCGGGGAAACGGCGGGCAGATTGCCCGCGCTACAGGCTGGCGGTCACTCTTACCTCGTACCTGTCACTTGTCAATTGTTAATACGGCAGCAGCGGGGCGGTGCCGTCGTCCTGGGCCTCTTCTACGGCCCGGACCTCCACGTCATAGGAATAGTCGTCGCTGACGCGGATGGTCAGCACGTCCCCCACCTTTGCCCCCAGAACGGCCTTGCCCATGGGAGATTCCAGGGAAATTCGTCCCTCGTCGGGGTTGGTGCGGACGGTGGAGACCACCTGGATGATCATCTCCTCCTCGTCCTCGGGCAGCCACAGGGTCACCCGGTCATAGAGCTTGATGCCGCCGGGACGGCCCTTGGTCTCATCGATGATTTTGGCGGTCTTGATCATGTTTTCCAGGTAGCGCATCCGGGAGTCGTTTTTCCGCTGGGCGTCCTTGGCCGCCTTGTATTCGTAGTTCTCGCTGAGGTCACCGAAGGCCCTTGTCCGCTTGACCTCCTCCATGATCTGGGGGCGGATGTTCAAGCGGCGATCCTCCAGCTCCTTTTCCATCAGTTCAATGTCCTGTTTGGTCAGCTTGTCATGCATGAGTCGGTTCTCCTGTTCTGGCGTAACGCCGGGTCATTTCCAAAATTTCTTCGGCCAGGTCCTCGTCGGGCAGCTCTGTCAGCCGCCAGCTCCAGTTGCCGGTGCTGAGTTCTCCGGGGGAGTTCATTCTCGCCTCGGCGCCCAGCTCCATCCAGTCTTGCAGCTGGGCGATGAAGATCCGGGCCACGGAGCTCATGGCGCCTCGGATCATGCCCCGGATGTAGCCCTCGTCCTGATTCAGGCCCAGGTACTTCACAGCCTTGCCCACGGTTTCCTCGGACTCCGTGTCCAGCCACTGGGCCAGGGTCAGGTTGTCATGGGTGCCGGTGTAGCAGACGCAGTTGACCACATGGTTGTGGGGCAAATAGTCGCCGTTTTCCCCGTAGAAGCCGAATTCCAGCACCTTCATGCCGGGGAAGCCGGAGTCCTCCAGCAGCTGCACCACCTCGGGGGTCTGGTAGCCCAGGTCCTCGGCGATGAAGTCCACGTCGGGCACCCCCTCCCCCAGGGCCTTTACCAGCTTCATGCCGGGGCCCTTGATCCACTTGCCGTTTCGGGCGGTTTCGTCTCCGAAGGGCACGGCCCAGTAGCTTTCCAGGCCCCGGAAGTGGTCGATGCGAACCACGTCAAAGAATCGGGCGGCGGCCCGAACCCGCTCCACCCACCAGGCAAAGCCGGTCTGCTCATGCTTGGGCCAGTCGTAGAGGGGGTTGCCCCAGAGCTGGCCGTCCTCGGAAAAGCCGTCGGGGGGACAGCCTGCCACCAGAGTGGGAGAGCGGGACTCGTCCAGCTGGAAGAGCTCCGGGTTCATCCACACGTCGCAGGAGTCCATGGTGACGTAGATGGGGATGTCGCCGATGATTTTGATTTCCTGCTCCTTGGCATAGGCGGCCAGCCGGTCCCACTGCTCATAGAAGAGATACTGGGTGAAGGCGTAGCAGGAGATATCCTCCCGCAGCTCCTCCCGGTAGCGTTCCAGAGCCTCCGGGTCCCGGGCGGCGGCCTTTTCCGGCCACTGGTTCCAGGGCAGCATACCGAACTTCCGTTTGAGGGCCATAAAGAGGGCGTAGTCCTCCACCCAGGGATTGGCCGCACGGAAGGCGGCGAATTCTGTCCGGCGGAGCTCCTTGCCCCGGGCGTAGGCCCGTTCCAAAAGGGGGAGGCGGTAGTAGTAGAGGGCTGCGTAATCCACCCGGCCCGGCTCTCCCCACCAGGCGCCTTCCAGGTCCTCGGGCTCCAGAATCCCCGCCTCCAGCAGGGTGTCGATATCCACAAAATAGGGATTTCCGGCGTAGATGGAGCAGCTCTGATAGGGGCTGTCCCCATAGCTGGTGGGGCCGATGGGGAGAATCTGCCAGTAAGTCTGGCCTGCGGCGTTCAGAAAGTCCACAAATTGATAGGCCTCCCGGCCCAGGGTTCCGATGCCGTACCTGGAGGGCAGAGAGGAGATGTGCAGCAGGATGCCGCTTTCCCGTTTCATAGGTTTCACCTCGTTGTGCGTTTTTTGCGTTTTTTCCGTCCCTCAAATTATAGCAAGTCCGCGGGCGGTTGACAACGGTTTTTTCCGGATTTCCACAAAAAATGCACTGAAAAATAATTCTTTGTTTCCGGAATAAAATGCTTGACATCCGACTGCCTGCGTGCTATACTTCCGTGCGGTAAGTCTTTCAGACGGGAATGAATGGCCGTCCGAGACCGTTCCTATCGCTGATCACGTACCCGTCTGACGGACAGGGTACGTTTTTTCTTTTTCACGGAAAACGTGCCGAAAACCGAACCAGGAGAAAGCAGCATCAAAACGAAGTGAAAGAGAGGAAAACTTATGAAGCTCACCTACGGCATCAAGGACAAGCCCAAATTCCCCCAGCGCATCGTGTTCGCCCTCCAGCAGCTTTTGGCAATCATGGCGGCCACCATCGCGGTCCCCAACATCATCGGCCATGATATGAGTCCGGCGGCGGCCCTCTTTGGCGCAGGCGTCGGCACCCTGGTGTACCTGCTGTTTACCCGATTCAAAAGTCCCGTTTTTCTGGGCTCGTCCTTTGCCTTTTTGGGCTCCATGTCCGCCGCCTTCGCCGGCGGCGTTTCCGTGTCCCTGGGCTACCTTGGCCTGATTCTCGGCGCGGCCTTCGCCGGCCTGGTCTACGTTGTCATCGCCATCATCGTGAAGCTCACAGGCTCGGGCTGGATTGATAAGCTCATGCCCGCCGTGGTCATCGGCCCCACCGTAGCCATCATCGGACTGTCTCTGGCGGGGAACGCCGTGGGCGACCTCTTCACCGGAAACGTGACCCACGCGGAGATTGCCCAGGTCACGGTGAACGGCGCCGCGCAGGAGCTGAAAAGCCTTGCGGTGAACGGCGAGACGGTGAAGCTGGCCGCCTCCGTCCAGAATGCCTCTCCCTATCTCTGTCTGCTCTGCGGTCTGGTCACCCTCTTCGTGACCATGATCTGCTCGGTCTACGGCAAGAAGTTCCTCAAAATGATCCCCTTCATTGTGGGTATCTGCGCGGGCTACGCCCTGGCGGCGATCCTCACCGTAATCGGCAACAGCGCCGAGCTGCCCGCCCTGCAAATCATTGACTTCTCCAAGTTCGGCAATATGCAGTGGTATCCGGAATTTACCTTCCTGACTGCCTTCTCCGGCGGCTACGAGTACGGAGAGGTTGGAAACCTTGGTACCTACATCACCACCATCGCCATCGCCTATATCCCGGTGGCCTTCGTGGTTTTCGCGGAGCACATCGCCGACCATAAAAACATCTCTTCCATCATTGAGTCCGACCTTCTGGCGGACCCCGGCCTCCACAATACCCTGCTGGGCGACGGCATCGGCTCCATTGCCGGCAGCTTCTTCGGCGGCTGCCCCAACACCACCTACGGCGAGTCCATCGGCTGTGTGGCAATTTCCGGCAACGCCTCTGTGGTCACCATCGTGACTACCGCCATCCTGGCGATTCTGATCTCCTTCGTGGCGCCCTTCTCCACCTTCCTTTCCACCATCCCCTCCTGCGTCATGGGCGGCGTCTGCATGGCGCTCTACGGCTTCATCGCGGTGTCGGGTCTGAAAATGCTGCAAAAGGTGGACCTGGAGGACAACCGGAACCTGTTTACGGCCTCCGCCATCCTGATTGCAGGCATCGGCGGCATGACCATCAAGGTGGGTCCCGTGGTCCTCACGGAAGTCGCCTCTGCCCTGATCCTTGGCATTATTGTCAATAAAGTGCTGGCTGCGAAGAAGGCGTGATTTGCCGGGCTCAGGGCTTCCGGTTTCCGGAGAGGGTCCCGTTCCCCCGGGCGACTGCCGCCGGAGGATGACGGCGGGGATGCTTCGCCCTGCTGAGCATGACACGCCGGACGCTGAACTGTGAGCCGTGCGCCCACCGTACAAAACAAATACAAATCTCAAGCCGCCCCCGCTTCGGCAGGGGCGGCTTGGCGCTGTGGGTGTCAAAAAAAGTATTGTGTAATACAAAACCAGGTGCTATAATAAAAAGAAAAAAAGAATATGGATGTGTATATCAGTGAAATACGGAGCCTGGAATGTATCGTCCTTCCAAGCGGAGCAGGTGCAGGCGCTGGAGCAGGCGGGCTTTGGAGCCCTCTGCGCCAGAATTTTGTCGGCCAGAGGCTGCGGCGACCCGGCGGCAGCCAGGGCTTATCTTTGCGGAGACGCCCCCCTCAATTCCCCGTTTTTGATGAAGGACATGAAGACTGCCGCTGACCGGGTGCGCCTGGCGGTGGCGCGAAAGGAACATATCGCCGTTTTCGGCGACTACGACGTGGACGGCATCACCTCCACCGCCCTGCTGACAGAATTTCTCCGGGGCCTGGGGGCCCGGGTCACCAGTTACATCCCCGCCCGGCTGGAGGAGGGCTACGGTCTGAACGAGCTGGCCATTCGCTGGCTGTATAAGCAGCAGGTGAATCTGATTGTCACCGTGGACTGCGGCATCACAGCCAACCGGGAGGCGGAGCTCTGCAAAAAGCTGGGCATGGAGCTGGTCATCACAGACCACCATGAGTGCAAGGACGAGCTGCCCCGAGCAGTGGCCGTGGTGGACCCCCACCGGCCCGACTGCGGCTATCCCCACACGGACCTCTCCGGCGTGGGCATTGCCTTCCAGCTGGCCGCCGCCATTTCCGGGGATCAGGCGGGTCTGCTGGACCGCTTTGCCGATCTTCTCTGCCTGGGCCTGGTTGCCGATGTGATGCCCCTGCGGGGAGAGGTGCGGACCATGGTGGTCCGGGGTCTGAAGGCCCTGGAGCGTCCGGAGCGGCCCGGCATTGCCGCCCTGATGGCGGAGTGCGGCTGCCTGGGCGGCCCTGTCACCACCTCCACCGTGGGCTATCTTTTGGCCCCGCGAATCAACGCCGCGGGGCGCATGGGCCAGGTGGAGCTGGCCCTGGAGCTGTTTATGACCCAGGACTCTGCCCGGGGCAAGGTCCTGGCAGAGACGCTCTGCCGGCTCAACCGGGAGCGGCAGAAGGTGGAGGCCGGTATTTACCAGCAGGCTGTGGCGATGCTGGGGCCGGACCCCCATCCCCGGGCCATCGTCCTGGCGGGGGAGACCTGGCATCAGGGCGTGGTGGGGATTGTGGCCTCCCGCCTTTCGGAGGAGTACAACTGCCCGGCCTTCCTGATTTGCATGGACGGGGATCGGGGCAAGGCATCCTCCCGGAGCTATGGGGGCTTCAACCTCTTTGCGGCACTGTCCCAGCTTTCCGACCTGTTGGAGAGCTTTGGCGGCCATGAGCTTGCCGCCGGATTTACCATCAGCCGGGAGAATGTTCCCGCCTTCCGCCGGGAGGTTACCGCCCTGGCGGAGGCCTTCCAGACCTCCGGGCAGGCGGAGGACGCCCTGGCCGTGGACTGCGCCGTGGACCCGGCCCTGCTGACCTTTGAGAATATCCGGGACCTGAACCAGCTGGAGCCCTGCGGTACCGGCTGCCCCATCCCGGTTCTCTGCGTGGAGGACGCCGTTGTGACCCAGCTCACCGAGGTGGGGGGCGGCAAGCACCTGCGCCTGGGCCTGCGGAGCCGAAACGGTCACAGTCTGGCCGCCATCTTCTTCTCCCAGACTGCCCTGCGCACCGGCATTGCGCCGGGGGACACGGTGGACGTGGCCTTTACCCCCCAGATCAACGAGTTCCGGGGCACCCGAACCGTCCAGCTCAACGTGGTGGACCTGCGGCTGAACCGCCGCCTGCGGGATGAAACCGAGGATCAGCGGGCGCTCTATCGCCGCTTCCAGCGGCAGAGCAGGCTTACCCCCGACGACGCGGGCCGGCTTCTGCCCAGCCGGGATGAATTTGTGGCAGTCTGGCGCTACCTGATCGCCAACAGCGGCGAGCAGGGCCTGGAGGAGGATTTCTCCTGCATGGGCCGGAAGATCACCCGAACCGCACTCTGCGGCGGCGGAGACGGTCTGACCCTGGGCAAAACCCGTATCTGCCTGGACGTCTTTGCCGAGCTGGGCCTGATCCAGCTCCACACCAGCCACCGCTGCTTCCGGATTCGCATCACTACCGACGGCAGCAAGGTGGACCTGAACCAGAGCGGCATCGTCAAGCGGCTGCGGTCCGCAAAGAACCAATGAATCATCCGAAAGGAGGCAACTCTATGGAGACCTTCGAACAGCGATATAACGCGATGATGCAGGCCATCCGCACCTACGCACCCAACACCGATCTGGACGCGGTGGAGCGTGCGGTCCGTTATGCCGACGAGAAGCACAAGGACCAGAAGCGCAAGGACGGCTCTCCTTATATCATTCACCCCCTGGCCGTGGCCGAGATCGTGGCAGAGCTGGGCCTGGACACCGACGCCATCGTAGGCGCCCTCCTCCACGACTGCATTGAAGACACCTCCGCCTCCCACGACGATATCGCCCGGCTCTTTGGCAAGAGCGTGGCGGAGCTGGTGGAGGGAGTCACCAAGCTGACCCGGGTGGAGTTCTCAACCCGGGAGGAGCAGCAGGTGGAGAACCTGCGCAAGATGTTCATGGCTATGTCCAAGGATATCCGGGTGGTGCTGATCAAAATTTGCGACCGGCTCCACAATCAGCGGACCATGGAGTACCAGAGCAAGGTCAAGCAGATTTCCAAGTCCGAGGAGACCATGGACGTCTATGCTCCCCTGGCCCACCGGCTGGGTATGCAGAAGATCAAGTGGGAGCTGGAGGACAACGCCCTGCAATATCTGGACCCCGAGGGCTACCATGAGCTGATGGACTACCTGGAAGCCCACCACGACGAGGCCGAGGCCTTTATGGAAAACGTCCGGAAAAAGATTTCCGACCGGCTCTCCGCCGTGGGAATCTCCGGGGAAATCTCCGGCCGGATCAAGCACGTCTACTCCATCTACCGGAAGATGAAGGAACAGAACAAGACCCTGGACGAGCTCTACGATCTCTACGCCTTCCGGGTCATTGTGGGCTCCATCTCCGACTGCTATAACGTCCTGGGCCACATCCACGAGATGTTCAAGCTGGTGCCGGGCCGCTTCAAGGACTATATCTCCACCCCCAAGCCCAACAACTACCAGAGCCTCCACACCACCGTTATCGGCGACGAGGGCATCCCCTTTGAGGTGCAGATTCGTACCCGGGAGATGCACGAAATCGCGGAGAACGGCATCGCGGCCCACTGGAAGTACAAGGAGGGCATGGAGGCCGGAGAGGGCAAGGAGTTTGACTGGATTCGCCGGCTGCTGGACAGCCAGCAGGAGACCGACGCCGAGGACTACCTCCACAGCCTCAAGGTGGACATGTTCGACGACGAGGTTTTCGTCTTCTCTCCCAAGGGCAAGGTGATTTCCCTGCCTGCCGGCTCCACCCCCATCGACTTTGCCTACGCCATCCACTCCGGGGTGGGCAACACCATGATCGGGGCCAAGATCAACAACCGCATCGCGGGCTACGACGTCCAGCTCCATAACGGCGACGTGGTGGAGATTCTCACCTCCAAGTCCGCCCGGGGCCCCTCCCGGGACTGGCTCAACATCTGCAAGTCCAATCAGGCCCGGTCCAAGATCAAGCAGTGGTTCAAGAAGGAAAAACGGGAGGAGAACATCGCCCGGGGCAAGACCAGCTTCGAAGGCGAGCTCCGCCATATGAATATCTCCCCGGCCATGCTCCAGGATGAGGAGCTGCTGCCCCAGCTGTTGAAAAAGCTCTCCTTTGAGTCCCTGGATGATATGTATGCTGCCATCGGCTACGGCGGCATCACCGCCGTCAAGGCCATCGGCAAGATTCGGGAGGATCTGCTGAAGGCCAGCCGCTCCGGCGCCGCCCCCAAGGAGACCAAGGTGCTGGAGATTGCCCAGCCGGTTCAGCAGGACCGGCACGGGAACTCCGGCGTCATCGTGGAGGACATCGACTCCTGCATGATCAAGTTCTCCCGCTGCTGCACCCCGGTCCCCGGGGACGACATCGTGGGCTTTATCACCAAGGGCTACGGCGTGTCCATCCACCGCCGGGACTGCCCCAACGCCCGGGCCGCCAACAACCCGGATCTGGCTGCCCGCTGGGTGAACGTCTCCTGGGTCACCAGCGGCGAAAAGCCCTTTGCCACCACCCTGGAGGTCCTGGCGGAGGACCGGGACGCCCTGCTGCTGGACTTTGCCTCCGCCCTCACCTCCCAGCAGATTCGCATGAAGGAAATCTTCGGCAAGGACCTGGCCGGCGGCCGCTGTCAGTTCACCGTGACCTTCGAGGTCAAGGGACTGCCCCAGCTCACCGCCGTCATGAACCGCCTGCGGGCCATCGAGGGCGTGGTGGAGGTCAAGCGGGGGCAGAACTAATACAACTGACAATTGACAGGTGACAGTTGACAATTATGAACACAGAGAACCGTCCCCTGTGTTGCGGCAGCCAAATATGCTGCGCAACGGCTTGCATATTTGGGTCGTCACTTAACTGGTGCGCCACGGGACACACCGATTGACGGGTCGCAATTTGACGGAGGAACGCGGGATGCGAAGAGACAAGTTTTTCCGGATCTTTTGGTGTTTGGTCCAAATTGTGTGTATATGCAGCTTTGCCTTGTTCTGGATCGGCGTAATCAAAAGCCCATTTTCGGAGGGCGAGCCGGAGCAGGGCAAGCCCGATTGCTCTGAAAAAGTAGAGCTAATCTGGAGTGAAATATCAGATTATCTCGTTTACGGCGACCATCTTGCGGTGCTTTACGATCCGAAAGATGTTGTCCAGCTTTACAGCCTGGATGGGGATCCCCAATATACCTATCAGTTCAGCTTTTTAAATAACGGTCGTGCCAAGTTATATACGGATGGGGTTAATCTGATTGTAGAGGATAAATTAAAGAGAAACTACTATCTGTTTTCTGAGCAGGGAGCGTTTCTGAATTACATTACGAATGAACAGAAAAAAACGGCGCTCTCCGACACGTTCCTTTCAAAAACGGAGGCACGAACCGCAAGAGACGGCTGCGTTTATGAGCGGCGCGGCGCGTCCATCTATAAGACGAGCGCCGCGGGAGAAAGCCGAAAAGTCGTTTCCCGCCCCTTTTTCATGGTCGTATTTCAAGGAGCGGCCACTTTGATCTGCGCGTTGATATGTGGTTTCATGCTCTTTGTGCGTCAAGAACGCCAAAAGAGATTGATGAAACGGCGCACGGTGCAAAAAAACAATTCGGACACGGGACGGAATAACGGCGTCCTCTGACGGGTTTATATTTTAGACCGGAATTCGTAAATACGGAGGCTGCATCATGCGAGCAGTTCTGACAAGAGTTTCTTCCGCGTCGGTGACGATTGACGGAAAGGTGAACGGGAAAATCGGGAAAGGCTTTTTGATTCTCCTGGGTGTGGGCCCGGAGGACACGAAGGCCGACGCCACAAAGCTGGCGGAGAAGCTGCTCAGCCTGCGAATTTTCACCGATGAAAACGACAAAATGAACCTGGGGCTGGAGGCCGTGGGCGGCGAGGTCTTGGTGGTGAGTCAGTTCACCCTCTACGGCTCCGTCCGCAAGGGCCGCCGGCCCAGCTTTACCGGGGCGGCGGACCCGGCCCTGGCCATTCCCCTCTATGAATTTTTTCTGGCTGAGTGCGCCCGCCTGGGCTATCCCCCCCAGCACGGGGAGTTCGGCGCGGATATGCAGGTGGAGAGCGTCAACGACGGCCCCGTGACGATCGTGGTTGATTCGTCTGAGCTGGCATAATTTAAGTGACAGGTGACAAGTGACGATTGACAAGTAAAAGAGACGGTAAGCTGTTCCTTGTCACTTGTCACCTGTCACTTTCCGGAAAGAGGTACAATCATGCAGATTACTTCCCTGACATTGGGTTCCATCGGAACCAACTGCTACATGATATATGATGAGACCAGCAAGGCCGCCGTCGTCATTGACCCCAGTGACGAGGCGGTTTTGGCGGAGGCCCGGATTGAGTCCATGGGCCTGGAGGTGAAGGCGGTGCTCCTGACCCACGGCCATTTTGACCACAGCGGAGACGCGGCGCGGATTGCGGACCGGGCGGGGGTGCCCGTCTGGATGCACCCGGCGGACAGGGCCCTTCCCTCCTGGCTGACCCACGGTCTCCCGAAGACCGAGGATACTGCCGACGGAGAGACTCTGGACTTCGACGGCTTGCGCTTCACCGTTCTGCATACGCCCGGCCATACCCCGGGCTCCGTCTGTTTCCGCTGCGGGGACGCCCTCTTTGCCGGGGACACCCTCTTTGCCGGTTCCTGCGGCCGGACGGACCTGCCCGGCGGGAGCTGGAAGGACATGGCCTCGTCTCTCCGCCGCCTGGCAGCCCTGGAGGGAGACTTAGCGGTCTACCCCGGCCACGGGGAGACCACGACCCTGGAGGCGGAGCGGACAGGGAACCCGTATTTGCTGATGGCTCTGAAACAGGGGTAACGCAAAATGCAGAGTGTAAAATGCAAAATGAGCGTCCGCTTTTCCGCATTCCGCACTTTGCGTTCTGCGTTTGTTTGAGGTAGATTATGAAAAAACGCATATTTTCCTTGCTCCTGGCACTGGCGCTCCTGCTGGCGGGCTGCAATCTGCTCCCCGACGCGGGAGCGCGGCCCCGGGAGCTTTCCGAAAGCTCCATTTGGGCCATGGATACCCAGATGGACCTGCGGCTCTACGGCGATACGGACGGGACGGTGATGACGGAGCTGACCGCGACGCTGAACCGGCTGGATCGGACCCTCTCCGCTACGGCTGCGGACAGTGCCCTGACCGCCCTGAACGAGAGCGGCTGGACCGACGACAAGGATATTGTGTATCTTGCGGCCAATGCCCGGAGAATCTCGGAGCAGACTGCCGGGGCGTTGGATATTACGCTGCTTCCCGTATCCCGTCTCTGGGGCTTTCCCACCGACAGCTGCGGCGTGCCCGCCGCCGGGGAGCTGGAGGCCCTTCGGGACAATGTGGGCATGGACAAGCTCACCCTGACCGATGAATCGGTCTCCGTCCCGGCGGGGACGAAGCTGGATTTCGGCGCCCTGGCCAAGGGCTACGCCGCCGATCTCTGTCGGGCTCGGATGGAAGAGGCCGGGGTTTCCGGCATCCTTGCCCTGGGAGGCAACATCCAGACCGTGGGAACCAAGCCCGACGGCTCCGATTGGATCATCGGCGTCCAGGACCCAAACGACACCGGACGCTATATCCTGACGCTCCGGCTCTCCGGGGCCAAGGCTGTGGTGAGCTCCGGGGACTATCAGCGCTACTTCATGCAGGACGGCGTCCGCTACTGTCACATCCTGGACCCCGAGACACTTGCCCCGGTGCGGGGAAGCCTGCGGTCTGTCACCGTGGTGGCGGAGGAGGGTCTGCTGGCCGACGGCCTGTCCACGGCGCTCTACGTTCTGGGCCGGGAGGCCGGGACGGAGCTCTGGCGGCAGCGGGGGGATTTCGAGGCCCTCTGGATTGAAGACGACGGAAGCGTCTGGGTCACTCCGGGCCTGAAGGACCGGGTGGCGGAAGGAGATTTCCGGGTGATCGAGCCATGAAGACAAGGTACTGGGCCCTGCTGCTGGGGGCTGTTTTTCTGGTTCTGGCGGGACTCACCGCCCGGCAGTTTTTTGGCGTGAAGCCCGCGGCCCAGGCCCAGGTCTGGGCGGACGGCGAGCTTGTCCGGACGCTGGACCTCTCAGAAGACGGGGAATACCGGATCGAATCCGCCGAGGGCTGGAATATTGTGACGGTCTCCGGCGGCAGGGCCGCCGTCACTGCCGCCTCCTGCCCCGACGGAGACTGCGTCCGCTGCGGCCAGAAAAACGCAAACCCGCCCATCGTCTGTCTGCCCAACCGGGTCAGCGTGCAGTTTTCGGACAGCGGCGACCTGGACGGCGTGGTGCGATAGAAAATCGGAGGGACAAGCAGCGCTTGTCCGCAAAAAAGGAGAACCCCTATGGAAGCAAAACTGTCCCGTGAAGTAACCATCCTCCCCTCTCTCTGCGACTGGGAGGTGAAGCTGTCGATCCCGGATCTCTTTGCCCAGTTTATGGATATCGCCACCCTTCACGCCGAGGCGCTGGGGGTGGGCGAGGCCGCCCTGGAGGACCGGGGGATGTATTGGATCACCGTCAAAACCAAGGCCCGCATCTGCCGCCGCCCCCGGATGATGGAACGGGTCACGCTCTCCACCCGACCTCTGCTGCCGGAGAAGGTTCGTGCCGTCCGGGAGTATCGGCTGGAGCAGGACGGGGAGCTTCTGGCGGAAGGCAAAACCGAGTGGGCGGTAATCGACGCCGCTACCGGCCGCCCCCGGGCTATGGCAGGGGTCTTCCCGGCAGAGCTGGAGCTGGCGACAGAGGCCGCCTACCCGGAGCCCTTTGCCCGGCTGAACCCCGATTTCTCCGATGCGGAGCAGATCGGCGAGTACCGGGTTCGCTCCACGGACATCGACCTGCTGGGTCACATGAACAATATCGCCTATCTCCGGGCCTTTTTCGGCCTGCTCTCCGTGGAGGCTCAGAAGACCATGCCCAAGGGCGGCGTGGAGATTATCTTCCGGATGCCCTGCTTCGAGGGAGACCTGCTCACCGTCCGCCGCCGGATTACCGAAACCGGCTGGGAGCTGGCAGCCCTCCGGGAGGACGGCAAGCCCGCCGTGTTCCTGAAGCTGGAAAGGTAGAGAGATCAGGGCGGGTTTCAGAATCAGGGTTCAGAGTCCGTAGGGGCGGTCATTGGCCGCCCGCACAGTGTCCGGCAGCGGCGCAGGGTTCAGAGTTTAGAATCACTTCCAATTTTCAATTCTTACCTTTTAATTACAACCGGCGGCCCTCTGTGCTTGACAGA
>JAGABH010000191.1 GCA_017614755.1 Oscillospiraceae bacterium
CAGCACCAGCGCGGCGTCAGCAGCACAGGCAGCCAGCAGGGCCGCCTCGATTTGGGGCTGCTCGTCGGGAACCAGAACGGGAGGAAGCAGGGTGAAGCCCGCCTCCCGCAAGCGTTCCGCCAAGGCCGGGCCGGACAGATCCTCCCGCTCGCCCCGGAAGCAGCGGTCGGAGACCGTGATGATGATGGCAGTATAAGACAAAACTGTTTGACCTCCGTTCGGTTGGAATTGAGCGGCAAGCAGTAAGAATTATCGGTATTTTGCAGATTGCTGTCTGCAAAATGGAACGGATCAAGCGTCTTTCCTTTGGACGAGGCACCACCTCATCCGCCCCAGTGTGCGCACTGGGGCACCTTCCCCTCAAGGGGAAGGCTTTGGAGGCGGGCTGCGGAGCGTTTTCCGTTCCCCGGCTCTTTTTCAAGAATTCTTCATTTGAACGCCGGAAGCTTTCAAACCTCCCAGCCGGACAGGTAGGCTTCCTGCTCGGGGGTCAGCTTGTCAATCTCCATGCCAATGCCGTGGAGCTTATGGGCGGAAACTTCGTCGTCGATGGACTGGGGGATCTCATAGACGTCCGGCGCCATATTGCGGCCGTGGTTCTTCATGTATTCGAGCGCCAGGGCCTGGATGGAGAAGCTCATGTCCATGATCTCCGCCGGGTGACCGTTGCCGGAGGCCAGGTTCACCAGACGGCCCTCGGCCAACAGGTTCAGCACGCGGCCGTCCGGCATCTCATAGCCGACGATCTCGTTGCGGCGCGGGAAGGAGCGCACGGCCATTTTCGCCAATTCTTCCCCGTTGACCTCCACGTTGAAATGGCCTGCGTTGGAGAGGAAGGCGTTGTGTTTCATCAAGGCAAAGTGGCGGCCCACAATGACGTCGCGGCAGCCGGTGGTGGTGACGAAGAGGTCGCCCAGGGGCGCCGCCTGGTCCATGGGCATGACCCGCATGCCCTCCATGCTGGCCTCCAGGGCCTTGATGGGATCGATCTCGGTGACGATCACGTTGGCTCCCATGCCCTTGGCCCGCATGGCCACGCCCCGGCCGCAGTAGCCGTAACCGGCCACGACCACGGTTTTGCCCGCAACCAGCAGATTGGTGGTGTGCATGATGGCGTCCCAGACGGACTGGCCGGTGCCGTACTTGTTGTCATAGTAGTGCTTGCACTTGGCGTCGTTGACGTTCATCATCGGGAAGGGCAGCTTGCCGGCCTTGGCTCTCGCCTTGAGACGGTGGATGCCGGTGGTGGTCTCCTCGCCGCCGCCGATCAGGCGGTCGGCCAGGTGGCTGTATTCCCCGGTCAGCAGCTCCACCAGATCGCCGCCGTCGTCAATGATCAGATCCGGGTGGCAGGACAGGGCCGCAACCAGCAGGTTTTTGTATTCCTCGGTGCTGACGCCGTGGATCGCGTAGGTCTCCACGCCGAGAGAGGCCAGGCCGGCCGCCACGTCGTCCTGGGTGGACAGCGGATTGCAGCCCGTGGCGTGGACCTCGGCGCCCGCGGCTTGCAGGCAGGTCGCCAGATAGGCGGTTTTGGCCTCCATGTGGATGGAAAGCGTAATCTTCATTCCCGCAAAGGGCTTCTCCCGCTCCATCCGCTCCCGGATCGCACCAAGGGCAGGCATGAAGTCCTTGACCCAGGCGATTTTCATACGGCCGTATTCGGCCAGGGACATGTCTTTTACAATACTCATAGAGTTCTCCTTTTGTTTGTCAAGCAGGGGCCGATGCCGACATCGGCCCCTGCGGTTGTTTGGTCAGTCGTCGTGGGTCAGGGTGACCACCAGCACGTCCTTGCCGCCGACGCTGTCCGTCGTGGAGCTCTCACCGGAGAAGAGCAGGGTCCATGCGCCGGCGGGAAGCTCTGCGGGGACTGCCGAAGGATTGGGGTTGATGAGCGCCGCGGCTGCAGTCTCGCCTTCCATGGTCCAGACCACCCGGATCACGTTGTTGTCCAGAACCTCGCAGACGGGCTCGCCCCTGGTAAAGAAGGCGTTGTCCCGGCGCATGGCGATCAGCGCCTTGATCAGCTCGTGCATCCGCATTTGCAGGCTGCCCTCGGTCAGGGAATCCCAGTCCAGGTTATTGATCGCGTCGGAGGATTTGTAGGAGTTGTGGTCGCCCTGCTTGGTGCGGAGCAGCTCCTCGCCCGCCAGGAGGAAGGGCGTGCCCCTGCCCAGGAAAAGGATCTCCTCGCCCAGGCGGTTCATGGCGAAGCGTTCCTCGTCGGAGGCGTTTGGATTGGATTCGAGCAGCTTGTCCCAAATGGTATTGTTGTCATGGCAGGCCATATAGTTGATGACCATGTCGTTCTCCGCCGACCAGCTCACGCCGCCGGTCCGCTGCCCGCCCGTAAGGCCAAAGACGACCTTCGCGGCCGTGCCGGGGTTGGCCTTGCCGTTGATATAGCCCTGATCCTTGGCGTCAAAGACGGAGCCCTTGAGGCCGTCGCGGATCGCGTCGTTGAAGACCGCCACAGCGCCGATGCCCTCACCGGTGGGGGTGATCTTTTTGATATTGGTTTGGTTGGCCTGGAGATTGTCCCGGAGCTCGGAGCTGCCGCCGGTCCAGCCCTCGCCGTAGAGAATCGCCTTGGGATTGATCGCGTGGACCGCAGCCTCGATCGCCTGCATGGTCTCAACGTCATGGAGGGCCATCAGGTCGAAGCGGAAGCCGTCGATATGGTATTCCTTGGCCCAGTAGGACACGGAGTCCACCATATACTTCCGGAACATGACCCGGTCGGAGGCGGTCTCGTTGCCGCAGCCGGAGCCGTTGGAGGGCACGCCGGAGGCGTTGTAGCGGTAGTAGTAATAGGGCACAACCTTGTTCAGGCAGGAGTTGATGTCGTAGGTGTGGTTATAGACCACGTCCATGACCACGGCCATGCCGTTTTGGTGCAGCGCCTGCACCATCTGCTTGAGCTCGTTGATCCGGACCTCGCCGTGGTAGGGGTCGGTGGAATAGGAGCCCTCGGGGGCGTTGTAGTTTTTGGGATCGTAGCCCCAGTTGAACTGCGCCGCGTCGGAGCTCTCGTCCACGGTGGCGTAGTCGTA
>JAGABH010000192.1 GCA_017614755.1 Oscillospiraceae bacterium
ACACAGGGGACGGTTCTGTGTGTTGTGTAACACGCAGAACCGTCCCCTGTGTTGTGCGGAAAGGTCTCGTCTTTGTCATTCTTCGCTGCGCTCAGAGTGACGGACCCGGAAGGCTTCTGCCCCGGGCGGGCGGAGGAGGCGGGTGCAGGCGGGAGCGGCGGACAAGCATTGCTTGTCCCTACGGGCCATGAATCACGATACCTCTTCCTTCTTCCCTCTTCCCGCATCAGATTCTCCGCCACTTTGGGCCCTGGGGGGTGTCGATGATCTCAATGCCCCGGGCTTTCAGCTCGTCCCGAATGCGGTCGGCCTCGGCAAAATTCTTCTCCTTCTTGGCGCCGGTGCGGGCAGCCAGCAGGGCTTCGATCTCCGGGTCCTGCTCCTGGGCGGCCTCGGCCTGCTTCGCGGCCTCCCGCTTTTTGGCGGCGGCCTCCAGCAGGTTCAGACTCAGCACCTGATCCATGTCCGTAATGGCGGCCAGCTTGGTCCTGTCGTCGGTTTTGGCCTTCAGGGCGTCGTTGACGGCGGTAATACCCAGGGAGCTGTTCAGGTCCGCGTCCATACCCTTCATAAAGCGCTGCTTCAGCTCCCAGAGCATCTGCTTGTCCGGCTCGCCGGGGGCGGCAGGGTCCAGGGCTGCAATCTTGTCAATCAGCTTGTTGTAGGCGACCACGGCGTTGTCCAGATTTTCCCAGGTGAAGACCAGGTTCTTCCGGTAGTGGCTTTGCAGGCAGAAGAAACGGTAGGCCAGGGGATCATAGCCCTTCTGCTCCAGCAGGCTCACCGTCAGGAACTCGCCCTTGGATTTGGACATCTTCCCGGCGGCGTCGTTCAGGTGCAGCACGTGGAACCAGAAGTTGACCCACTTGTGACCCAGGTAGCTTTCGGACTGGGCAATCTCGTTGGTGTGGTGGGGGAAGGCGTTGTCAATGCCGCCGCAGTGGATATCCATATCCTCTCCCAGGTGCTTCAGGGAGATGCCGGTGCATTCGATGTGCCAGCCGGGATAGCCCACGCCCCAGGGAGAGTCCCATTTCAGAGCCTGGTCCTCAAATTTGGACTGGGTGAACCAGAGGACGAAGTCATTTTTGTTCTTCTTGTTGGTGTCCTCCTCCACGCCCTCCCGGACGCCCACATCCAGGTCCTCGGCGTTGAAGTCATTGAAGACGTAGTATTTTTCCAGCTTGGAGGTGTCGAAGTACACGTTCCCCCCGGCCAGATAGCCGTAGCCCTTATCGATCAGCACCTCGATGATGTGGATATAGTCCTGGATGCAGTTGGTGGCGGGCTCCACCACGTCGGGCCGCTTGATGTTCAGCTTCTCGCAGTCGGAGAAGAAGGCGTCGGTGTACATCTTCGCGATCTCCATGACGGTCTTGTGCTCCCGCTTGGCGCCCTTGAGCATCTTGTCCTCGCCGGTGTCCCCGTCAGAGGACAGATGGCCCACGTCGGTAATGTTCATCACCCGCTTCACGTTGTAGCCCGCGTAGCGCAGATACTTCTCCAGCACGTCCTCCATCATGTAGGTGCGGAGGTTGCCGATGTGGGCATAGTGATACACCGTGGGGCCGCAGGTGTACATTTTCACCTGCTCCGGGTGATTGGGAACAAAGAGCTCCTTCTTGCGGGTCAGGGAATTGTACAGATACATAAGTAATTCCTCCATTTCCGTAGAACAACAAAAAACGCCTCCGGACGGTTAATTGTCCAGAGGCGATTGCTCGCGGTTCCACTCTGATTTCTCACTTTGGCACTGACGCGGCCTCACGGGGTCTCCCCATCGCTCCCGGACGCACTTCCCCGCGCTTCTGCCGCCCTCGCTTCCAGCCGATGACGAGGGCTCTCTGTCGCAGTCCGATGCGGGTACTCTTTCCGATCAAGGCGAATATTCGATTGACGGACGTATCATAGCAGAAAAAAGATAGGCTGTCAATCCTTTTTTGAAGATGTGATTGAATATACCCCAGACGAATAACAGCACAGGCAACGCGAATCAAGCGTCGTCCGTGCTGTTTTGTTCTTTTAAGCGCTCCCGGTATTTTTTGCGCAAACGACGAATCTCCGCAAACTGCTTGCGCTGGAACCAACACATCAAAAACGCAAACACAAGCCATATTGCAATCAAAATCCCGCAAATCCAAAAGCAAGCGCAGGCATCATGATGCAAGGCAGCCTCGAAATCCTCCAAGCTGCCGTAATCTTTGGCCGGGCTGGATACTGTTGCAATCACCTGATCGGAAAACAGCCAATCATACCGCCTTACAGTCAGTGGATCGCCCGGACGAAGAATCCCCGCTTTCTGATCCTCTCTGAGTTTCGCAACGTCGACGGAGTGAAAAATCGTGTATTTTTCCCCGGATCGGGTCGTCAAAACAGATCTTGAAGATTTCCCACTGCGTTCCGTGGTGTAGGAACCAAAAGACAATTGCACCGG
Organism: Oscillospiraceae bacterium; assembly: GCA_017614755.1. Classification (GTDB taxonomy): domain Bacteria; phylum Bacillota; class Clostridia; order Oscillospirales; family Oscillospiraceae; genus JAFRPC01. The sequence continues at coordinate 2,435 of JAGABH010000192.1, forward strand.
TTCTTGCAGCCGAACCCTTTCGTACTTGATTCCAAGTCCTATGAACAGCGCGGCCAGCAGAAGAAACAGAGCCCCGGTCGTCAGAGCTTCCCAAAACATACGCCGCAGGCGTTTGTTCTGTTTATCCAAATGGCGGCGCGCTTTTTCTGTGTCAGTCATTGACCCTTCCTTTCAGAGTAGCGATATTCAGTCTGGCTCCGTCAATCGGCGGGTCCCGTGGCGCACGGTTAAGTGACGGCCCAAATATGCAAGCCGAGGCGCAGCATATTTGGCTGCCGGAACTTATGCAGTGCAGTGCGCCGCTGCCGGGCGTTTGCCCCAACCGCCGTAGCGCGGGAGGCAGCGGGGCGTCCCCGAAAGGACTTGCTTCGCTTCGGAGGGCGCCGCCCCCTACGCGGCATTGTCACTTGTCACCTGTCACTTGTCACCTGTTTCAGCGCTGCGTCGATGTCGGTATAGCCCTTGGCAATGCTGATGGGCTTGCCGGAGCCGTCCAGGAAGCAGTGCTCCGATTCGCCGGTGCAGGCCAGCTCGCCGGTGGTCTCATTGTACATTTCATAGACCACCTTCAACACAACGCCGTTATATTTCCCGATGGAAACCTGAATCCGAATCCGGTCGTCAAAGCGGGTAGGGCGGCGATATTTGCAGCTCACCCCCACCACCGGGGATTGCAGACCCCGGGCCTCCATGTCAAAGAAGCTGGCGCCGATCTCGTCCAGGAAGGCCACCCGGGCCTCCTCCATCCAGCGGATGTAGTTGGAGTGGTGGACGATGCCCATTTTGTCGGTTTCGTAGTAGTGGACCCTGTGTATGTATTCGAACATGGAACCTCCTTCAGCTTTCCCCGTTTGTCATTGCGAGACCGTGCGCACACTGTGCGCCGCTGCGCGAGACTCTGCGTGTCGCGGGCGGCCACTGGCCGCCCCTCCGCTTACTTCTTCTTCAAATCCAGCACGTCCCAGTTTTTCACAAAATACTCCACGCCGGAGTAGATGGTGGGCAGGACGATGACCAGGACCATGACCCAGTTGATCCAGCTGTATTTGTGGACGTTGATCCAGTCATAGGCGGCAATCCAGATGCAGAGGGCCACCATGGTGGAGAAGGTCTTGACCTTGCCGGACCAGCCTGCGGCAATGACCCGGCCCTTCTGCACGGCAATCAGCCGCAGGCCGGTGACGGCGAACTCCCGGGTCAGGACAATCATCAGCGCCCAGGCGGGCATCAGATTCCACTGGCAGAAGATGCACATGGCGGAAACCACCAGCAGCTTGTCCGCCAAGGGGTCCAGGAACTTGCCGAAGTCGGAAACCTGGTTGTACTTCCGGGCAATCTGGCCGTCCACAAAGTCGGTGAGGCTCGCCAGGATGAAAATGCCCAGGGCCAGCCATTTCAGCCAGAGATGCTCGGGGCTCAGAAGAAAAGCCAGCATAAAGGCCGGAATCATAGCCACCCGAATCAGGGTGATTTTGCTTGCAGTTGTCATGGTGTTACCTCCCTGCCCACCAGGTCGCCGTCCTCGGCGCCAAGAATGAGCACTTGTACGAATTCCCCGGGCCGGTGCTCCTGCTCGGATTCAAAACGGACGGTTCCGTCAATGCCCGGAGAGTCCGCATAGCTTCTGCCGTAGTAGTATGTGCCGTCCCAATCCTCCACCAGCACCTCCAGAGTCCGATCAAAGCGAGAGGCGTTATAGTCGTCCAGCACGGCGGACTGGAGCTCCGCGATGTAGTCCGCCCGGCGCTGGGCGGATTCCGAATCCGGGAAGTCCATCTTCGCCGCGGGGGTTCCCTCCTCCGGGGAGAAGGCAAAGGCCCCCACCCGTTCCAGCTTCCAGCGGCGGAGGAAGTCGCAGAGCTCCTCGAACTCCGCCTCTCCCTCTCCCGGCAGACCGGCAATCAGGCTGGTGCGAAGCACCAGGCCGGGAATCCGATCCCGGAGCTTGGCAAACAGCTCCTCTAAATAAGCCCGATTGCCCCGGCGGTTCATCCGCTTCAGGATGCCGTCGTTGACGTGCTGGATGGGAATGTCCAGATACTTGACAATCTTCGGCTCCCGGGCCACTGTTTCAATCAGCTCGTCGGTGATCTCGTCGGGGTAGGTGTAGTGGACCCGAACCCAGTGAATCCCGTCAATTTGGCACAGCCGCCGCAGGAGCTCCGGCAGTTTCCGTTCCCCATAGAGGTCAATGCCGTATCGGGAGGTATCCTGGGCCACCACGATCAGCTCTTTCGTGCCGCCCCTGGCCAGATCTTCCGCCTCGGCCACCACGTCCTCCAGCTTCCGGCTGCGGAACTTGCCCCGGAGCTTGGGAATCACGCAGAAGGCGCAGTGGTTGTCGCAGCCCTCGGCGATCTTCAAGTAGGAGTACCAGCCCGGGGTGGTGAGCACCCGGCCCGTCTCCTCCACGGGAGCGTGGATGGACCCGAACTCAGAAACCTGCTTGCCTCCCAGCACCTGCCGGGCCGCGGAGACCACGTCGTAATAGCTGCCGGTGCCCAAAACGCCGTCCACCTCGGGCAGCTCCGTCAGAATCTCCTGCTGATAGCGCTGGGCCAGACAGCCGGTGACCAGAATCTTCCCCACCAGCCCCTGGGCCTTTTTCTGGCCCACGGCGATGATGTTGTCAATGGCCTCGCTCTTGGCAGCGTCGATAAAGCCGCAGGTGTTGACGACCACCAGATCCACGTCCTCCGGCTCCGGGCGGATTTCAAAGCCCGCCTGGGCCATCAGGTACATCATCTGCTCGCAGTCCACCTGGTTCTTGGCGCAGCCGAGAGAAATAAAGGATACAGTTTGCGACATGGCAACCTCCGTGTTTGGTATGAGTTATGATCCCGGGGGGCGGAAGTTGTGTGCGTTGTTGCGAGTGTATGGACGCAGGATCAAGTATTGCTCGTCCGGCATTCGGATCGAATGCAATTTGCCGCAGGAAACTCCAACCCGGTTTCATCATCGTACCCGGTTGGATCGCCCTAACGGGCGATTGTTTGCTTCGAAAACGCGGACAAGCATTGCTTGTCCCTACCCTGCAAACTTCCCCGCAGGGGAATCAGCGCTTGCGGCGTCAGCCGCAAGCATCACTTTTCACTCGCTCCAGCGCCTCCCGAACCTCCGTCCAGGAATAGCCCCGGCGGATGGCGGCCTGGGCCGCGCTGCGGATGGCTTTTTCGTCGGGGGTCTCCCCCAGACGCTTGCGAAGGAAATCCGTCAGGGCGTCGGACATATCCGGCACCCCGGCCAGGGCCTCCTCCCAGTATTGCCGGGGGATGCGCTTGGCGTAGAGCATCTGTTTGATGCGCTCGGCACCGTAGCCGCGGCTCACGCCGCGGCTGACGATTTGACGGGCCGTTTCGGCGTCGTCCAGCAGATTCAATTCCTCCAGCCAGCGGACGGCATTCCGCGCATCCGCAGGGTTCTCCCCCTTTTGGGTCAGCCGCTGCTCCAGGTCTCCCTTGGACACCGCGGCGGCGGAGATGATCCGCACCGCCCGCTGCTTCGCGGAGGCGGCGGAGTTGGCGGCCTCCAGGGCAGCGAGCTCCGCCGCGGTCAGTTCCTTTCCCGGGAAAAGCCCCTGCTCCGCAGCGACGGCAGGCAACAGCTTGACGGTCGAGCCGTCGTCAAAGACCACAACGGTTCTTGCACCGGGCCTTTTGGGCGGAAGGATTGCTTGGATTGTTCGGGACATTGCAGCCTCCGAGGAAAAATGCAAAATGCAGAATGAACGAATGGGGTACGCAGACGGCAGAGTGCCGTTCCAACGGGAAATTTGCCGTTTCTGCCGCAGGGACGAGCAGTGCTCGTCCGGCATTCGGAACGAATGCAATTTGCCGGAGGCAAATCCGGCCAGGCTGCGATAACGGAATGCCTGCCGCGGCGAACACTGTTCAGTGCGGGAAATTGGCGGACAAGCAATGCTTGTCCCTACACACGCTGACCCCTGAATTCCGAACCATCCCCGTAAATCACAGCTCGTCGTCAAAGCCCTCGGCGCTGACGCTGACCGCCCGGTCGGCGGCCTCGGCGG
>JAGABH010000193.1 GCA_017614755.1 Oscillospiraceae bacterium
CGGCGGCCATAGCGATTTCTACACGGGCTTATGGCCGCGCTGGTGCGCGGCCACTACGGGGCAGGATGCGGTTGGTTCGGAGCCCGTAGGGGCGCACACTGTGCGCCCGGCATTCGGTACGAATGCAATTTGCCGGAGGCAAATCCAACCGGGTCACGATGACAAGCAAGGTAAAAAGTAAGAGGTAAGAAGTAAGAATTGACAGGCTTGGAAGCCGGTTCCGTGGCGCTGTCTAAGTGCGCCGCTGCCGGGCTTTTGTCCGCCCGTCCCATTGAGACGCCCCGGCTGCTGCTGCGGGCGGTCTATCCGTTTCTGTATGAGCGGGCCGGGCTGGACTATATCCAATCCGGCTATTTTGTATTCAACGAGGCATCCGAGGCTTTGCAGCGGAAGCTTGGCATGAAGCCCTGGACAGAGGCGCAGTTTGAGATGGACGGAAAGACCATCCAAACCAGGGAGATGATCCTCTTTCGGGAGGATTGGCGCTCTGCGGCCGGAAAATGGCCTGAAAACAAGGATTCTGCCAACAATAGCTGTTGACAAAAGCGATTCCGCACTATATAATATAGCGACATAAAAGCAAAAAGCACAAGAAAGGCGGAATCCCCATGGCGAAGGAGTTTAAGATTACAAGCATCCGGCTCGGAGAACTGGAGGAGGAACTGCGCTATCTCAAGACCACCCGGGAGAAGGAAGTGGCGGAGCATCTGAAAGAGGCCCGCTCTTTCGGCGACCTGTCTGAGAACAGCGAATACGACGAAGCGAAAAATGAGCAGGCTCAGCTCTACGGCCGCATCGCGGAGGTGGAGAACATCCTGGCCCACGCCGTCATCATCGACGACGGTTTGGACGGGGTGGAGGAGTCCACCCTGGGCCGCGTCGGCCTGGGCTGCACCGTGAAGGTAAAGGACATGGAGTTTGACGAGGAGGGCATTTACGCCATCGTCGGCTCTCAGGAGGCGGACCCCAAGAATTACCGCATTTCCGACGACTCTCCCTTTGGCCGGGCCATGCTGGGCAAGACCGTGGGCGACGTTGTGACCGTCGAGGCCCCCGCCGGCATCCTTCAGTTTGAAATCCTCTCCGTGGAGAAATAATCCAACCGCAGCGGCGGGTATCCGCTGCGCTGTTTGCGGTGCGTAGGGCGGCCGGACCCCTGGCCGCCGCTGTATATTGTTCAAATCAGAAAGAGGGAATCTTATGCACTGGTCCGTACAAATCGCTCAAAAAATCATTGCCGCCAAGCCCGACAAGGAGGAGTATGTCTGCGCCGCCGGCATCAGCCCCTCCGGCTCGGTTCACATCGGCAATTTCCGCGACGTGGCCACCAGCTACTTCGTTGTCCGCGCCCTGCGCTCTCTGGGGAAAAAGGCCAAGCTGCTCTTCTCCTGGGATGAATTCGACCGGATGCGCAAGGTTCCCGCCAACGTGGCGGCGGTGCCGGGCAACGAGGACATGGAGCAGTTCATCGGTTGCCCCTATATTGACGTGCGCAATCCCTTCCCGGATTCCCCCTACGAGAACTACGCCAAGCACTTTGAGGCGGAGTTTGCCGCCTCCATCAAGGAATTCGGCATCGATATGGACTACCGCTACCAGGCGGAGATGTACCGTACCGGCAAGTATGTGAAGTACATTCTCCTGGCTCTGGAAAAGCGGGGAGAGATTTTTGATATTCTGGACAGCCACCGCACCCAGGACGCCAAGCCCGGCGAGCGGGAGGCCTACTATCCGGTTTCCATCTATTGCCCGGAGTGCCACCGGGATTCCACCACCATTGATTCCCTGTCCGCGGACTGCCATGTGGCGGAGTACCACTGTGCCTGCGGCCACCACGGGACCTTCGACTTTACCAAGGACTTCAACTGCAAGCTCTCCTGGAAGGTGGACTGGCCCATGCGCTGGCTCTATGAGGGCGTGGACTTTGAGCCCGGCGGACGGGACCACTCCAGCCCCAACGGCAGCTACGACACCAGCAAGGATATTGCCAAGGCCATCTTCGGCTGTGACGCGCCCATCTTCCAGGGCTATGACTTTATCGGGCTGAAGGGCGCCACCTCCAAGATGTCCGGCTCCACCGGCCTGAACCTGACTCCGGCCACCCTGCTCAAGCTCTATCAGCCGGAGATCATCCTGTGGCTCTACTCCAAGTTTGAGCCCCTGAAGGCCTTTGACTTCTGCTTTGACAACGGCATTCTGCGCCAGTATTCCGAGTTCGACAAGATGCTGGAGGCGGTGCAGAATGGCACGGCGGACGAGTACACCCGAGACGTGATGTCCAATACCGTCATCGAGGGTCGGACCGTGATTCCGGTCTCCATGTCCAACCTGGTTCAGTTCGGCTCCGTGGTGAATTTCAACCCCGATATGCTGGAGGTCGTCTTTGAGAAGATCGGCACCCCCTACAAGTACGCCGAGTTCGCCGACCGCTTTGAACGGGCCAAATACTGGCTGGAGATGTGCTCTCCCGAGAGCGTCAACCGTCTGCGCAAGCTCCGCAATTGGGAGGTCTACGAGGGTCTGGACGAGCAGATGAAGCAGGAGATCACCATCCTCTTCGACTACCTGAACACCCAACAGTATGATCTGGACGAGCTGAACGTGAAGCTCTACGCCATCCCCAAGGAGGTCTTCGGCCAGGACCTGGACGAGAAGACCCTGAAGGAGCGGCAGGGAGACTTCTTCAAGACGGTCTACCGCCTGCTGATCGACAAGGAGCGGGGCCCCCGTCTGTACCTCTTCCTCTACGCCATCGAGAAGGAGAGCTATCTCCACCTGCTGGACTTCTCCACCCCCAAGACCGAGGCGGAGGAGCAGCCGGAGGAGGAGATTCAGGAGGAGACCAAGGCCCGGGTCTATGGCGTTCCCGATCCCGTGGCCCCGGTGGAGCCGGAGATCAACATCGACAGGTTCCGCGAGATTGATCTGCGGGTCTGCCAGATTCTCAAGGCCCAGGAGATTCGCAAGTCCAACAACTGCCTGAAGCTGACCCTGGACGACGGCATTGACAAGCGGGTCATCGTCTCCAGCATCAAGCACGATTATACTTGCGAGGAGCTGGTGGGCAAGAAGATCATCGTGGTGGCCAACCTGGCCAGCACCCGGATCACCGGCATCAACAGCGAGGGAATGCTCCTGGCCGCTACCAATAACGCCTGCGGCTGTCAGGTGATCTTCGTGGACGACATTGTCCCCGTAGGCACCAGAATCAAGTAAATCATACAAATAAAAGGCCGGCTCCGCGTGGATTTC
>JAGABH010000019.1 GCA_017614755.1 Oscillospiraceae bacterium
AAGGTAAAGCCGTTCTTATAGCGGAAAGCTGCAAACAATTCGTTCCCTTTCGAGAAAACCTCGATGCGGCAATTGTCTGATGCGTAAGTTCCGCAAAAGCGCTTCCAGTCAGAGCAATCAGGATTCGGAATTGCAAGCTCTTCAAGTGAGCGAACAGCTTCCGGCTCTTTGCCCCTTGCCGCCGCTTTCATGCCATCCAAGAACCCAACATAGGCTCTGACATCGGCAGGAACGCGGGAAGTCAGAAGGATCAGGAGCCTGTCGGCGTCGAGAAAACGTTCATACCATCCCATATATCCAGCCCAGTTTCCGTCATGCCCAACGATGGAACCCAATACCGGATCGTCTGCGATGATCCAGCCGAAGCCATAGCCGTCTCCGTCGTCACGTGCAATTGTTCCATCGTTGAGCGTGACCGGAGTTGCCATCTCGCGCTGTTCTTCTTTCGTGAGTACGGTTTCCTGCCGCAGCGCCCGATCCCAGGCAAACAGATCGTCTACGTTGGAGTAAACATTGGCGCAGCCGCGTATTTGGTCAAACAGCGGGACCATATAGTCAAACGCCGCGTTTTCAGGAAGCACATAGTTTCCGTTGTCCCGTACCAGTCCACAGGCAAGATTTCCGTACGCGCCTTCCTCGGTTGTCGGCCGTCCGACCCGCGTTGCAGACATCCCGGCAGGCTCGAAAATCTCCGTTTGCAGAAATTCCTCGAAGGAAACACCGGAAAGCTGCTTGGTCAACTCCGCAAGCAGGCAGTAATCGGTGTTCCCATAGGAATACCGATCCCCCGGCGCAAATTCGGGAGCCGCCCCGCTTTCCCGCAGAAAGCGGAGGATGATTTCGTTGTCCGGCATCGTGCCTTCACGCTGGATGGTTTCTTTTGCCCACGCCTCATAATCAGGCAGCCCATTGGTGTGTGTGAGTAAATGCCGAATCGTAACGCCCGGATAAGGAAGCTCGGGGAAAAAGCGCGTGATTTCGTCATCCAGCGAGAGCAGTCCCCGGCGCCGCAGCAGCAGAATCGCCGCAGCCGTGAATTGCTTGCTGATCGAGGCAACGTTAAAGAGGCTATCCTTTCGCATGGGGAGCCGGTCTTCCGCATCCCGGAAGCCGTAAGCCCCCCTGGAAACGATCTCGCCGTGCTCGGCATAGAGCCAGGTGCCGTTGAAGCCGCTCTTTTCGCAGGCCGCGCGGGTTAGTGTTTCCATCATCGTTTTCCTATCCATAAACAAATTCTCCTTGTTGTTTTTTTCGGGCAAATTTCCAACGCTGTGGGGCGGCGGGAAGATTGCCCGCCCTACGGGTGCATTTGGGCGGCGGGCAGGGGTCTGCCCGCGCTGCGGGTGCGTTACAGCTTCTTGCAGGTGATCTCGTCGAAACTCAGGCAGCCGTCGCCGAAGGTCAGCTTGAGCAAGCCGAGTTTTATGCCAAACTCGTCCTCGCCTATAGGATAGAGGCGGAAAGTGAGTTTGCTGTTCTCCTCGTCGATGGCGTGTGCGTAAAGCTCGCCGTCTTTCATAAACACCTCGTCAACGATGAAATCGGCGTCCTCGGGATGCTCATACTTGCCGCAGAAGCGCTCCCACTTTGACTTGTCCGGGTTTTTGACCATGAGATCCTCGATGGTTTGGATGGGCTTGGGTTCCTTGTCGGCGGCGATGGCGATCATTCCATCCCAAAAGCTTATGAACGCTCTGACGTCCGCATAGTCGCGGCAGTTCATGATGATGAGCACTCTGTCCGTGTCGATAAAACGCTGGAACCAGGTTTCGAGTCCGGGCATGCCGCCGGAGTGGGAGACCACTGCTCCAAGCTCCGGATCGCTTCCGATACACCAGCCGAAGCCGTAGCCCTCTCCGTCGTCGTCGAGATACGTCTCGCCGCTGTTCAGCCTGACAGGCGTGTACATGATGCTCTGCTCCTCACGGGTGAGCACCTTTTCCTCGCGGAGCGCTCTGTCCCAGGCAAACATATCGAATATAGTCGTGTAGAGATAATCGCAGCCGTTCATGCCGTCAGAACCGACAACGTATTTCCTGCAAAGCTCCGAGACATCCGAGGGAACATAACTGCCGTCGTCCTCCAGCACCATGTTGCGGGTAAAACGGTCGGAAGGCCTGCCGTCCCGGCGGGTGTGGTAGATGCCGCTGTCCTTCATGCCGGCCAGCTCGAATATGTTCTTTTTCATAAAGTCTTCGAACTTCATGCCGGAGACCTTCTCCACCACATTGGCGAGGAGCATATAATTGACGTCGGAGTATTCGAAAGCATCGCCAGGTGTGCAGGCGGGATCCTCCCCGACTTCACGGATCAGGTGAATGATCTCGCTGTTTTCCGGGATCCTTTTTTCATTGTCAAGAACGGGGCTCACCAGTTCCTCTACATCAAAATCGGGCATACCGCTGGTGTGAGTCAGAAGATGCCGGATCGTAACGCCGCCATAGGGGTATTCCGGGAAATACTTCACGTATTCGTCGTCGAGGCCCAGCTTCCCCTCCCTGACAAGCAGCATGATCGCCGTGGCCGTGAACATCTTGGTGACGGACGCCATCTCAAATATGCTGTCCTCCCGCATGGGTAGCGTGTTCTCAGCATCTACCCAGCCGAAAGCGCCTTTACTGACGATTTCTCCGTTTTCGGCGTAAAGCCATGCTCCGTTGAACAAGCCCTTTTCACAAGCCATGCGGGCCCGGTTTTCCATCAATGTTTTCTTATCCATAAACAAATTCTCCTTGTTATATTGTATTTTTGCGGGCAAATTGCCCGCGCTACGGTCTTTTCTCGCCCTGCGATTGCAGGGTCTTCTTCACAAGGTGCCGACAAACTCCCTGATCTCCTTCGCCAGCTTTTCATACTCAAAGCAGTGTATGCAATGTTCCCCAGGGCAGTAGACGATCTTTCCGTTCACCGAAGCCGCCGCAAAGTCCAGGCGGGCTTGGATGAAGGCTTTGTCATACGCATCAAGCTCGTTATGTTCTCCGGTTTCAAAGTCCTCCGGCCCATCCACGAATTGAAGGGTCGGCTGCGTCGGCAGCGGTCTGCCGTTGATCAGCTTGTTTGCCGCAAGCTTATTGTGCTCTTCGCTGTAAATATCGAAATTGCAATACTTTTCGATGTTCAGCGCCTTCATCAGCCGCAGCTCTTCCTTGGAAAGAAGCTCTTCCATCCTCGGACGCAGATCATTCCGGCACCAACCCGCTATTCTATAGAGGTTGTTGTAAAAAGCATCCAATTTCCAATGCTTATACTCCCAGGATTGATCCCAGTTGCAGGGACCGTTTGCCAAATTGGCATCAATCCCGACAAAGGCTTCCACCTCCTCCGGGTGATCCTGCGCCCAGATCTCCACTTCGTTTCCGCCAAGCGAATGGGCGCAGAAGATGAACGGACCCTTGATCCCCAGCGCCGCGAATGCCTTGCGGTATTGCTCGACTGTCTTCGAATAGTCCCGGTTTTCCTTCACGATATCGCTCTGTCCGTAGCCGAATTTTTCGGGAACCACAATTCTAAACGCATCCTCCAGCAGCGAATACAGGGGCTTGAACTCAAGGATCGGAGAAGTACTTGCAAGACCGGGCAGGAAAACGAGGGTATGCTCCCCCTTCCCCTTGACCAGCACGCTCATTCTGTGCCCGTCCACCTGCACATATTGTCCCAGTGGCTTCTCCACCAGCTCCCTGTCCCGCATTCTCCGGATCTGGTTTATCATTGACGAAATAAGCCACCAAGCGAGGATCAGCGGAAAGAAAACAAACGTTCCGATGATTTTTAAAACAAAAAACAATTTCTCTGCCATCCGTAATCTCCTTTTTTCATTTACCAATTGTTTGCCGGGCAGCTATGCGAAGCAAGGGCCTAGCGCTGCGGGTGCATTTGCACGGCGGGCAGGGGTCTGCCCGCCCTACGGGCCGCAGGGGACGGGGCTCTCGTCCCGGCTTTGCCTTCCCCTTGAGGGGAAGGTGGCAGCGGGCGTCTCACGCAAGCCCGCTGACGGATGAGGTGGGGTCGGTTGCTGCTGTCAGTTCGGTCGAAAGCGGCAGCTGGTCGAGACTCCCCCTCATCCGCCTCCTTCAGAGGCACCTTCCCCCCAGGGGGAAGGCTTTTGGGGGGCTCCCGTCCCGGTACTTATTGTATCGTCTTCTCTTTCTCGTGCTTGATTATTTTATCAACAATTTCAACCATCGAGTCAAAGACAGCGTAATTCGTCCGGTTGGAGCCGTTGAACATCACGGCTGCGCAGATGTCCTGCGTCAGAGAAAGCGTCCAATAGGCGATAAAGCATTCATTGCCGCCGTCGTGGCCGACCTGGTCCGGGATGCTGACGTCCTGGCCGATGCAGAGGCCGTAGCCGTCCATCACCGGCGTCACCATCCGCAGGGCGGTCTCCTTTTTCAGGAAGCCGCCCTCCCGGCAACTTTTGGAGAGGGCAAGCCCGATTTTTACCAGCTCCGTAGGCGTAGACCAGAGCCCCGCCGCCGCATATTCGGGATAGTAGTGATACCCGTGGGCCGGGTCCTCCTTCTCCGCCAGTCTGCCGCCGAAGGCCGCGTTTGCCAGCAGCTTCTCGTCCAGGGGCTGGAAGAAGCCGGTTCGCTTCAGCCCCAGCGGCTCCGCCACCTCCTTTTGGAAGGCTTCCCGCAGGGTCGTGCCGGTGATCCGCTCAAAGGCGAGCTGCGCCAGGATGACGCCGCCGCCGGAATACATACTCTGCTTGCCGTAGGGCTTGATCCGGCGCAGCTTCGGCGTATTGCCGCGTCCGGCGAGCACGTCCTCCGGCGTGAGCGGCGCGTGATCCGCACGATAGCCCGGGAAGCCGTGGAC
>JAGABH010000194.1 GCA_017614755.1 Oscillospiraceae bacterium
GACCCGGAGCACAGGCGAAGAAAAAGCAGACGCAGCAAGCGCCTGCTTTTTCTGAGCCGTGCGGAGGGATCTCCGACGTGGTGCCGGTAGCCGGAGTCGAACCGGCACGCTGTCGCCAGCGGTGGATTTTGAGTCCACTACGTCTACCAATTCCATCATACCGGCAGATTGCAGGGGTATTATAATACAGCCGGGGCAGAATTGCAAGTGCAATTTTGCTCCGGCTGGTGTTTTCCTGTACCGCATCGGTGCGGCTGCCCGTCCGGGCGGACTTCTGCGGGGATCAGGCGGTCTGGCCGAGCTTGTCCATAATGTAGTCGTGGACCTGGGCGGGCTGGATGTCCAGTGCCCCGGCGAATTCGTCGTAGAGCAGGCGCTGCGCCTCCCGGAGGAAGGTCTCGTCGGAGACGTGGAGGTTCTTGCCGTCGGCCTGACGGCGCTCTTTGTGGGCGTTGAGGGTCTTGATGATGACAATCAGGCTCCGGCACTCGTTGCTTCGCAGCAGATTGTCGAAGGAGGCCTTCCGGGTTTGAGGGTCGTCCTCCCAGGCGGTGGGAATTTCAGGCATACTTTCGATCAGCTTGTCTACCTCGGCCCGGGAGAGTACAGGGCGCATCTTTGCCACCAACTGCGCATTGTCCACCGGGACATAGATGACAGAGGTGTTTTGATAGACGGGCTTGAGGACATAATACTGTTCCCGGGTGCGGCCAAAACGCATGGTGGCGATTTCCTGAATCATGCAAACACCGCTGCCGCCGTAATGTATCCTCTCGTTGACGCTGTACATGACGCACTCCTTTCGTCCCGGATAGCAAAAAACCCACCATGTTATTATAGCACACTTTTTTCGAAATTCCAAGTAAAAATCCATGAAAAATCATAATTTTTTCGGAGATTTTTCGAAATCCTCTTGTCAAGCGCCGCAAAATCCTGTAAACTATAAGGGCTCTTTCCCCGATTATTTTCCTGAAATGAGGAATTTTAATATGGAATGGTTGGAACTTACCATTGACTCTGCTTCCCGGGGCATTGGCCTGCTGGAGGCGGAGCTGACGTTAAACGGCTTTGACAGCTTCATTATTGACGATGAAGCGGAATTTCACACGTTTTTGGAGACAAACCGGGACTACTGGGACATCGTGGATGAGGACCTGGAAAAGAGTCTGGACGGGGTCTCCCGAATTCGGCTTTATTTGGCCGACGGCCCCGATGCGCCGGAGGAGATTGCCCGGCTGCGGGAACTGCTGGCCGGGCTGCTGACTGCCTGGCCCGAGGCGGGCCTGGGCACCCTTGCCCTGAGTATGGCCAACGTCCGGGACGAGGACTGGGAAAACAACTGGAAGCAGTATTACCAGCCCATCCCCATCGGGCAGCGGCTTCTGGTGGTGCCCAAGTGGATGGAGCCCGATCCCGTCGAGGCCCGTATCCCGGTCTTCCTGGACCCAGGCATGATTTTCGGCACCGGCGCCCACGCCTCCACCCAGATGTGTATGCTCCGCCTGGAGGAGCTGATCCGGGGCGGGGAAGAGGTCCTGGACCTGGGCAGCGGCAGCGGCATCCTCTCCATCACTGCCCTGCGGCTGGGAGCGGCACACGCTACCGGCGTGGACGTGGACCCCAAGGCCGAGGACATTGCCCGGGAGAACGCGGCCATCAACGGCCTGGGCGCCGACCGCTTTACAGCGGTCACCGGCAACGTCATCACGGGTCAGGAGGCCTTGGCGGAGCTCTTCTCCAAGACTTACGACGTGGTTTGCATGAACATATTTGCGGATGTCATCATCCCTATGGCGGCGGTGCTGCCCCGCTTTATGACCGAGAAGACCAAGGTGATCTGCTCCGGCGTTCTGGAGAGCCGATATGATGAGGTTCGGGCCGCCATTGAGGCGGCGGGTCTGCGGATTACCTTCCTGCAAACCATGAATGACTGGTGCTGCTTTACTGCGGTAAAGGGGGAGTGACCTTGCGCTCCTTATCTTATCGAACCAAGACCCGGATGCGAAAGGGCATGAAGGTCTTTCTGGCGCTGGCGGCGATTCTGCTTCTGGGCATAATCCTCTTTGCGGTCTACCTGGAGCGCTTCCTGGTTTACACCCCGGAGGGAGCCTATTTTAATTTTGAAAAGAACACCTCCCGGGATGTGGCCGTTCCCACGGACAATGCGGTGAAGACTACGCTGCCGGAGGATGTCTCCATCGAGTTTGCGGACCCGGACCCCAGCGCCCAAGAGACCGAGCGCATCAGCGGCTACTATATCGACCTGGAAATGCTCCAGGACCCGGAAGCGGTTCTGGCGGCGGTTCAGGAGCTGAGTCCGCCCTGTACGGTGCTGATCGACCTGAAGGGCGGCAACGGCTCCTTCTACTACACCACGGCCATCGACGGCGCCCGGCAGGCGGCCATTGACATCGAGACCGTGGACACGGTGATCTCCTATCTCCGCAGCCACGGCTTTACCATGGTGGCCCGCATCCGGACCTTCCAGGATACCCACTTTGCGGAAAACCACCTCAACTGCGCCCTGAAAACCTCCGGCGGCTCCCTCTGGGTGGGCAGCGGGTTCTACTGGATCGACCCCGCCAATCCCACTGTGGTGGCCTATCTCAAACAGATCGCCCGGGAGCTGGCGGAAAAAGGCTTCAAGGAGATCGTCCTGGATGATTTCCGCTTCCCCAGCGCAACCCAGATCGTCTATAACTCCGAGAAGAGCCGCACGGAGCTGATTGCCGGGGTGGCGGAGGAGATGCTGAACTTCTTTGCCAGCAGCAATATCACCATCTCCTTTGGAAATCCCGCCTCCGATTTTGCGCTGACCGGCGGCTCCCGCGTCTACGTTTCCGGCGTTACCGGTTCCGGCGTCAGCGCCACGGTGAAGGGCTACGCACTGTTGGAAAACATCGAAACGCAGCTGGTTTTCCTGACCGGCTCCAAGGACCGCCGCTTTGAGGACTACCAGGTTCTCCGGCCCCTGGTGAGCAAGGCGGGACAGTAATGCAGGCAGGTCTCCGGCGCAGCCGCGCC
>JAGABH010000195.1 GCA_017614755.1 Oscillospiraceae bacterium
ACACGGCCGGTTCCTTGTCTTGCGATGCAAAGCAAGGAACCGGCCCTTATTCTTTCGCCCAGTTTTTCGCCAATCAGCTTCATTTGCTCCGGGGACAGATTCCATCCCTCTCCCCGGAAGGCGATTTTTACAATGCGGCGGTCTCAACAAAGCAGGAAAGGGAGCTCCATTTCCCGAGTGCGATGAACCAAGTCAGCATCAGCGCACGAAGGCGGCACCACGGAATACTGCCAGTTATCGGAACACCACCTCATCCGCCCCAGTGTGCGCACTGGGGCACCTTCCCCTCCAGGGGAAGGCTTTTCAACCACAGCGGGCCGATGTGGGTATCGCCCCCTACGGGCTCTGAACCCCGAACTCTGAACTCTGAACCCTGAACCCTGAACTCTGAACCACGGCGGGCAGATTGCCCGCGCACTGCGGGCGGGAGAGGCTTTTTTCTCCTTTACAAACCAGGCTTTGTCTGCTATAATATGTTGGATTATAAGGGATAGAATGACCCTTTTTGAGGTAATGACATGACTGAACTTTCCAAGATTCGCAATTTCTCCATCGTGGCCCACATCGACCACGGCAAGTCCACCCTGGCAGATCGGCTGCTGGAGGAGACCAAAACCGTGGACAAGCGGGAGATGGAAGAGCAAATTCTCGACAATATGGAGCTGGAACGGGAGCGGGGCATCACCATCAAGGCCCGGGCCGTCAAGCTCAACTACCGGGCGGACGACGGGCAGGACTATGTGCTGAACCTGATCGACACCCCGGGACACGTGGACTTCAACTACGAGGTCTCCCGCTCTCTTACCGCCTGCGAGGGCGCGGTGCTGGTGGTGGACGCCTCCCAGGGCATCGAGGCCCAGACTCTGGCCAACACCTACCTGGCCATCGACGCAGGGCTGGAGGTCCTACCGGTGGTGAACAAGATCGACCTGCCCGCCGCCCGGCCTGAGGAAGTCAAGAAAGAGATCGAAGATATCATCGGCCTGCCCGCCATGGACGCCCCGGAAATCTCCGCCAAGAACGGTATCAACATCCACTCCGTTCTGGAAATGATCGTTCGGGATGTGCCCGCCCCCAAGGGGGACCGGGAAGCGCCCCTTCAGGCCTTGATTTTCGACAGCCAGTACGACAGCTACCGGGGCGTTGTGGTCTATTTGCGGGTGATGAACGGCACGGTCCGGCCCGGCATGGACGTGAAGATGATGGCCTCCGGGGCCGTCTACAAGGTGGTAGAGTGCGGCTATCTCCACCCCAAGGGCATGGTCCCCGCCGACGCTCTGGGCGCCGGCGAGGTAGGATACCTCACCGCTTCCATCAAGACCATCTCCGACACCCGGGTGGGCGACACCGTCACCGGGGCGGAAAACCCCGCCGCGGAGCCTCTTCCGGGCTATAAGACCTGCCAGCCCATGGTTTTCTCCGGCGTCTATCCCGCTGACGGCTCCAAATACGGAGACCTACGGGACGCCCTGGAAAAGCTCAAGCTCAACGACGCCTCCATGTACTACACCCAGGAGAACTCCATCGCCCTGGGCTTCGGCTTCCGCTGCGGCTTTTTGGGTCTGCTCCACATGGAGATCATCATGGAGCGGCTGGAACGGGAGTTCAATCTGGATCTGATTACCACCGCCCCCAACGTGGTCTATGAGATCGACAAGACCGACGGCAGCCACATTGAGGTCTACACTCCCCTCAACTACCCCGATCCCATGGAAATCTCCCAGGCCTATGAGCCCTACGTGAAGGCCAGCATTATCACGCCGCCGGACTATGTGGGCAACATCATGGACCTCTGCCAGTTCCGTCGGGGCGAGTTCAAGGATATGACCTATCTGGATCAGAGCCGGGTGGAGCTCCACTACGAAATCCCCCTGAACGAAATCATCTACGACTTCTTCGATGCGCTGAAATCCAGGACCCGGGGCTACGGCTCTTTGGACTATGAGCTGATCGGCTACCGGCCCTCCAAGCTGGTGAAGCTGGACATCCTGCTGAACGGCGAGCTGGTGGACGCTCTGAGCTTCATTCTCTTTGCCGACGAGGCCTATGCCCGGGCCCGGCGCATCTGCGAGAAGCTGAAGGATAACATCCCCCGCCAGATGTTCGAAATCCCGGTGCAGGCTGCCATCGGCGGCAAGATTATCGCCCGGGAGACCATCAAGGCCCTGCGCAAGGACGTGCTGGCCAAGTGCTACGGCGGCGACATCACCCGAAAGAAGAAGCTGCTGGAAAAGCAGAAGGAAGGCAAAAAGCGAATGCGGACCTTCGGCACTGTGTCGGTGCCCAGCGAGGCCTTCATGGCAGTCTTGAAGATGGACGAGTGAGAACTGTTGAAGTATTTGCTGACGCAAATATGAGCAAAGCTCATACTGCATTTCTCCCAAGGAGATACTTCATGTGCCGCAAGGCATGGTTTATACCGCCGACAAGCGATACTTTATCCTTTCACAGGAGCGTTTACAATGAACGTATTAAAGCCTTTGGGTATATATATCCACATTCCCTTTTGCCGCAGCAAGTGTCAATACTGCGACTTCTACTCCATCGGCGGAAGCCGGAATCGGCGGCTGGTGGACAACTACCTGCAGGCCCTGACGGTTCACTTCAAGGAGTGCGGGGCCCGGGCAACGGATTATTTGGTTGACACCGTGTACTTCGGCGGCGGAACTCCCTCCTTCTTCGGTGCGGACAGCCTGCGCCGAATCTTCGCCGAACTCCAGCACCGCTTCCGGGTGGACAAGGATGCGGAGATCACCTTTGAGGCCAATCCGGACTCTGTGACAGAGTCTTTGCTGAAAAAGCTCCGGGCCGAGGGCTTCAACCGTATGTCTCTGGGCGTCCAATCCGATCGGGACGATGTGCTGCAAAAGCTGGGTCGGCCCCACAACTACGAGCAGGCCCGAACCGCTGTGCAGCTTGCCAGGAAGGTCGGTTTCAACAACATTTCCCTGGACCTGATGTACGGCCTGCCCAACCAGACTGCGTCCCAGTGGGAGGAAACGCTCCTCCATGTGCTGGAGTTGGAGCCGGAGCATATGTCCTGTTACGGGCTCAAGGTGGAGAAGGGCACTCCCCTGTGGGAGTACAAGGACGCCGCGAATCTGCCCTCCGACGAGGTGCAGGCGGAGATGTACCTGAACACCGTTTCAATCCTGGAAGAGGCAGGCTACGCCCAGTACGAAATTTCCAATTTCGCGAAACCGGGCTATGAATCCCGCCACAACCTGAAATACTGGCTGGGCGACGAGTATATCGGATTCGGCCCCGCCGCAGCCTCGGACTTCGCGGGGAAGCGATACACCTACGCAGCCAACATAGAAACCTACATCCGCGGCGTGCTGAAACAGGATATTCCCATCCTCTCCGAGTGCGACGCCATCCCCGCCCGGGAGCGAGCAGGAGAGTACGTCATGCTGCGGCTGCGAACCACCCGGGGCATCTCCCCGGAGGAATATGAAAAGAATTACCTCATGCCCTTTGCCCCTCTGCTGGAAGCTATCCTGCCGCTGGAAAAGCGGGATCTGTTCTACCAGACGGAGGACGGGCGCTGGGTGCTGACGCCCAAGGGCTTCCTGGTCACCAATCAGATCATCGGTCTGCTCCAGGAGGCCCAGGAGCAAAGCGAGCCGCTGGCAAAAAAGAGGTAAGAAGGAAACGCTATGAAAAAAAGAAAAGAAAAGCAGACCGAACCTGTTTTGGTGCTCAACAAACGACTTCCGGACAAAAAACGAATTCTGTTCCTGCTCTGGCAGTTCTTTCTGCTGCTGGTCGGCTGCGGGCTGCTGACCTACTTTACCCTGCGGCTGTCTTACAGCAACCTGAACCCGGACATCTGGCTGGGCTATTGGGAAGACCTGTGGATTCCCTTCATCAATTTTGCGTTGATCTTCTCCCTCTGTCTGGCCCTCTTCGCCCTGATCGGCCGGGCCTGGATTGCCTATCTGGTCTCCGCTCTGATTTGGCTGGGGATCGCAATCGGAAACTACTATCTGATTATCATCCGCTCCGATCCCTTGCAGTTCCAGGACCTCACCTGCCTGCGGGAAGCCCTTGCCATCACGGGAACCCAGGGCTATGAGCTGGAGCTGAGCTCCCGGGTTATCATTCCCGTGAGCGGCGCTGTGGGCTACACGGTGCTGCTGGCCTTGCTCAGCCGCTGGAAGCCCCGCTGGAAGAGCATTGGCCGGGCCATTGGAATCTGCGTTGCCGCCCTGGCCCTGACCGGCGCTCTTGTGGCAGCCTGCTCCGGGGAGATGCTGGAGCTGACCAAGCACTACGACCATGTAAACACCTGGTCCTCCACGGAGATTTACGCCTCCCGGGGCGTGGCCTACTCCTTCACCCGCTCCGCTTTCACGGCCAGCGGCAAGCCCGCAGACTACTCCAAGTCTGACGCGGAGAGCGCCCTGGCAAAATACACCGAAACAGACATCCCCGCGGATCGGAAGGCCGACATCTTTGTGATTATGCGGGAAAGCTACGCGGACCTGTCGGAGCTTTCCTACGACACCGACGCTCTGGATTTGGACGCCTGCTACGAAAACTATCACGGGCTGGTACAGGAATCCGTCTGCATGGGCAACCTGGTGACCAACGGCTTCGGCGGCAACACCAAGGACGCCGAGCGCGGCTTCCTCACCGGCAACTACCGTCTGAGCGACTGGCGCAAGCCTACCAACTCCTATCTGTGGTATCTGAAGCAGCAAGGCTACCGGACCGAGGGGGCCCACCCCTTCAACGGCTGGTTCTACAACCGGCTCAACGTGGACCGCTACCTGGGCTTTGACAGCTACAAGTTCCGGGAGGACGGCTTTGACGATCTGGTGGGAGCAGACAAAATCGCGGAGGATGACGTGCTGTACAGCGTAATCTGGGAGCAATATCAGAAACACCTGGAGACCGACGGCAGCCCCTACTTCAATTTCTCTGTCACCTACGAGGGCCACGGTCCCTACAACTACAGCCGGAATCTCTATCCCGGCCGCTATGTCCAGAAGAACGCCAAGACCGCCGACGGCTATGCCATGAACAACTATCTGGGCTGCTGCGCCAAGCGGGACGACGAGCTGCAGGTATTGATCGATCACTTCCGGGACAGCGACCGGCCCATTGTTCTGCTGGTTTACGGCGACCACAAGGCCACCCTGGGCAAGGACATCAACAACTACACCACCGCCGCCTACACGCGCTTCGGCATGGACGTGAGCCTTTCCTCAGAAGACGGCTTCTTCAACTACTACTCCACCGACTATGTGATCTGGATGAACAGCGCGGCCCGGACGATGTTCGGCTGCCAGAATGAAACGCTGAAACAGGGACCTGTGATCTCCCCCTGCTATCTGATGAACGTCCTCTTCGACACCCTTGGCTGGGGAAAGGGCCCCGCCTATCTTCAGGCCATGGGGGACATGATGGAGGAGTTCCCGGTTTTCTCCACCAAGGGAAGAGTCAGCGTGGACGGCCACCTCACCACGAAGATTTCCTCCTCCCACAGCGAGAACTACCACCTGATGCAGACCCTCTGCTATTACTGGCAGACAGAGTTCCTTTACGAAGAGCAAGAATAAAATACACATAAAAGGAAGGATACTATGGAAAAACTGTTCGGCAAAGACCTGGCCGTCGCGGCCTACAAGGCAAGGCTGCTGGCGGTGGAGGCCGTCCATCGCGCCGCTTCCGGGCACCCCGGCGGCTCCCTCTCCTGCATGGACGCATTGACCGTCCTCTACTTCAATGAGATGAACGTAGACTCGGCCAATCCCAACTGGGAGGACCGTGACCGCTTTGTCCTGTCCAAGGGACACTGCGCTCCTGCCCTCTACGCGGTGCTGGCCATGCAGGGCTTCTTCCCGGTGGAGGACCTCCAGAATCTGCGGTCCATCAAGGCCCACCTCTCCGGCCATCCGGATATGCGGCACGTCCCCGGCGTGGATATGTCCACCGGCTCCCTGGGTCAGGGTCTCTCCACCGCTGTCGGCATGGCCCTGACCGCCAAGACCACCGGCAAGCTCTGGCGCACCTACGCCATCTGCGGCGACGGCGAGCTGGCAGAAGGCCAGATCTGGGAGGCTATGATGGCTGCCGCCAAGTGGAAGCTGGATAACCTTTGCGCCTTCATCGACGTGAACGGTCTGCAGATTGACGGCGCCACCAAGGACGTTATGCCCACCGAGCCTCTGGACAAAAAGCTGGAAGCCTTCAACTGGCACGTGGTCAAGATTGACGGCCACGATTTTGCCCAGATTCAGGCCGCTCTGGCCGAGGCCCGTCGGACCAAGGGCAAGCCCACCGCCATTTTGATGGCCACCGTCAAGGGCAAGGGCGTCTCCTTCATGGAGAATCAGTCCGGCTGGCACGGCAAGGCCCCCAACGCCGAGGAGTTCGCCGTTGCCAAGGCGGAGCTGGAAGCCAAGATCAAAGAATTGGAGGGAAAATAATATGGCAGGGAAAATCGCGACGCGCGGCGCCTACGGCAAGGCCCTGGTAGAATTTGCCGAGAAGTACCCCGAGCTGGTAGTGCTGGACGCGGACCTGGCCATGGCCACCATGACCAAGGATTTCCGGGCCGCCTATCCCAGCCGTTTCTTCGACTGCGGCATCGCGGAGAACAACATGACCGGCATCGCCGCCGGCATGGCTGCCTCCGGCCTCAAGCCCTTCACCAACACCTTCGCCATCTTTGCGGCAGGCCGTTCCTATGAGCAGATTCGCAACTCCATCGGCTATCCCCACCTGAACGTGAAGGTCGTGGGCTCCCACGGCGGCGTCTCCGTGGGCGAGGACGGCGCCACCCACCAGTGCACCGAGGACCTGGCCCTGATGCGGCAGATTCCCGGTATGACCGTGGTTTGCCCCTGTGACGGCAATGAGATGCGGCTGGCCGTGGAGGCCCTGCTGAACTACGACGGCCCTGCTTACCTCCGTCTGGCCCGGCCGGCTACTGAAATCTTCACCGACGAGCTGGAAGGCTACCAGTTTGCGCTGGGCAAGGGCGTCACCATCGCCGAGGGTACCGACGTGACCGTCATCGCTACCGGCATTATGGTGGGCGTGGCCCGCCAGGCCCGGGAGCTTCTGGCAGGCGAGGGCATCTCCGTCCGGGTCATCGATATGCACACCATCAAACCCCTGGACGAGGCGCTGGTTTTGAAGGCTGCCCGGGAGACCGGCGCCATCGTCACCTCCGAGGAAGCCTCCGTGCTGGGCGGCCTGGGCGGCGCTGTGGCAGAGCTTTTGGCAGAAAACTGCCCCGTCCCCGTGGTGCGCCACGGCGTCAACGACTCCTTCGGCCGCAGCGGTACCGCCGCCGCCGTGCTGGAATACTTTGGTCTCACTGCCGAGGGCCTGGCTGAAAAATGCCGGAAGGCCATCGCGATGAAAAAGTGACATTTGACAGTTGACAATTTCAGGTGTTTTCAAATTGCATTTGAAAAACAGAAAAAAAGGCCCGGGAGCAGCGTCGTTGCTGTTCCCGGGTGTTCCCATATTTTTAGGCGTGAAACGGGCATGGAGATTGGCCGGCAGCTTGCCCGCACAGCAGGCAGGTACCGGTGGCGCACCGGTGTGCGCCGCTACAGGAGCTTAGGCGCGGACCGCAGGGTGATGTCCCTACAGGCGAGTGCGAACGAGAGGCAGGCGGACAAGCAATGCTTGTCCCTACAATTGTCGCCTGTCACTTGTCCATCGGCAGGGTGACGGTGAAGGCTACCCGATCCTCCGCGGGGTACTCCGCTTCCAGGCGGCCCCGGTGCTGGAGGGCAATGACCTGGGCCGCAGAAAGGCCGATGCCGAAGCCGCCGGAGGATTGGGATCGGGCGGAGTCGCCCCGATAAAACCGGTCAAAGAGCCGCTCCGGCGGGCAGTCCGGCAGCTTATCACAGCGGTTCTCCAGCCGCAGGGTGCAGGTCTTCTCTCCTGCCCGGAGGCTCAGAACCAGGGCAGAGCCCTGGGTGGCGTATTTCACCGCATTGTCAAAGAGAATGGAGCAGAGGCTGGCAAGCTGGGCTTCCTGGCCCCGGACGGTGACCCCGGGAACGGTTTTCTCCTCCAGTGTCAGGCCCTTCTGCTCCATGGGCGTTTGGAACATCTGGGCGGTTTTGGCCGCCAGAGCGGAGAGATCCACCGGGCTAAAGCTCCCCACAGCGGGAACCTCGTCCGCCCGGGCCAGCGTCAGAAGGTCCCGGGTCAGATCTGTAAGGCGGGCGGTCTGGGCCTTGATGTTGCGGCTCCACTTGTTTTCTCCCTGGATCAACTCCATGGCCTCAGTGTTGGCCTGGATGATGGCAAGCGGGGTTTTCAGCTCATGGCCGGCGTCGGTGACAAACTGCCGCTGCCGGTCCATATTCTCCGCGATGGGGGCAATGGTCCGTTTGGCCAGAAGCACTACCAGGCCCAGCATCAGAACCCATCCCGCCAGTCCCGCCAGGGCAGAGAGAATCGCCACCCGCAGGAAGGCGCTGCGTCGGATGGAGATTTCCAGAAAGACATAGACGGTCTCGCCCTCCGGCGTCCTGCCGGAGGCATAGCGGAAGCTGTCCACCTTGCCCTCGGTCTTTCCCGCCTCTGCCGCGGCCAGCGCCATAGCGGCGGCCTCAGCGTCAGTAACCGTGGAGATTCGACTCACATCCGTCCCAACGACGGCGCCATCCCGCAGTCTGGCCGTGAAGAAGACCGCGGAAAGGCGATCATTTTCTGTCAGGGGATCCATCAAAAAGCCTCGACCCTCGCCGCCCGGGAAGGGCTTTTCCCCCTCGGGCTCTCCGGGCACGGGTTCCCCCTCGGGGGGAACGGGACGGTCCTCTCCCTCCGAGAGCTCCGGCGGCATCTGGGTTTCCCGCTGAACCAGGTTTTCCAGCAGGCGCAGGCTCTCCTGCCGGGTGCTCCAGGCGTTCACCAGGTTCAGTCCGCCCAGGATCGTCAACAGCAGGACCGTCACGGCAATCATGGCTGCCGTGATAAATTTTCGTTTCAGGGTTTTAATCATGGCGTCAACTCCAGCATATACCCGATGCCCCGCTTGGCCTTGATGGCCACATTGGCTCCCAGGCTCGTCAGCTTCTTCCGCAGATAGGAGATATAGACCCAGACAATGCCGATCTCGGCATCGGTGTCGTAGCCCCAGACCTTGACCAGAATATCCTCGGTGGAAAGCCAGATTCCGCGGTTCAGCAGAAACAGCTCCATCATCAGGAACTCAAGCTTGGGCAGCAGAATCCGGTTCTCCCCCACGCAGAGGTTGTAGTTCTGACGATCCAGAGAGAGATTCCCCATGGTCAGCAGGTCCGGGGTGAATTCCTCCCGGCGGCGGAGCATGGCCCGAATGCGGGCGAGAAGCTCTCCCATGACAAAGGGCTTGGGCAGATAGTCGTCCGCCCCCAGATCCAGGCCCTGAATCCGATCCTCCACCTCGGCTTTGGCGGTAAGCAGCAGAATGGGCGTCCGATTTCCCTTGGACCGAAGGGCCCGCAACACCTCAAAACCGCTTTTCCGCGGCATCATCACATCCAGGATGATACCGTCATATTGATCGTTCTCGGCGTAGTCCAAGGCGTCCTGGCCATCGTAAACCACGTCCACCTTGTACTTGTGGTATTCCAGGACATCCACCACAGCCTCGGCCAGGCTACGTTCATCCTCGGCATATAACAGTTTCATAGCGTCTCCTCCTGTTTGCGCAAACAGACGGCAGATGGCCGTCTCTACTTTGTCAGGCGGTAACAGTCACCCTCCCGGCGGAAGCCCACCTTTTGCAGGTACTTCTCATGCTTGGGCGTGGCCTTGCGGCATTCCAGGGCGGTAAACCCCTCCTCCCCCAGCAGGTGGGGATAGAGGAAGCGGCCCACGGAGGCGTCCCGGTATTTCGGCGTGGTGTAGTCCAGCAGCAGCTCCAGCGCCCCGTCTTCTGTTCTGCGGCCAATGGTCAGGCCCACGGGGTTCATGTCATAATAGACGAAATAGGCCGTGTCCGCCTGGAGGGTCTTGGGGTCGAAGTCCGGGAAATAGATGCGCATATCGTCCCGGTAGAAGTCCTGGAAGGCCCGGAGATAGCTGCTGTCCAGGGAGATGGGCAGCATCAGGGTCAGGCGCTTGGAGCGAAGCAGGCGGATGATGAAGTAGATATTGATGATGCACAGGCCCACGTTCATAATGGCAGTGGGATAGGATTTGGTCAGAAAAGCAAAGACCACAAAAATGGCAGAACCCACCAGGTTCACCAGCCGCAGCTTCAAAACCGAAGTCATCAGGAAAGAAATCAGGATCAGAACCGTGGAAAAATAACCAACGGCCTGCAAAATGGTTTCGCCGGTCATGGCAAAGCTCCTCCTTTGTTTTTTGATTTATTATACCGAACAATCGTTTTTTTGTCAACGGATAGCCAGAAGTGCTTGACAAACCACCTGCAAAAGAGGTACAATGAAAAAAAGCGATTATCCCGGCTCCCTTGGCAGTCGGATTGAGGCCGCTTTTTTGTTTTCCCCGCAGACCGAAAACTCGCACACGCAAACTGAAAAGGGAGGACTGTAACATGATTGAAATCCAAGAGCTGCCTCTCAAAAGAGGCAACGTCCCGTTCCGTGTGGCCCGGGGGCACTTCGCCACAAACCACAGCCACATCAACTACTACATCGACATCTCCGCCCAAAAGACCCGGCTGACGGAAGCAATCGCTGTCGCCAAGGAGCTGGCCCCCAAGTACGTCACTGACCTGGTGGATACCATCCTCTGCCTGGACGGCACCGCCGTCATCGGCACCTGCCTGGCCCGGGAACTGGTGAACACGCCCCGCGGCGTCAACGAGCACCGGGATATTTGCGTGCTGGAGCCGGAATACAATGCCAACAGCCAGATCATCTTCCGGGACAACGCCCAGCCCCTGATTCGGGACAAACACGTCCTGATTATGATGGCCAGCGTGACCACGGGCTTTACCGCCAACCGCTCCATTGAGGCCATTCGCTACTACGGCGGCGAGGCTGCGGGCATTGCCGCTCTCTACAGCACCGTCCCCGAGTCCGCCGGCATTCTGGTCCACTCTGTCTATGACATCCGGGACCTGCCTAACTACGCCAGCTACGACTACCGGGATTGCCCCTACTGCAAGGCTGGCCGTCGGCTGGACGCTCTGGTCAACAGCTTCGGCTATTCCGCCCTGTAAATTCGTTTTCAGGCCGAAAAAAGACCGCCGCTTTTCAAAAAGCGGCGGTCTTTTTTCCGTCCCGGCAATCCCGCAGATAAAAGGCCAGGGCGGTTCCCACAAGAGCGTGGCTGAATTCGCCCGTGCCAAACCCCGCCAGAACCTCCCGAATGGGGCGGCGCTCATAGCTCAGGACCTCATCCGCGTCCAGGTGCTGGACGCCGGTGGGAATCAGCTCTTCGGCAAGATAGCAATGGAAGGTATTGGAAAACAGCGCGGGATTGGGACTGCACCGTCCAAGCAGGCGCAGCTTTCCCGCCCGGAAGCCGGTCTCCTCCAGCAGCTCCCGGCGGGCAGTTTCGGCGGGGTCCTCGTCCCCGTCCCGGACGCCCCCGGGAAACTCCGTGGTGATTCGCCGGGCAGCGTGCCGCCACTGACGGACCAGAAGGAAATCCTCTCCCAGCACCGGAATCACCATCACCCAGTCGGGGGCCCGCATTGCCACGTAGGTCCCGGCAGGGCCGGCGGCGGAAAGCTCCTTCTGGGCCAGCACGTCAAAAACCGGCGTGTGGAGCAGGGGCTCCGTTTCGACAACACGCCAAGTCAGGGCTTCATCGTTCATATAAGGCTCCTTTGCTTTAAACGGATACCCCGGTTCATTTGCAGCAGGGCGGCCAGACCTCTGGCCGCCGGAAACACCGGGAACACGGCGGCCTGGGGCCGCCCTACCGGACTGCGTTCAATCGTCGGAGAAGCGCTCCCGGGCCTGGAACACCTTGCAGATTTGTCGGTAATCCCCGCAGACCGTGACCCGGTCGCCGGGACGGAAGACTGTCTTCGCCGTGGGGTCCTCGCCGGTGCGGTCCGCGTGCTCCAGCATGAGCACCAGAATCTTTTTTTTTGGCTTCAGACCCAGCTCCGACAGGGTTTTGCCTTCCAGCTCCTCCGGGACCGTCCGCAGACTGACTCTGGCAATAATCTGGGAGCCCAGCTCGTCGATCCGGGTAACGCCGTTGTAGTTGCGGTTGCTCCCCATATTGTCTGCCACTCGCTCGATCTTTCGGTCCAGCCAAATTCGAACCTCCCGGATTCTGGTCAGAATCAGCACGGCAGTCAGGGCCGCCAGGGGGATCAGCATACTCAGCACCGAGGAGAAAAAGCCGCCGGTGCCGGTGGATAAAAACACGTTCACCACCGCGGAAACGAAGGTGATGTTGAACACGTAGCCGAACAGCACCGTGATTCTCGCCAGACGGCGGCGGGACCGGGTGGAAAGGATCATTTCGCTCTCCCGGGTGGTGAAGCCCGTGCCCGTCAGCAGAGAGACCACCTGAAACCGGGCCTTTTCCTCCGGCAGACCAATGAGCCGGAACAGGACCGTGAAGACCTCGGAGATCACCCAGTACAGCAGAATCAGGACAGCGAACAGGGACGCGGCGGCGTAGATATTCATGGTCATGTTTCCTTTCGTTAGGCATCAGGGGACGGGGACGCTGATTCTTCGCTGCGCCTCGAAGCAAGTCCTTTCGGGCGCTCAGAATGACAGGGAACGGCGTTACTGCCAGGAGATCTTACAGACCCCCCAGTTTTCCCCTTTTCTGACGATGCCAAACCTGCCGTTGTCGTGGATTTGGCAATCGTCATACTCCAACGGTATGACGACCTGACCGGTAGTGTCGATACAGCCCCATTTTCCATCCTTTTCCACTGTGGCAAGGCCTTCAAAGAAGTCATACGCAGCATCATACTCCAGCGGAATCACCAACTGCCCCTTCGCATTGTAATAACCGTATTTTCCGTCCTTTTTTACCGAAGCAAGGCCTTCGGAAAAATCCCTGACTCTGTCATACTCCAGCGGGATCACCAATTGGCCCTTGGTATTGCAATAGCCCCATTTTCCGTCCTTTTCCACTGCGGCAAGGCCGTTGAACGTTTTGTTGAAATCGAATCTGCGGCTGAACTTAAAGCAATCGTCATACTCCAGCGGGATCACCGTCTTTCCTTTGGAATCGATATAGCCCCATTTTCCATCTTTTTTCACCGCAGCAAGGCCATTTGAAAAGTCGCAGGCCTCTGCAAACTCCGGCGAAATCACCATCTGCCCCTCGGTGTCGATATAGCCCCATTTCCCATCTTTTTTCACCGCAGCAAGGCCTTCAGAGAAGTCGCGGCAATTTAAATACTCCGGTGCGATCACGACCTTGCCGGTGGTATCAATATAGCCTGTAAACAATATCCTCCACGTGACCTGGGCAAGCCCGTCGTAAAAACGGTCTCTTATGTTGTCATACTCCATAGGAAGCAGCTCTTGGCCTGCGGTATCGATCAATCCCTGTTTGCCGTCTTTATACACCACGGCAAGACCATCCCGAAACGAACTGCCGGTTCCATCCACGTTCGGAATCCTCACATTGCCCGCGGCGTCGAGATAGCATCCATTTTCTCCGTTCTTCAGCACGAACGCAAGGCCTTCGGAGAATCGGTCCACAAAATCGTACTCCAGTGGGATCACCACCTGGCCTGTGGTATCAATAAAGCCCCATTTTTCGCCTTTTCTCACTCTTGCAAGGCCTTCGGTAAAGGTGCCGACGACGCGATACTCAAATGGGATCACCAACCGGCCCTTGGTATCGACAAAGCTCTCTTTCCCGTCTTTTGTAACGGTGGCAAAACCATTGTGGAACGAATAGATCTCGTCATAATCGAGCGGTATCAGCGTCTGGCCCTCGGGATCGATGAGGCACCCTTTTCCACTGGAAATGCTGACTACTTCATCTCCATAATAGGGCCAATCAAAATCTGCTACCGTTCCATCGCTGCGCAGCACGAACACGCTTGATGCGTCGAATTGCATGCCCGGTTCTCCGGCCAGCCAAATCACGTCCGATACCACCGGCGTACCCTTTTTTTGCGTCACTTCGGTGCTGACAATCCCGGCATCGTCGGATTCCGGTTTCTCACACCCGGCCAGGCTCCCCAGCAGGCTGGCGCTCATTGCAAACGCCAAAGCCAGACTGACGTACTTTTTTGCTTTTTGCTTCATCATGATATCTCCTTTTGGAATAGAACCGACAATTCTCAATTCTCAACTTTCAATTACGTTGCTGGGGCACCACCTCATCCGCCCCAGTGTGCGCACTGGGGCACCTTCCCCGCAAGGGGAAGGCTTTGGACGGAGACGGGGGATGCGGATGCTTCGCCGCGCTCAGAATGACGGGTGGGGATTACTTGTCCAAAACCTCCACCTGTATGGCCTTGACAGTCTCCTCCATGGCGGCGATTTCGGCGGAAGTCAGGGAAAGGTCCAGGCAGCGAACGGTGTCCGACACGTTTTCCGGCTTCCGCATCCCCACCAGCAGGCTCATGTTGGGGTGCTGGGCCAGGGCCCAGGCCTCGACGAGCTGGGCGAAGCTGCAGTTCTTCTCTTTGCACAGGGGCGTCCAGGTCTCAAAGGCCCTGCGCAGGCCCTCGTGGTACTGCTCCTGCACCCAGGGGATGCGGGAGCGGATGTCGGTCTTGGCAAATTTCCGCTCCAGGAAGGCGGGCCCGGTCAGGAAACCCTCCTCCAGGACGCCGTAGGTCTGGAAGGTGGTATTGTACTTCTCGCAGACGGGGAAATAGTCCCGGCCATGGAAGGGAGAAAGAATGCTGAAAAACTCCTGCACCACACTGACGCCCTGCTTCTTCTCCGGCGCGGACTGGTATTCCGCCAGGTCGGCGGGCTGGCTGTTGGACAGGCCGTAGGCCCGGATCTTGCCTTCGCGGATCAGCTCTTCCAGGGCGCCCACGGTCTCCGCCACGGGGAAGGATTTGCAAACGTAGTGAACGATGACGGAGTCCAGCCAGTCGGTCTTCATTCGGCGCAGGGAATCCTCCACGTCCCGGCGGATCGCCTCGGGCCGGGTGTCGTTGTTGACGGTGTAGCCGTCCCGGGAGTAGTGGAAGTTGCCGCCCTCCCCTCTCCAGTTCAGGGAGCACTTGGTCTGGAGGATGAAATCGTGTCGGCGGCCCTTCAGGGCGGCCCCTAAGAGCTCCTCGCTGGCCCCGGTGCCGTAGACGGGAGCGGTGTCGATGTAGTTGACGCCGTGATCCAGGCAGGCGTCCAGCAGCCGGGCAGCCTCCTCGGCGTTGGAGTCCTTATCGGACCACACGCTGCCGCCCCCCAGGCCCCAGGTGCCCAAGGCGATTTTCGATACGTTCAGTTCTGAATTGCCTAATTGCTTGTATTGCATGGTGTTCTCCTTTATCGAGGTAAATTAAGAAGTACGAAATAAGGTAACCATTCCACCGCAGGGGCGCACAGCGTGTGCCCGCGCTGCGCTTAGGAGCGGCGCTTCCGGAACAGGTACTCGTCCAGCTCCGTCTTGACCTTCTCGGGAATCTCCCGCTTGACGGGGCAGGCGGCGGACATGGCCATGCGGCGGGTAAACTCCGCGATGAAGGCGATATCCTGCTCCATCCGGGCCATGGACAGAAGCTCGGGCAGATCATAGCGGCAATGGATGGGAGCCGCATTGTCCGAGGCCATCCGGGCAAAGGACAGGGCGGGGACGCCCTTATCCGCGAAGGGCGTGGAATCGCTGGAGTAGACGCCGATCTTAGCCGCCAGCGGGAAGCTCAGCTCCGCGCCCATGTAGGTCAGATAATGGGCCAGCGCTTCCTCCGCGGAAACTCTGGCAATGAATTTGCCTACCCAGGTGCCGATCATATCCAGGTTGATGTTCAGCGCAATCTTGGAGAGCGCTTCCTCGTGGTCCCGGGTATAGGCCTTGGAGCCCAGGAGGCCCCGCTCCTCGCTGCCACAGAACACCAGCCGCAGGCCGTAGTTCAGAGGCAGCTTTTTCAGCTGGTCCAGCACCCCCAGGATGCCCACGCAGCCGGACATATTGTCGTAGGAGCCGTGGGACAGGGCGGTGGTATCGTAGTGGGCAGACAAGACGATCCACTCATCCCGCCGGCCGGGAAGCTCCGCGATGACGTTGTGGGACTCGCCCTCGTATTCCCGCTGGCGCATGGTGATCCTGACGCGCTTGACGTCATTTCGCAGCAGGTCTATGGCGTCGGCGGTGTGGAGCATAGCGCAGAGGACCTTCTGCTCCTCCCCCACCACAGCGGCCCGCAGGTCCCGCTCGTCAATGTCGTGGATGGGGAAATGGGTGTTGCCGTACTGGAAGAGAATGCCCTTGGCTCCGGCCTTCATCAGGTCCTGATAGCCGAAAAAGCCAATGCCGGAGGTATCCAGCAGGACGATCTTATCCTTGGCCAGAGCCACGGAGACCGGATCCTGGGAAGACATATAGTAGAGCTCGCCCTCTACCTCGCCGCTGCCGCAGCAGAAGAACCCCTTGCAGGGAATCTCCTTGCCGTCGGCGTACACATGGGCCTCTTCTATTTCAGCCATAGCCACGGGGAAGGCTTCGATTCGGGCCGAAACGCCCAGGGCCTCACATTGAGCCTTGAGGTATTCCGCCACCCGAAGCTCCTCCGGGGTGCCGCTGCGGTGGACAAAGTCGGTGTCGTCAAAAATGCGCTGCATCATTTCTTTTGTCATAGACGGTGCTCCTTTCATATCGTTTCCATCTTGTATATATTAAATAACCCTTATGAAAAATGGAAGTCGTTTTACTCTTTCTTTATCCAAGCAACGCCCTTATATGAATTACTCAAACAGGCCGCTGCTGTTTTTGCGTCAAGTAAACGTGAGTCTTCCATATAATCCCTGCCAGCATACCATCCTCGTGCATCAGCAAAAACAACCTCACTTAGATCAAAACAGTTGAACGCCATCTTTCCGATTGATGTAACTGATTCTGGAATCCGGATACTCGTGATTCTGGTTGCAGAGAATGCCATTTCTCCAATTGAAATAACGCCTTCTGGAATATTTATTGTTTTCAATTTTTGAGATCCGGCCACCAGCCCTTCTTCAATCTCAGTCAGATTTACAGGTAACTTAACAGTTTCTAAACTATAGCACAGTGAAAAAGCTTCCCTTCCTATCGTCGTTACGGAATCAGGCACTATTATTTCCTTAACTGAATCGCACTCCCTGAAAGCCTTATAGCCAATCGAGGCAACTGAAGGAGGAATAGCAATAATTTGTAATCCAATGCATCCGCTAAATGCTTGGTTTTCTATCGAAGTAACTCCATCCGGAATAATCACGTTATTTAATGCTTTACAATCTTTTAGGCATCCAGCCGGGATAATGGTCATGTTCTGAGATAATGATAACGAGCTTAGATTAACGCAGCCCGCAAATGCATATTCACCAATCTTCGTTGTTGATTCAGGCAATTTTATCTCTCGGAGAAATTCATTGCAATAAAACGCATACTTTCCGATTTCTTTGCAACTGCACCCATCCTCAAATTCTATATGTGTGATATACGCCCCATGTCCATTCCCTTCACCGGTATCAGTGAATTTGTTTTCTTCTGGGCTAAACAATCTACCGGGAATTCTGTCAACGTCTGCCCGAATTATTACATGAAAACCTTTCGCGTCCTTACCTGCATTATAAAATGAACGATTGTCAGTATTCAAATCAGTACAGCACTTAGCATCAAAAACAAGTTCAGACAAGTTTGTACATTCGTAAAAAGCTTTATCTCCTATTCGGACAATTTCTGATGGAATGTATACCTTGTAAAGATTTTTACATTCAGAAAAAGCAGAAGAGGAAATTGACTTTACAGGGAATCCATTGATTTCCTCAGGAATAATTGCTTCCTCCAAGTTTTTATCGAGTACACCTTTTACCGTATAAGATTCATCTGTGCTACTCTCAAAAACAATGCCATTTTTATAAATTCTCTCAGGGGCCTTGTTTTGAGTATTGGAATCATTTTTTGTATTTATGTTCTGCGCTTCGGTACTGTCAATAGAAGTCGGTATCTTTTTTTCTTCATTATCCTTTCCGGTTCCACAACTGAAAACAGCACCGATGAGAATAATGACGAGTAGTCCAATAAACAGTTTCTTCATCGTACTCACCCCTTCCTAAAATATTTAGTAAGTATCAAATTTAGAAAATAACCGAGCCAGTACCATTATACAGCATGAAAAAAGACCATTCAAGATAAATTTCTATTTGTACGCACAAAACAAGTCTCCTGATCTCGGTATAATGAAAAAATGATGGTAAAAGAAACGAAAAAACGTATTCGAGTTTCAAGAGAGGATCCAGATTATATGCAACAGCAAATTGCGGAAGCAATCGGCATTACGCAGCGAAAGTACAGCTATTTGGAGACTGGTGTACAACAATGGACGCCGGAGCATTTAGTCAAGCTGTCCGCCCTATACAACGTAAGCATAGATTATTTGTCGTGTCAGAGTGATAATCCTGTGCGAAATAACAAGTAAGCAGCCCCGATTCATGTTTGAAGAATACATGAACATCGAGGCTGCTTTTTTTGATTGGGTAAATAATCACAATACCGTGATCCGGCAGAGCATCAGGTCCGCGTCTCCGGTGAGGATCAGGGGGATGGGGTCGGTGCAAAGGAGGGTCTCGCCTGCGTGGAGGGGAATGTCCCCTACGGTGCAGGATCCGGCTGCGCAGTAGAGCAGGAGGGTTTCGCCGGGGAGCGGACAAGCAATGCTTGTCCCTACGGTGGAAGCAGGAGAGAACGGATTCTTCGACTCCGCTGCGCTCCGCTCAGAATGACAGGTGGGGGAATCTTCTGCCGCGAGCGGGCAGCACTCCTCCTCCGTGCCGTTCACGGCGCTCCCCCTCCCCTTGGCATGGGAGGTTTTGGCCGCCCCTGCGAGGTGCAGGGCCTCCATGGTGCCGGAGGCGCGGCCCCGGCGGAGCATCAGGTTGAAGTCCCGGCAGCGGCCCACGCTGTGGGTGGCGTCTGCCCCGGAAAAGGCGTGAACCTCCAGGGGGCGGAGGCGAAGGGGCGCTCCGCCGTTGTGGGTCAGGACGATCTCCCCCTCCAGGGTGGCAATCAGCCGGTCATAGTCCGGCAGGGGGGTGAAATCCGAATCCTCCAGGTCCACCGTGGCGGAGCTCACCCGCCAGAGAAAATCCCGGTCTGCGTAGACCGCGTTTTCCGGATAAATGGCAAGCTGGGTGGTGGTTCCGCCGGACCAGGCGGAGACGGCGTAGTCCCCGGAAGTCAGTTTTTGGATCATTCCGCCCGGAAGCCTCCCTTGCCGTCGGCGGTGAAGCGGGTGGAATAGAAAGCCGCACTGGCGGTTTCCAGGTATTCCAGGTCCCGGACGCCGGCAGTCTCGTAGGAGCTGTGCATGGCAAGCTGGGGCAGGCCCAGGTCCACAGTATTCATGGACACATGGGCCATGGCGATATTGCCCAGGGTGGAGCCGCCGGCCTCGTCGGAACGGTTGGCAAAGAACTGCACGGGCACCCCCGCCTTCTCGCAGACGCCCCGGAACAGGGCCACGGAAACCGCATCGGAGGTGTACTTCTGCCCGGCGTGGGCCTTCACCACGATGCCTTCGTTCATATAGGTGCAGTTGGTGGCGTCGGTCTTCTCCGGGTGGTTGGGATGGACCGCATGGGCATTGTCGCAGGAGAGCATGAAGCTCCGGGCGGTCATGCAGCGGTAATCCTCATCGTCAAAGCCAAGACCGTTGGCAATGCGGCGCAGGACATCCTCCAGCATGGTGGAATCGGCGCCCTGCTTGGTGCCGGAGCCCACTTCCTCATTGTCGAAGCAGCACCAGACCTGCACGGTCTTCTCGTTTCCGCCCCGCAGGAAGCCCCGGAGGGTGCCGTAGGCACATTCCAGATCGTCCAGACGGCCCGCGGAAACATAGTCGTTTTCCGCGCCCCAGACGGTGGGAGCCATGCGATTGTACAGGAAGAGATCGGAGCCCAGGATGTCCGCCTCTGCCACGCCCAGCTCCTTAGCAACCATTGCCTTGAAGACGCCCTTTTCCAGCTTGCCGGAGCCGAAGAGGGGCACCATGTCAATCTGCTTATTGAATGTGAAGCCGTCATTGATCTTACGGTTCATGTGAATCGCCACGTTGGGGATCAGCACCAGGTCCCGGTCAAAGTCCAGAAGCTGGGTCTCATAGCGCTCCCCTGCCTCGGTCTTGACCCGTACCAGAACCCGGCCTGCCACGCCCAGAGGCCGGTCCAGCCAGGTGGAGCAGATCATGCCGCCGTAGCCCTCGGTGTTCAGCTGGACATACTTGTCCCGGACCCGGAGCTCGGCGTTTTCCTTGATCTTGAAGCAGGGGGAATCGGAATGGGAGGCGGTCAGAGTGAAGCAGGGCTCGGACAGGTCCGTGCCCACCTGGAAGGCCAGGATGCTGGAGCCGTTGCGGGTGGTGAAATAGCGGCCGCCGGGCTTGACCTCCCAGCGTTTGCTTTCCGGCAGCTCGGTGAAGTCGGCGGCCAGCAGCATCTGCCGCAGGTTCTCCACTGCGTGGAAGGCCGAGGGACTCTTCTTCAAAAATTCAACGAGACCGTTGACAGCGGAATTGGTTTGCATAGGTGCTTCCTCCTTATTGTTCTTTCTTCGGTGATTGTATCACATTCCCGAAACGAATGCAAGGGGCGGCAGGAGCCCTGCGCTTTCAAATTGATTCCCTCCCGCCGGGGCCCATGGCTCACAGCGTACGGCGGGAAAAAGCCTGCTCCGTGGTCTTTTCGTCCCGGGCCATTCGCAAAAAATTTTTTAAATTTCGGGAACAAATCGGAAAAACTGTCGTCTAATAGTTTCGCGAATCCCATAGTATGCAGAATGGAGTGAATACCACATGACAAAATCCGCAAAACCCGCAATCGTTGTCCTGGCCGTGCTGATGGTACTGGTCCTGGGCGCAGAGCTGGCCATTGGCTGGTTCGCCTATTCTCATCTGTCAAAAAATGCCGACACTCTGGCGGAACTCCGGGATGCCAACACCGGTCTTCGTTCCGACCTGGCCGGACTGCAAGATAATTTCTCCGATCTCCGGGAAGACATCTCCACCCTGGCGGAATTGGCTGATAACTCATCCGATCCCGGTCAGGAGGACGACGTGCGCATCGCCGGCGAATATATGATCCGTTCCACCCTGCCCATCTCCGACGCCTACCGCAGCGGCGACCGATCCGCTCTCAGCGACAAGGAGAAGGAAACTCTGGATATGGCCTCCGCCATTCTGGCAGAGATTATCACCCCGGAGATGGACAACTACCAGAAGGAAGAAGCCGTCTACCTCTGGATGACCAAAAACCTGACCCACGACGAGGGCCTGCTGCCTGTCATCCCTCAGACCCAGGCTGACTGCGACAATCCCTACGGCGTGCTGAAGTATCACAACGCTGTCTGCGTGGGCTACGCCACCACCTTCCGGCTGTTCATGCAGATGCTGGACATTCCCTGCATGGTGGTCCATAATTCGGAGCGCTACCATTCCTGGGACCTGGTGCAGCTGGATGGGGGCTGGTATCATACGGACATCTATTCCGATGTGGGACAGTCCGATTACAGCCATTTCAACCTGACTGACACGATGCACGCCATAAATCAGAGTTGGAACACCGACTTTTTCCCCGCCGCCGATCAGTATGAATACTGCCACGCCTATCTGGTCTCCGTGGAAGAGCGGGACCCCTACCACATCCCCGCCTCCCTGCGGGCTGCCATTGACAGCCGCGAGAGCGTCGTTTCCCTTCGCTTCCCAAAAGCCGACATGGATGAGACCGGCGCTCAAATCGTGCAGCAAATGCTGAACGACATTGACACCCGCATTTATTCGAGCACGCTCTCCAACGAGCTGTATATTGGCTGGAACTGGCTGCCGCTGGACGACAGTTGGCTGCTGACCATCAATCTGTGCTGGTACGAAGAGGGCGGCGATGAGCCGGAGCCCACGATCCCCGACGAAGCCTATGAAAAGATTAACGGCGCGGTAGAAGACGCCTTTGGCGACCTGGAATACCAGGAGGGCGGCCCGGTCTACACCGAGCCCGTGGGCTGGGGCACCCCCAAGGGATAAGGAGGAGCATCTATGAAAAAAGTTATTGTGCTTCTCTTGGCCGCGATTCTGCTCCTGGCAGGCTGCGGCCAAGAGCCAGAAACGGAAGCGAAAACAGAGCCAACCCGGGAAGCCGTGAAGCCCATGGTAAGTATGTACGATCTGCGCACCGCCATGACGGCGGCCCAGCCCGGCCTTCCGGATATGACCAGTGTCAGCAGCAGCGACGAAAATGCCGAGGGGTTGTTTGCCTACCTCTCCGACCTGAGCTATGACAAGGTGGAGGGCTTCTTCCTCACCTACTCCTCCGACGGGAAAACCGCCAACGAAATTGCCGTGATCTGCCTGAAGGATCCGGCGGATCTGCCCGCACTGGAGGCCAGCCTCAAGGCCCACATCAAGGGACGGGTTGATCTGTACAAGACCTACGCCCCGGATCAGGTGGAGCAGGCCTCCGCCGCCGAGGTGGTGACCCAGGGCCGCTATATGGCCCTCATCATGTGCTCCGACCGGGCGGCAGTGAAGGCTGCCTTCGTCTCCGGCGTCCAATGAAACAGCGTGGATTTCTGCTGACGCTGGTTTTCGTCCTGCTGGCGGCCCTTCCCCTGCTGCTGATTCTCCTGTCGCCGGAACGGGAATTCTCTCCCAATGAGAACCGCTACCTAACCACCGCCCCCGCCCTGGACGGAACGGCCTTTCTGGATTCCAGCCTCCAGCCTCAGCTGGAACGCTGGCTGGAGGATCAGTTCCCCGGGCGGGACGGGTGGATGGCCGCCGTGACTGTGCTGAACAAGGCGTCCGGCCGAAAGGAAATCGGCGGCGCCTGGCTGGGAAAGGATGCCTATTATCCGGAGGTTCATCGGCCCGAGGATTTTGATCTGGGGAAGTACCGCCGAAATCTGGGCTATTTACAAGACCTGGCCGCACAGGCCGGGGTCCCTGCCGCCGCCCTGCTGATCCCCAGCACCGGGGCGGCCCTGCCGGAGCTGCTGCCCGAGGGCGCGGAGGTCTATGACCCGGCGGCAGCCCTGGCAGAAGCCCGGGCCATTCTGACGGATGCCGCTGTCCCCGATCTCCGGGCCGTCCTGCGGGAAGAGCCGGAGGAACAGGTTTACTACCGCACCGATCACCATTGGACAGAGGCAGGCATGAAACGGGCCTATGACGCCCTTCCTGCCCCCTATGGCGCCTATCAGGGCCAGGCGGAGCTGTTCTGTTCGGATTTCTTCGGCTCCACCTGGTCCAAGACCCTGGACCCTGCCGCAAAACCCGATGAAATCTGGCTCTATTCGGTGCCGGAGACCGTCACCGCCGAGGCGGACGGAGAAGCCGTCCCGATTTACGACCTGGCCGCGGCGGACCGGAAGGACAAGTACACCGTCTTTCTGGGGGGCAATCACGGTCTGGTGACGCTGACCGGTGGCTGCCGGAACGGAAAGACCCTGCTGGTATTAAAGGACTCCTTCGCCAACTGTCTGGCTCCCCTGCTGACTGCGGACTATGAGACCGTCCTGCTGGTGGATCTGCGCTACTATCCCGGCTCCGTCCGGGCTCTGCTGGGCCAGACAAATCCGGACGCACTGCTCTTCGTCTACGAAATGAGCGGCTTGGCCTCCGGCGACGACTTTGTGAAGCTGCTTCTGTAACAGCAAAACTCCCCGAAACGGTCGGATGACAACCGTTTCGGGGAGTTGTTTCTTATTTATTCGCCGTTTTCCTGGCGGATTACCTTGCCGATGTTCCAAAGCATGGCCACCTTCTCCGCAGCCGCCTCCCGCTCGGCAGGGGTGGAGTATTCAAAGGGCGCTGTCTGGGCGCCGCAGTCCATGCACACGGCGTAGACGCACCAGCCGTTCTCCTCCTCCAGCAGACCGGAGCCGCCGCAGTGGGGGCAGTCGTGGAGTACAAAGCGTTCGTGAATATCCATTGGGAATCCTTCCTTTCTTCCTTCACGGTGTCCTGCCGGAAGCTCCGGCGTCACCGGCGATTTTCATAGGCAATTTCGTAGGCCTGTTTGGGCTTATATTTTTCGGACAGCTTCACAATGACCTTTCCGTCAACAATCACAACGCTGCCGTCATCGGGATAGAGGGGCATCGCCTGGAAAAAGGCGCTGTCAGAGACGGCTTTCAGAACCTTTTCGCCGGGGTCCCGCCAGGGCACGTTCATCCAGTCGTTGAGATAATAGTAGACATGCTTGTTCATGGGGATCACAGAGCTGGAGTGGTCGCTGTAATCGTCCACCAGGGAGAAGACCTCGATGTCGTTGTAATAGGTCCCGGTGGGGAAGCCGCCGATGATGACGACCTCCATTCCGTTCCGGTAGCCGGGGGTGGACTCCACCCGCTCCACCAGGCGAGTGGCAAAGGACTCCGTGGAGCGGTGGGCCTGGGCTGAGACGGTGTAGGCCAGGTTGTCAATCTGGAAGCTGTGAATCAGCAGAAGGCCCGCAGCGCAGCAGGCAACCCCCAGCATCCAGCGGGTCAGGACCGGCCGCTTCGGTTCAGGCTTCGGCTGCTCCTCCTCCGGCACCGGCTCCGCTTCTTCCTCCCCGTCGAGCAGCATCCCGGCATCGCCCTCGGACTCCTCCGGGGGCACCGGGGCCGGCTCCGGGTTGGGGGCCTCCAGGGGCTCCCGGGCTCGGTCCACGAGCGTCAGGGCAAGAACATAGGTCAGCACCAGGGCGTAGCGCATGATGGGCATGGCCTCTCCCATCAGAACCGTAAGATTCAAGGCCAGCGGCAGGAGAAAACATATCCCCAGCGTCAGGAGAAAAACGCCCGCCCGTCTGAGACAGCCCCTCCGCCGAATCAGCCGGATAAAAGCCCACAGGGCCGTCAGAGCCAGAACCCCGTTGGCCGCAGCCGCGGCAGGAGTGGTATAATTGGCAAAGCTGCGGGGGACGAAGAAGTACCGCAGGAAGTTCCAATAGGCTGAGCCAATCGCATACAGGAGGCCGCCAAGGTCCTGACCGCCAACGCTTGAAATTCCCTTGTAATCCAAAAGCGTCAGGTCCTTGACCTGAAGGAAGGCCCAAAGAATCAGGGCGTAAAGGCCCAGGCCGAGCAACAGGAACGCCAGGTATTTAAGCCCGCAGCGGAAAATCTCCCCGGCGCTTCGGCCGCCCTCCAGGGCGTAGAGGAAAACGCAGATCAAAGACAGCGCCGCAGCTACCGCCAGGTAAGCCTGATAGGTACCCACCGCGCAGGCCAGCACGGGCGCCGCGAACAAAAACCCGTATTTGTACCGGGATACCAGCCAAACAGACAGTACCGCAAGTAAAATGCCGAAGCAGTAGGCGGATGCGGTAAACATATAGAGGAAGGTGTAAGCCACGGAGGGAAATACCGACATCAGAGCCCCGCATAGGCAGGCGACGACAGGGCTGCGAACCCGGAGCACGGAAACCGTCAAACCGGCGGCCACAGCCAAGAACAGGAGTGCGAAAAAGCCGATGACCGCGGGAGACTGGATATAGCCGTGCCAGACAGAGGCATAGTGCAAAAACCACCGGCCGGAAACGGTCATCTGCTGCTGGTCAAACACCCTGGAGATTCCGTCCGCGTTGGGAATAATGTTCGTAAAGGCGAAGACGTGGGCAAAAAAGCCGGCAAAAAAACAGCTGAGCGCCGCAGCAAGCACCGGTCCGGGCAGTCGGTTCCACCAAAACGCCGCCGTCCGCTTCTCCATAACGCTCCCTCCCTTTCATTTTGAACATCATACCATAGGGACCCGAAAAAAGCAAGTAAAACCAAGGG
>JAGABH010000196.1 GCA_017614755.1 Oscillospiraceae bacterium
AAGGAGTTTGCGCTCCAGGGCAACCTGTTTGATATGGCTGTCGGCGTCCTGATCGGCGGCGTGTTCAAGGACCTGGTCAGCTCCTTCACCAACAATATCATCATGCCCATCATCGGCATCTTCACCGGCAACGTGAATTTCTCCGAGTGGAAAGTGGAACTACCTTCGCTTTTCGGGGAAAAAGCTGAGCCCAATTATTTGAATGTCGGCGATTTTATCTCCAGCATTATCACTTTCTTTATCCTGGCCTGGGTCATTTTCCTGATGATCAAGGGCATGAATCATCTGCGTGCCAAGGCCAAGAAGGCCAAGGAAGAGGAGAAGAAAGAAGAACCCGCGCCTCCCGAACCCTCCGCTGAAGAAAAACTTTTGACCGAAATCCGCGACCTGCTGGCAAAGAAATAAAGGCAAGAAAAGAACGAGACGACCCGACGGATCGCCTCGTTCTTTTTGTAAATGTGGGGGTATTTGCCCGCAGGGTCGCAGTGGCCGTGGAGCTGCGCGGCCATAAAGGCCCTGCCCAGAAAAATTTACACAATCCCTTCTCCGTTGAATTCCGGCACATATTCCAGGCTGGCGGCCTCCGGGCCCTGGATAAAGCCATCCTCCAGCCCGAAGAAATAGAGTCAGGATAGGACAGTATCGTATTCCTCCTGGGTGATCCGGCGGTGAAAGGGCGGGACCTTGGAAGCGGGGCCCATGGGCACGTATTGGCTCATCAGAGAGACCGGAACCGCGCCTTTTGGAAAGCTGTTGGCAATCCATTCCAAGACGCCGATGGAATTGTCCGCCTGGCCCGGGAGAATCAGGTGGCGAATCAGCACGCCTCGCTGAATTAAGCCGTTTTTAATCAAAACCGGGCCCGTCTGACGGTACATTTCCAAAATGGCGGCCTTGGCGGTCTCTACATAGTCCGGCGCGGCGGATAAAACCCGAGCCAGCCCGGAATCGGAATATTTCATGTCCGGCAGCCAGACGTCCACCTTCCCTTCCAGAGCCTGAATCGTCTCCACACGCTCATAGCCGCCGCAGTTGTAAACAATGGGCACCGGCAGCTTGGGTTCCAGAGCCGGTAGAATGTCCGGCAGAAATTGGGTGGGCGTCACTAAATTGATATTGTGATGGCCTTCGTTAATCAAATGCCGGAAAATCTCCCGCAAGCGGGCGGAATCCAGGCCGTAGCCATGCTTTTGGGTGGAAATCTCATAGTTTTGGCAGAACTTGCAGCGCAGCGTGCAGCCGGAAAAGAACACCGCGCCGGAGCCGTATTCGCCGGAAATGACGGGCTCCTCCCAATAGTGTCCGGCCGCTCTGGCGGCCACCGGATAGGCGGGCATTCCGCAGAAACCCCGTTCCCCCGCTGTTCGGTCTACGCCGCACCTGCGGGGACAAAGGCTGCAATGAGTATAGGAAAGGGTTTGTTCCATAAGCTGAAATCCCCTTCGGTTCAGGAATGATGGTTTGAAAAGCACAGTGCTTGTGTTGCTGCTATCATAACAGAAAATATCCTGTTCTGCAAGGTTTACTATCATCAAAATTTGTGATAGAATAGGAACAGCAAAATGTTTCACGTGAAACAAAAAGGAGGCTGCCATGCTGAAGGTCGGACAAGTGGAACGGACAGAAATTACCGGCTATTCCTCCGAAGGAATGGGAATTTGCAGAATTGACGGCTGCGCGGTATTTGTCCCAAACGCGATTCGCGGTGAGCTCTGCGAGATCAAGGTCACGCATGTCAGCCGAAACAGCGCCCACGGAAAGATTGAACAGATTATCGAGCGCTCTCCCCACAGAATCACCCGGACCTGCCCCGATGCCAAGCGCTGCGGCGGCTGCCAGCTTCACCACATGGACTATGCGGAGGAGCTGGCCTTCAAGGCGCAAAAGGTGACGGACGCCCTCAACCGGATTGGAAGCCAGAACATACCGTTGGTGAAAATCACCGGAGCGGATGGCACGGTGAGCACGCAAGGCGCGGAAAGCGAACTGCAAAAGGAGGGAGCGCCGGCGGCCGCGTTTGCTTACCGCAACAAGGCCCAGTATCCTGTAGCGGAGCAGGAAGGAAAGCCCGTGGCGGGCTTCTATAAGAACAGGACTCACGAGGTAATCCCCGTGAAGCGCTGCGCCATTCTCCCGGAGATTTTTGACCGGGTTCGGGACGTGGTGGTTCGCTGGGCGGCGGAGGATCGGGTTTCCGTCTACAACGAGCACAGCGGGAAGGGTCTGCTGCGGCATATCTACGTGCGAAAGGGCACGATTTCCGGACAGCTCATGGTTTGTCTGGTGGTAAACGGAAAGACTCTCCCCCGGGAACAACGGCTGGTGAACACGCTTCGCCGGGAGATTCCCGGCCTGGCCTCGGTGGTTCTTTCCGTGAACACAAAAAATACAAATGTGGTCCTGGGCGAGGAAATCAGAACCCTCTGGGGAGAGCCCTTTATTGAAGATCAGCTCTGCGGCTTTACCTTCCGCCTTTCTCCCCACTCCTTCTACCAGGTCAACCACGATCAGGCCCAGCGGCTCTACGCAAAAGCCGTGGAGCTGGCGGCGCTGCACGGGACGGAAACCGTCCTGGACCTCTACTGCGGCACCGGGACCATTACCCTGGCTCTCTCCCGGGAGGCGGGCCGGGCCATCGGGGTGGAGGTGATTCCCCAGGCCATCGAGGACGCGAAGGAAAACGCCCTGAGAAACGGGGTGCAGAACGTGGAGTTTTTCTGCGCCGACGCGGGAGAAGCGGCGCAGCGCTTCGCGTCGCAGGCATCAGGGATTGGGGATCAGGCGTTCGGGGATGAAAAAGCTGTCACCGGCCATTTGTCACCCGTGACTGCTCACGGTTCTTCCCCGGATGTGATACTGGTGGACCCGCCCCGGAAGGGCCTCGCTCCGGAAGTGATCGACGCCGTGGTGACCATGGCCCCGAAGCGAGTGGTCTACGTCTCCTGTGACCCCGCCACCCTGGCCCGGGACGTGAAGCTGTTTTCCGAACGGGGCTATTCCCTCTCCCACGCCGAGGCCTTTGACTTGTTCCCGAGGACGTTTCATGTGGAGACGGTTGTTCAGTTGGTCAGAAAAAATCCGGATATGGCAGTCTGTGTGACAGTCAATTTGGAGGACGCCGACCTCACCGCCGCCGAGAGTAAGGCCACCTACGAGCAAATCAAGGACTACGC
The DNA here is from genome assembly GCA_017614755.1 of Oscillospiraceae bacterium. GTDB lineage: Bacteria > Bacillota > Clostridia > Oscillospirales > Oscillospiraceae > JAFRPC01. The sequence goes on from JAGABH010000196.1 coordinate 3,174, forward strand.
TCTGAACACTTACGGCTTCCAGGTCACCAGCCTCCAGATCGCCCAAACCAAGCGCAAGCTTGGTCTCCCTACCGGCGACCACTATAATCTGTCCCAAAAGGAAAACCAGGTTATTCCTCAATGCCCGCCCGAAAAGGAAAACGCCATTCGCGAAGCATTGCGGCATTTTCGGATGTTGAACTGATGTAAATAATCCAAAAGAATGCTTTCGCACATTCGACAAAGACGCCTCCTTCGGCTATGATGTGGTCGAAGGAGGCGATTTCTATGAAAAAAGAGAAACGATACTTGTACCTAGACAGCTTCGAGTATCGGCTGGCGGTCGCGGGGATCAACCATTTCCGGAACCAGCTGATTCAGACGGGAAAGCCTACGGAGGACGTGGATGCCCTGCTGCTCAAGCTGCTGAAAGCCCCAATGAGAAAAATCAAACACTGACAAACAAGGAGGATCGACCATGAAAAAACTGACTTATCACAGGGAAGGCGATTATCTGATCCCCAATCTGGAGGCCCCTGAGGCTCCAAGGATCGGCAAGTACGGGACCATGCGGTACCAGTACCTGAGGACCCATCACCGCGGCATCTTCGACGGCATGCTCCTGGAGGGCAGCCTCAACGCCCACCTGGAGGAGATCGACCGCCAGGCCAACGAAATGATGGATCGCCTCACCTCCCAGATGGCCCAGCGCGAAGGAGTCACCGAAGCCCTGAAGGCCGCCAATCAAATGGAGTGGGTCCGACGCATGAACAGCATCCGTAGCCGCGCCGAGGATATCGTGAGAGCGAATTTGATCTACATGTA
>JAGABH010000197.1 GCA_017614755.1 Oscillospiraceae bacterium
CCTTGAGGGCGGTTTCGATGTTGCGGAAATCGTTCAGCGCGTCGAAGATTCGGATAATGTCAATGCCGTTCTTGATGGCCAGCTCGACGAATTTCTCTACCACGTCGTCGTGATAGTGCTTGTAGCCCAGCAGGTTCTGGCCCCGGAGCAGCATCTGGAGCTTGGTGTTGGGCATATGCTTGCGAATGTTGCGCAGCCGCTCCCAGGGGTCCTCGCCCAAGTAGCGCAGGCAGGAGTCGAAGGTCGCGCCGCCCCAGCACTCCACGGAATAGTACCCGGCCTTGTCCATGGTCTCGAGGATATCCTCGAAGTCGGAATAAGGCAGGCGGGTGGCCATGAGGGACTGGTTCGCGTCGCGCAGGACTGTCTCGGTGATGCGAATATTTTTACCCATTGAAGTTACCTCCGGATATGTATTAGGAAGGTCGGGCGGAGAGAAAAACCGCCGCGTCTCCAAATTTCCCTGCATATCATTATAACACAAGTATTTTGTGATTTCTACTGTATTTTCTCACAAAAGGCTGTGAATTTCTCAGGGCTTTTTTGTTCTTATTCCGTCTTTTCAGCGATTTTCCACGGGCAAGGCCGCAAATCGTCGGAAACCAATCCCATGATTGCCCGCACTCTGCAAAACCGACATAACAATGGACGGGGGAGGCCTCCTTGTTTCGCAAAACAAGGAGGCCTCCCCCGTCCATCACACTCGCCCCGTCAGCAGCGGTTCAAAACAGGGCCAGCAGAAATTTGAATTGAATTTGCTCCAGCTTGATGGGGCCGAAGATTCGGCTGTCAGTGCTGTTCCTTGTGTTGTCGCCAAGCACGAAGAACTCCCCTTCTTGCAGCGTATAGGCTGTTTCCTCGCCCAGATACTCATAATGCGGCAAAAAGGTTTCATTGACATAGATTACCCCGTCTTTCAGCAGAACTCTGTCCCCGCTCACGGCGACGATCCGCTTCACGCAGCGTTGGCCTTCCTGTTCAAAGACAACAATATCGTCCTTTTGCAGCTCCGAAACGTGGGTGGATGCCAGCAGAATCTGACCGTCTGACAGAGTGGGAGCCATAGACTCTCCGTCGACCCGGACAAAACGGAAATTCCAGAGAAACAGTGCCGTTGCCAAAATGAGCAGTGCGCTGATCAGCAGGTCTTTTTTCTTTATAGCTGGACGACCCGTTTTGCGCATTTTGTCACCTCCGGGTCGTGGGTCACCACCACCACGGTCTTGCCTGCCTCGTTCATGTGCTTCAGTATCTCCATGATCTTCTCCCGGTTTGCCGCGTCCAGGCTGCCGGTGGGCTCGTCCGCCAGAATGATGCTGTGGTCCTTGAGATACATTCTGGCCAGGGCGCAGCGCTGCTGCTCACCGCCGCTGAGGGTGTAGATTTTGCTTTTCAGAAACTCAGGGCCAAGACCCACCTTGGCGAGGGCGGCCTCCAAATCGCTGTCCTTCGTTTTCTTGGTGAAATAGCCCGCGATTTGCAGGTTGTATTTCACTGTCTGGTCCTCCACCAGACCGTAGTTCTGGAATACGTAGAAGATGTCCTTTTTCAGCAGCTTTCGCCCGGCGGACTTGTTCAGGCTCGGGTTCTCCACGCCGTTGATGATGACGGTGCCGGAATCCGGAGTCTCCAGCATACCGATGATGTTCAAAAGGGTGGTTTTCCCCTTGCCGCTCTCGCCGGTGATGCAGACGAAGTCTCCCTGCTCGACCTCCAGGTCGAAGTCGTGGAATATCTCATGGGAGCCAAAGCTCTTACAGACCTTTTTTAGTGTAATAATCGCGTCCATCGTGTGTCCGCTCCTCTCATTGTTCTGGGAAACGCTTGCAGCGCAAAAGCGCGCCGGGCCTATTCGCCCTTCATTACGGCGGCAATTTTGTGCCGCATATTCTTTTTCATGCACAGGACAAACAGCCCTACATCCACAGCAAGGCAGAAGACGGCGGCCCAAATACTGATCTTCGGCAAGGAGACGTAGTCCGAAATGGTGATCGTCGGCATCAGAATCATAACCGGCAGGAGGGCCAGCTTGAGCACCATGCGGAGCGAGAACAGATCGAAGAAGGAGTAGCCCGCCAGAGCCTTTGCGGCAATGTCCTTGGCGTAGATTTTATAGTAGAGCGCCGCGGCAAGAAGCGTCAGCACCGTGAGTGCGATCAGCAACGCCGCGCATTTCAGGGCCTCGCTCACTAAATAATCGCGTATATACCCCAACTGAATCAGAAACCGCTCCTTGACCGTTTCCGTTTTCAGACCGAGCTGCTGATTGAATTTGGCTTCCAGGAAAATGGGCATGATCTGCTCTGTGGGGCTCAAGTCCGAGCTGCTGTCATAGGCGAATACCGCAAGGCTGAAGGCACTGCTCAACTGAAGCGCTTTAAATTCATCCTGCTCTTCCCATTCTTCCGAATCCAAATCATAAACCATCACAAGAATGGGAATCTCGCCGCTAACGGCGTAGCCGCCCTCAACCCAGTTGGAAAAGGTAAAAAACCTGCTTTTTCCCGCGTCATAACAGATCAGGTGCGTCCGCTCACGCTTCTCGTCATCAAACCACTCATAGTTATAGCCCTGGGGGACCAGCATATTCTTCTTTCCCGCAACCAGCCGATCCGAATGAATCGGAACTCCATCGGCGTCATAGATGGTATCGAAGGTATCTAAGTAGTTCGCGTTGACTGTAACATAGCATTCAGGTTGGAACTCTATTCGTTCCGCAAGAGTTGGTTCGGAGCGATGCGTCACATCTATGAAGTCCGCGATCATCAGATTATGCTTTTCCAGCATCTGCCGGTAGAAGTCATACATTGGCGTGAAGTTGGACATAACTGACGTTATGTCTTCCGCTTGCAGCGATACCCAGGCATATCCCTCCGCCTGCGCGGCCGCGGCCTCTGTTGCCCGGCTCTGGTCGCAGAGCTGTCCAATGTAAGTAACGGTGCTCGACAAATTTCCGGCAAGCACCAGGAGCACCAGCGTCTTGAACACCGCGGTCGCGGCATAGAGCTGACGATCCAGCCGCTTGCCCTTGCTGTGGCTGACCCTGCACTGCCTGCTGATAAACAGAAGGAAGAGGGAAATAACCAGCAGCGCCGCACAGAAATACACGAGGAACAGCGAAGCGTTCTTTCGGAAAAACAACAGAGTGGATGTAAAACCGGCCAGTGCGGAGAGCAGGAGTCCGGCCAGAAGCAGCAGAACTCCGCTGATCAGCAGCAGGACGCAGCCCAGCGGTTTCGCCTCTGCCAGCACCACGTCCAGATTCCGGTAACCCATCGCCTTTTTGACGATCATATCCTTGCTCCGGGAGAAGGCATAGAACACAGCGGAAATCAGGAAAAAGAAAACGAGGGCGTAAATGGACACCGTCAGATCTTCCGCCGCAGAAGTCAGGCCGCCTTCTCCCGTGCCGAAAACCTCCACCCCGTTCCGGCTCAAGGCCGCAGAGAGGGCGTTCTGATCTCTGCGGTTCACCAAGAGCCGCCCCGTGATCATCTCAAGGTTTTCCTGCCTCAGGCTCCGAAGTGGAGCAATTTTATATCGGTCCTGGAACAAAAAGAAAAAGCCCGGAAGCGTCTCCGCGCCGGCTGTGGGCACCGTGACGTATGTTTGGCCTGGTTCTAACTGCTTCCATTCATCCATCCGGAAAAAGGCGGGATCACGCTCGGTCCGATAAAAGGAAGTTTCCCATTCCTCTGAATAGAGCATAAGCGCGAGATCGGCGGAGCACTCCTCGGAAACCGCATAGAGCGTGTCGATCAATGCGTCTGTGCTCGCGCTCCCGGGCCATTTGACGAGCAGAATATCCTTGTCCTCATGGAGCATATTGGTCGGATATACGGAGAATTGCACCGTCGCGTAATACAAAAGCATGACAAGGCTGATTCCATAGAGGACCAGCATAATGATTTTCTTACTCATAAATATTCCTCAACTTGCGGCATAATCATATGCGCACAGGCAGGGTAAGGCCCTGCCTGTGTGCCGGGATGCGGTCGATTGGAAAAAATCCTTACTGCTTTCGCATCTGGATAATCGGGTTATCATTTCACGTCGAATTTATACCAATAACATTGGACCTTCCCGGTTCCAATTACTTCTGCCATCGGTTTCAGCCTCCCATTATCGCTTAGTGAGCGCAGCATATATTTGAGAACGTATTCTTTGTCGATCTGGGCCCATGCGGCATGCCAACGTTCCTCTTTGTTATCCATGTTGAAGCCAAAATAGGAATAGGCCAATTTTGAAGCCGGCAGATAACCGTGATCCCATCGCCCCAAATTCGCAGGGGGACCGCTAACAGCGGCGGCGCCGCCCGAGGTTGCCACGACGGCTGCGAGACAAAGAGCCGCTACTTTTTGTTTAACTTTCATCGAACAATTCTCCTTTAATTTTATTTTCTGTGCTTTGCACAGTCAATCGTCATTATATCAAAAAAAAAAAATAGCAAGCATTATTTTTCATAAATATTGAACAAATACCGCATAATGATTGTGCAGACATGCACACCATCCAATTCTCACACGCGCTTTTTTCGCTGTTCAGGTTCTTGTGAAAAAGGGTCGTTTTTGTGTCCCGGCCGGTTCGTTTTCCCCTTTCTTGCAGGGACAAGAAGGCGGGCCGCCGGAGGCATGGAAACGGCGGGCAGATTGCCCGCGCTGCAACGGGCGGCTCATCCTTGCGGATAAGAGCCGCCCCTACGGGGGAACGGCGGGCGGAAATAAGGAACAGCCATTTGGGAAAAAACCGGTTGCAAATCCCGTACTTTGGTTATATAATGGACGAAGCAGATCATAAATCCTCAGATCGAAAGGAAGGTATTACTATGACTAAGCTTGATCTGACCAAATACGGCATCACCGGCACTACCGAGATCGTTCACAACCCCTCCTATGAGTACCTCTTTGAGGCAGAGATGGATCCCTCCCTCACCGGCTATGAGAAGGGCGTGCTCACCGAGCTGGACGCCGTCAACGTCATGACCGGCGTCTTCACCGGCCGTTCCCCCAAGGACAAGTATATCGTCATGGACGAGACCTCCAAGGACACCGTCTGGTGGACCACCGAGGGCTATAAAAACGACAACCATCCCATGACCGAGAAGGTCGGGAAATCCGTCAAGGAAATCGCCGTGCAGGAGCTCTGCGGCAAGAAGCTCTACGTCATGGACTGCTTCTGCGGCGCCAACAAGGACACCCGCATGGCCATCCGCTTCATTATGGAGGTGGCCTGGCAGGCCCACTTCATCAAGAATATGTTTATCCAGCCCACCGAGGAAGATCTGAAGGACTTTACCCCTGATTTCGTCGTCTACAACGCTTCCCTGGCCAAGTGCGAGAACTACGCCGAGCTGGGCCTGCGCTCTGACACCGTGGTAGCCTTCAACGTCACCAGCCGGGAACAGTGCATCATCAACACCTGGTACGGCGGCGAGATGAAGAAGGGCATGTTCTCCATGATGAACTACTACCTGCCTCTCAAGGGCATTGCTGCCATGCACTGCTCTGCCAACACCGATATGGACGGCGAAAACACCGCCATCTTCTTTGGCCTGTCCGGCACCGGAAAGACCACTCTTTCCACTGATCCCAAGCGCCTGCTGATCGGCGACGACGAGCACGGCTGGGATGACAACGGCGTCTTCAATTTTGA
>JAGABH010000198.1 GCA_017614755.1 Oscillospiraceae bacterium
CCCCTAAGGTCCACCAAACAAAAAAGACAGCCGTGAGGCTGTCTTTTTTGTTTGGTACACTTTCGTCGCAGGGAACGCCCGGTTCGAACATATGCATTTCTTTTGCGGAGCAAAAGGGCCGCGACAGCGGCGAAGCGGCGGCGGCGCGGAAATCCGCAGTGTCACGGAGGGGCGGAGCCCCGGAGTATCCCCTGTTTTCGGTTAGCATAATTCTACCATACCATGGGGAGAAGAATGCAATGATGGGTTTCCCATCACGGGAAATGGGGGAGTTTGACGTCGGGGAACAGCCTGCCTGGAATATGTTTTTTTTGTAATTTTTTCCACTGTTTAATTGAAAAGATTGGTGCAGCCTGATATAATCGCAATATCTATTCAATCTTGCGGGAAATCGCTCGGGAGAAAAAACTGTCAACGTGTGGAATGAGATTGAATTCCCAAAGGAAAATGATTCAGATTTGACCTTCCCGGGGACGCAAATACGGAGCGCAGCTTTCGACTTACGGGTATTCAGCCCGGCGGACGTGACGCAGAAGGTGACAGAGTGTGAAAAAGAAACATATAAAACAGTTTTGGATCATAACCGCCGTTGTATTCCTCATCACAGCGGCGGCGATCCTCTTTTTGCCGAGCCGGAAGAAGGCCGCGGATTATTCCAAGCCGGAAAACTGGGCATATTACGGTATCGGGGAAGGAAAGCAGGCAGATTTGTTTCTGATTTGCCCGACGGTGGACATGAAAGACGAAACCAATATGGCGCTGGATGACGATCTGACGAAGGCATCCTTTTTTTCCGCCCTGAATATGGAATGCGGCATTTATGAGGAAAGTACACGAATGTTCGCACCCTATTATCGGCAGGCTGCCTACCCGGTTTACAGCATGGGAGGCGACGAGCAGGAGCAGTATTTTTCCGTGGCTTACGGCGATGTTTCCGCGGCCTTTTCCTACTATCTGGAGCATGAAAATGAGGACAGGCCCATCGTTTTGGCAGGCTTCTCCCAGGGCGCGGATATGTGCTATCGGCTGCTGGAGGAGTATTTTGACGATGCGGATCTGGCGGACCGTCTTGTGGCGGTCTATGCCATCGGCTGGCCCTGCGAGAAGGAGATGGTTGCCAGAAATCCGCAGATTAAACCCGCCCAAGGGGCGGATGATCTGGGCGTGGTAATCAGTTTTGAGTGCGAGGCGCCGGAGCTAAGCGGCAGTTTTATTCACCCGGCCGATACCTGGGCCTATTCCATCAACCCCCTGAGTTGGAAAACCGACGGAGAACAGGCGGACAAATCGCTGAATCTTGGCGCTTGCTTTACGGATTACAGCGGTACGATTACCCGGGAGGAGGCCGCACTCTGCGGCTGCTACATTGATGAAAGCCGGGGCGTGTTGAAGGTGACGGATATCAGTCCTGCGGACTATCCTGCCTTTCTGCCCAATGTGCCGGAGGGTGCCTACCACATCTATGACTACCAGTTTTTTTTCCGAAATTTGCAGGCCAATGTCCGGCTGCGGATTGAAAAATATCTTCTTCGGCGGGAATCGGATTAGAGCCCGGGGGAAAAGCCCATGGACGCCGCACGCTTCCTGACGGTTCCGGACGATGGCAATCGGCTGTTTGCCAAACAGCCGGGGCGAAATAACGTTATGATAACAGCCCAAGGGACCGTCCGTTCAGAATCGCGGACGGTCCCTTGTATGCTTGGTGCGTTTCGCTTTCGCTTTTTGCAGAGTTTGCGGGACTTTACGAAAAACTTGTGCGGCAGCGCCGTTCCGGTCGGACTATGCCATGGACGTATTCGTAGCGTCAGGCTGCTGTCGGCCTTGGTATTCGATGCAAAGCATGGTCAGATCGTCAAACTGCTCCGCATCCTGTACGAACGCATCCACAGCGGCCCTGACGTTTTTGAGAATCTGCTGAGGAGAGGCCTCCGGGGCTTCATTCAGGGCCTCCAGCATTCGAACCGTGCCAAAAAGCGTATTGTCCGCGTTTGTCGCTTCCGGGACGCCGTCGGTGTACAGAAAAAGCTTGGCGCCGGGCTCCATCCGCAATTCGTACTCCTTATATCGAATGCCGTCCATTCCGCCGATCACAAAGCCGTGCTTATCCTTGTAAAGGACGAAGCTGCCGTCGGGCTGCAGGATTGCGGGGAATTCATGGCCGGCGTTGGCGGCGGTGAGTCTGCCGGTGGACAGCTCCAGAATACCCAGCCAGACTGTGACGAACATTTGTTCCCGGTTATTTGAGCAGATGGCGGCGTTGGCGTCAGTGAGAATCTGCGCGGGCGTTTTCCCTTGCTTGGCCTGGCTGGCCAGGATGATTTTGGAGGCCATCATAAACAGGGCTGCGGGGACGCCCTTGCCGGAGACGTCGGCAATTACCATGCACAGGTGATCCTCATCCACCAGGAAGAAGTCGTAGAAGTCGCCGCCTACCTCCTTGGCAGGGTCCATGGAGGCGTAGATGTCAAACTCCGGCCGATCGGGGAAGGCCGGGTAGATGTTGGGAAGCATATCCGCCTGAATCCGGGTGGCGAGGGCAAGCTCTGTGCCGATGCGCTCTTTTTCCGCAGTGATTCGCTCCACCTCTTGCAGATACCGGACGGTCTTGCCGGACAGCATAGCGAAATTCTCTGCCAGAATCTCGATCTCGTCCTTGGTGCGGAAGGAATCCTCCATGGTGAATTGCAGGTTGTCGCTCCCAAGGGCTTGAATTTTCTGGGTCATTCGCTCCAGCGGCTTGACTACCCGGGAGGCCAGCATCAGGGCGCTTGTGAGGGCCAGGAGTACGATGACGGCCGTCAGCACCAGAACGGTGCGGGTGGAGTTGGCGGCGCCTTTTTCATACTCTGCAAGCGACGCCTTGTTGATGGATTCAAACTGACCGAGCAGCGCCTTGGTCGGCTGCTCCGTGATTTCCTTCTCCACGACAGAGAGAACGGTCCAGCCCAGAGTTTCCATAGGGGCACCCACGAGATAGTATTCCCTGCCGTCGATTTCGAGCTGGGTCAGAGAGGTCCGTTCCCGGAGAGCCTTGGTTACAAAGTCCGCCAGGTCCCTGTTCTCGACGCTGCGCAGGTCTGCCGCCTGCTCGGAAAGCTCTGCCTTAAAAATGCCAGTTTCCGCGGGGGAGAAGAGGACTTGTCCGTTTTCGTCAACCACGCAGAGGAAGCCTCCGTCGGTGGCGGTGTCCCGGACATAATCGCTGATGGAGGTCAGGAAAATATCCGCGCCCACCACGGCCGCCAGCTCGCCGTCCAGGTAGACCGGCGCGGCACACACAAGGCCGGGGACGTCGGTGAAGGCGTCCAGCTCCACACCGGTGAAAATCAGCTCTCCCGCTTCCACTGCCTGCAAATACCAGGGACGCTCGCGCACGGCAAAGGGCTGGACCGCTCCGTTTTCATCAACATAGGCGTCGGAACGGTCGTCCACAAAGAGAATGCAGCCGTCTGCGGTGGCCACGAAGCAGGAGTTGAGTTTGCCGGAGCTCTCAAACATGGCCAGCATGATTTCGCTCATGTTGGCGGCCATCCCCAGCGCTTCCGAGTCTGCGGGATCTACGCCCAGCTCATGCTGCATCTGGACGGTGGCGATTCCGGCTTTTGCGGGGTCCGGCTCATAGAAGGGATGCGGGTGAAATTGATCCTTGTGGGCAAAAAGCTCTGTGGCGAAGGCTTGCAGCGTCAGCACATCCGTCTGTACGTCCGAGAACAGATCGTTGGCGATGTAGGCCTGCAAGGCGGTGGCCCGAACCATGGAGGTCTCCAAAACAGCGGTCATGGTGTTCTGGGAAATGGTTGAAATAGCGTCCTGCTGTTCGCTGCTGGCCTTCTGCACGATTTCCGCCAGGTTCTTCTGATGGTAAAGGGAGACGGCGGCATAGGCGCCCACCAGGGCCAGAATAAAGATCAGCACCAGATTGAATATCTTTTGCTGCAGTCCGCCGATTTTAATTCCTCGAATATACTTCATGGCAGTCTCCTTGACCGAATATCATGGGCTGAATATGGCCGGAGCGAATGGTTCCGCCCTCGCTGCATTTCCGACCATGGCCTGTATGTTCATTCCTTCTGTGAATAGTTTACCATACTCCCTTGCCACCGTCAACAAAGAAGTGAGGATTGGCGTGTGATGAGAAGCACTCTTCACGGTATCCTCACACTCCTTCGGGAAAGAAAGGCCGCAGCGGCTGCGGCTGTAGTTGGGATACAGGCTTTGGATATTGTTCTTTTCCGTCGATTCAAGCCTCTCCGCATTGACATTTTGAGCGCAGTATAATATAATAATGTTGCGTAAGTGTGCATGAAATCAGATTTTCTTCCGCATTTACCGAATTGAGAAGAAGAGAGTTTCAAGAGAATAGACCGCGATTTGTGCTATGCCGGTGAATCACTTTTCACGCTTATCACGAGATGCGTTCTTCCGCCAAAATGAAAAGAGGGTTCAAAATGAAAAATAGAAGAATTGCACCCCGCCGCTTGCTCATTTTGATTCTGTCGCTTGCCCTTTGCCTTGCAGTGGTTTCTCCTGCCTTTGCCGCCGACTCCGGCAGCCAGGCAGAATCAGCTCCGGAATCCACGCAGCAAGCCGGTTCCGGCAATGTCAGGGGCACCGCGCTGGAAATCAGCTCCAGCGTTGATAACGAGGAGTTTGATCTGATTCTGCTGATTGACCGCAGCGGCTCAATGAAAAACACGGACCGCAGCAAATTGGTTCAGGATTCCGCGAGAATGGTCGTTGATCTTTGCGAGGAGGGCAGAAACTCCCGCATCGCGGTAATGAGCTTTGATACTGTGGTCTATAACAGCGGTTTTCTGAGCCTCGGCGACGAGGTCCAGCGGGAAATGGTGAAAAAAGAGATTTCCGCCATTGACTACATGGACGGGGGGACAGACGTGGGCCTCGCGCTGAGTACCGCGGTTGACTACATTGTGAGCGAGAGCGAACCCGCCCATAAGCGGATGATCCTGCTGTTTACCGACGGATATACCCAGGACCTGGTGGGAAAGGACTTGCAGGAATCCGAGGCGGAGCTTCAGCAGGCTCTTGAAAAAGCGGCGAAAAATGACTGCCGGATTTTTACCATCGGCACAAACTATAACGGCAGTATGCGGGAAGACGGCCGCCAGGCTCTGGAGGGAATTCGGGATTATCAGATTGCCCACGGTGTGGAAATATCCCCGGAAGAGCTGCTGAATATCGTCGATGCGAAGGACCAGGATGGCATGAAGGCCGTTGTGACAGAATTTGAGAAAATGTACGCGACCATCGGAAAGCGTATCATTCACGAGGGAAATATCGTCGTTGAATCCTCCAATGTTTCCGAGGTCAATATTATCATTTCCGCTCCCGAGGGGATCTCTGAGGCGGTGGTGACCGCACCCTCCGGCAGCACCGCCGTCGTTGACCTCAACGGCCGGGAGACTACCCTGGACGGAGCGAGAATCGTGTACAAATCCGGCAAGGCCTACCAGCTGATCAAAATCATTGAGCCCATTTCTGTGGGTACCTGGCTGCTGAATGTGGCGGATAATCAGTCCGAGCCCATCCTCAACTATACGTGGATGCTTACCTCCAAAGCAGAGATTACCATGACCCTGGAGCAGAAAAACAATAAAACCGCTGTGATTACGGTGCAGCCGAAGGGAATTGATTCGGAAAGCATCAAGGATTTCTATAATTCTCTGACGAGCAAAGGCGTTGTTATTACAAAAAGCGGCGATGACGGAGAGAGCCTTTCCAAAGACCTGACCTTTAACTTGGATGAATTCCGCCTGAAGGCTTCCTTCGAGGTTGAGCCTGCCCGGACCTATACGGTTACCGCCAGCGTTTCAGACGGATATTTTGTCCGGAGCTGTACCGGAACACTGGAGATTCCGGAGGTTTGGACAGGTCCCAATGAGGAAAAGGACTTTGGTACGATTTACGCTTGGAAATGGTTTTCCAAGACGGTTGATTTGGCGGAGCAGTTTGGAAAAGGGCTGCGAGAGCTTGAGTCTGTCGACGGAGAAAACGGGTTAGCGGAATTTGAAGTTGACGGTACAATCATCAAGTTGAAGAGCTTGCGCACCGGTTCCGGTGAGATTCGCTTCAAGGGCATTCTGGCGGACGGCACTGAGGTCGACCTGACCGGCGATCTGAAGGTCCTCAATCCGCTGATCCCGCTGTTCATCCTGCTGGCGGTGATTGCCGCTATTGTAGTGCTTCTGCGTCTGAAGCGCAAGAAGAGAATGCTGATGGGGAGCTTTTTCTTCAACTTTAACGTGGCGCTCAGTGAAGAGGGCGAATATAAGGTGCCGGAGGTGTTCGTTCCCCGCCGTCCGGAGTTCAGCCTGTACGAGCTGATGGAGGCTTACCGGGGAGATGTGCTGGATGATTCCTGGAGAAAGACGATTGACAGGACGATCCTGAACAAAAAATCCGCCTACTATTTGGAGCTGAGGAACGCGAAATTCAGCGTGTGCCCCGATGAGCAGAGCTTTAAGCACAACGACACCGTTTACAAACGTCATAATACGCAGTTTGCGTGGGTGTCAGAGGACGAACAGGTGCGTGTATCGTTTACCTACTGATCATTTCCCGGGCTTATCTGTAAGGAAAATCCTGCCGCCTCCGCGACAGGATTTTCGAATCGGGATGAACCGCGGATGAATGAAGGGGTGATGGATTGATGAAGGAGTGGACTACGCAGGCGAGCATCCGGCAGCTTCGGGAGATAACCGAGACGGTGGATGCGTGGCTGGAGGGCTTTGGCTGTCCGATGAAGGCGCAGATACAGATTGATCTGGCAGTGGACGAGCTGTTTTCCAACATTGCAAATTATGCCTACGCGCCGGCTTCCGGAGACGTGACTGTCCGGCTGGAATTTGACGCCGCAGCCAGGACCGTGTCTGTCACCTTTATTGACCGGGGCATTCCCTTCGATCCCCTGCAAAAGGCCGACCCGGACGTGTCTCTTTCCGCTGAGGACAGAAAGGTTGGCGGTCTTGGTATCTTCCTGGTGAAAAGGACCATGGACGGGATGGAGTATCGCCGGGAGGCGGACTGCAACATTTTGACGATTCGCAAAAAAATTTGACGGGAAAACGGATGGAACGTCAACGCCTGAACCATTGATCGACGGATCAATGAAACAGCAATCAGCGGGGTGGAAGAACAGCTTGTTTTGTTTTTCTTCCGAAGTTCAACAGGGTGATTGGAATGCGTACTTGTATTCTCTCTTTCAGCTCCAGACCAAATGGAAACTGCGCACAAATCGGGAAACTGATTCATCGTCTGTCTGAGGACGCGGTTTTGTTCGACTTTTCAACCTTCCGGCTCCAGGGCTGCGGCGCATGCGGATACGAGTGCTTCTCGTCAGCAGACAGCTGTCCGTATCGTTCCGACGAGGAAGCAGTGCTCTTGGAAGCTGTGACGCAAAGCGACTTGACATATTTTGTGCTTCCCAATTACTGCGATTATCCCTGCGCAAACTTCTTCATCTTCAACGAAAGGAGCCAGTGCTGGTTCCAGAGCCGTCCTGATTTGCTGGAGCGGTATGAAAAGGTCCCCAAGCGGGCGATTGTTGTCAGCAACACAGAGGAAGAAAACTTCCGAAAGGCCCTGTCCTATCAATCCGATGAAACGGTGGAAGCCCTGTTTTTATCTCCGAAGCAGTACGGGAAAAGCAGTATCAAGGGGGACCTTCTGCGCGATGAACGAGTCGAGCGGGTCATTGCCGAGTTCGTTCATAAACGGTGAAAGCGTTTGTCGTTTCGGCAAAAACAGCCCGATGGCGCTGCTTCGTAAGCAAGCGTTGCCTTCACGCTTTTTGACGTAATGCAGAGGCAGCCCAATAGCGGCCCTCACATATTTCGCTGCGATTGACCATGCGGAAAGGGAACGGCAAGATGATTCTAATCAATCGGAGGTTCCAGAGGCGTCTATGATGATTCGAAAAATGGTAATTGATGATTATGACAGAGTATATGACTTGTGGATGTCTTGTGTGGGAATGGGATTAAACAATCTCGATGATTCAAAGGACGGAATAGCAAAGTTTCTGAACAGGAATCCGGAGACGTGCTTTGTCGCGGAAGAAGGGCAAACGTTAGTCGGAGTAATTTTGGCAGGGAATGACGGAAGAAGAGGATACATTTATCATACCGCGGTCCGTCCTGAATGTAGAAATCAGGGGATAGGGACGTCTCTTGTTCACACTGCGATGGGAGCGTTAAAGGCCTTGGGCATCCACAAGGCTGCACTGGTTGTGTTTGCGAAAAACAAGGATGGAAATGCCTTCTGGGAGAGATTAGGTTTTACATCGAGAGAAGACCTGGTTTATAGAAATAAGGCAATGACAAAGATAATCCGTATAGATACGTAGATTTCCGTCTTGCCGAGAGACTGCGGAGGGGCAGAAAAAACCTTTTCCCTGCGGGGAAGCCTTTGGCGTCTGCAACGCTGTCCACGGTGATAACGAGCATCGGATTTTTGACCTCGAAATCCGGAACAGTGTGACAAAGCCGGCGTGACCAACAAGGGTCACGCCGGCTTCCTGCGCTCCTTAGCCGGTAAATACCGGCCGCAAAGCACATTCCCTGCGGAGGGGCCCCGAGGGCTGTTTTTGCTGAAATCAGAGGGAAAGCAGAAAAGTCAGGAACAATTCCGCGGTGATTGGGGCCAGCTTGTCGGGATAGGCGTAGGATTCTGTATGCAATGGCGGCGTATCGAGTCCTGCACCCACGCCGAAGAAGCAGGCCGGGATATGCTGCCCATAGTGGCCAAAGTCCTCGGACCAGCGGAAGGGGACGTCCAGATATTTGTAGGATAGGCTGTTTGCCTTGCAGGCGGCTTCCAGGGTATCTTGCAGATCATCGTGGTTCTCCGTGGCCGGGAAGAGGTCCTCACGGTTCACGGTGCAGCGCAGCCCCTCTGCGTTTGCGGCGCTTCCCACTGCTTTGTCCGCCCGGGCGTTCAGCGCCCTGAAGGCTGCCTCTTTTTCAGCCCGGAGCGTTACCCATAAGCTGGCAGACGAGGCAGCCACCCCAAAGGCGCGTTCCCCCGAACGCATGCCAACGACGGTAGCCAGGGCCATGCAGTGGTATTCTTCCGCAGTCTTGGCGGCGATGGCGGGAAGCTCCAGAGCCAGCCGTGCCGCTGCGGCGGAGGGGTTTACGCCGTTTTCCGGATAGGCGGCGTGGGTGGGAGTCCCCACCAGCTCCACATCCAGGCCGCAGGAGGCACAGGCGAAGGTACCCCGTCGGAAGAGGGCGGTGCCCAGAGGCTCCCCGGGAATGTTGTGACAGCCGATAATCTTGGCGTTTTCCCGTGTCAGCCCCTCCAGAGCGAACAATTCACAGCAATCCGCCCCGCCTGCGCCGGTTTCCTCGGCGTGCTGAAACAGGAGAATCACGTTCTTTCCGACCGTTTTCCCCTCCAGCAGCAGGGCCAGCCCCAGCAGGGCTGCCGTATGGCCGTCGTGGCCGCAGAGGTGCCGTGGACCGCAGGGGGTGGGAACTGCGTCGTGGTCTGCCCGAACGACGATTGTTTGCTCCGCGCCTTCGTCGTGTCTGGCGTAGAGCCAGGAGCCCCTGTCTATGACTTGCAGGGAGCAGTGCTCCTGCAAAAAGTTCTTGATAAACGCCCGGGTTCGCAGCTCCTGGCCGGAGAGCTCCGCGCAGGCGGACAGACTGTGCCGTGCCGCGATAATGCGTTCTTTGGTTTCCTGCTCCATGGAAGACCGCCTCCTTGGGGATGATTGTGTTCATTGCTGTGTATTATACCTCGGTGTCAGGGACAAATCAAGCGAAAGCGTCGGAAAGCAGTGCTCGAAAGATTTTTCACCTATTTTCCGCAAAAACCCAGATTCCAATCTTGCAATACAAAGGGAATTCTGCTATAATATAGTGAATTTCTATGAGTAGGAGTCTATCTGTGTATCTCAAATCACTTGATCTTCAGGGGTTTAAGAGCTTCCCGGACAAAATCCGGCTCCAGTTCGACGGCGCCATCACAGCCATTGTGGGCCCCAACGGCTCCGGCAAATCCAATATCTCCGACGCCATTCGCTGGGTCATGGGCGAGCAGAGCTCCAAGTCTCTCCGGGGCGTCAAGATGGAGGACGTGATTTTTGGCGGCACCCTCAAAAGGCCCCAGCTGGGCTTCGCGGAAGCAAGCCTGGTCTTTGACAATGCCGACCGGTATTTTGCCATTGACAGCGACGAGGTCATGGTTACCCGGCGCTTCTATCGGTCCGGCGAAAACGAATTTTATATCAATAAGCAATCCGTCCGCCTCCGGGACGTGAACGAGCTGTTCATGGATACCGGCTTGGGCAAGGAGGGCTATTCCAACATTTCCCAGGGCCGGATCGACGAGATTCTCTCCGTCAAGAGCACGGATCGCCGGGAGATCTTCGAGGAAGCGGCGGGCATCTCCAAATATCGCCACCGCAAGGAGGAGACGGAGCGCCGTCTGGAGCGCACGGAGGATAATCTGCTGCGCATCAACGACAAGATTTCCGAGCTGGAGCTCCAGGTGGGCCCCCTGCGGGAGCAGTCCGAGAAGGCAAAGAAATATCTGGCCCTGCGGGACGAGCTCAAGGGGCAGGAGGTAGCCCTCTGGCTTCACAGTCTGGAAAGCCTGGCCGCCGCCGCCCAAAAGGCGGAGGAGGACTACAACGCCGCGGCCTTTATCCTGAATCAGGAGCATGAAAACCAGGAGGCGCTGTACCGCCGTTCTGAGGCTCTGAACACGGAGCTTCGGGACCGGGACGCGGAGACGGAATCCCGCCGGGAGCGGATTTCAGAAGCGGAAGCCGAGATTCAGCGGATTGCCGGACGGGCCGACGTGCTGGAAGGGGAGAAGCGCAACGCCGCGGAAAACCTGTCCAGACTGCGTCAGGAGCTTTCCGACGAGGACGGACGCCGCAGCGACCTGCGGAGTCAGATTCAGGAGCGCCGGGAGCGCCTGGGCGCCATCGACCTGGAGACCCGGGACCTGGAGCTGCGCCTTGCGGAGGTTCGCAAAGAGCTGGACGAGCTGACCGCCTCCTCCGAGGGTATGAACCGCAGCTATCTGGAGCTGCGCAACCGCCATGCCGCCTGTGTGGCGGACCTGGCCGCCAAGCGGGCGGATATCTCCGCGCTAACGGAGGCTTTGGACCGGAGCCGGGATCGGAAGCGGGAGCTCTGCGCCGACCGGGACGCCTCCTTGCGCCGGAAGACCGAGACCGAGGAGAAACTCTCTGCCTGCCGGAAAGCCCTTTCCGAGGCCAGGGAGGAGGCCGCAAGCTGCAAAAACTCTCTGGCAGGTTATGCGCTGCGCCAGAAGGCCCGGGAAGAGAAAGCTGAGCAGCTTCGGCAGGAGCTTCAGGATTGCGGGGTCCGGCTGGACACCGCAAACTCCCGGCTCCATCTGTTCCGGGAAATGGAACGGGAATATGAGGGCTATTCCAAGGCGGTCAAATTTGTGATGCAGCAGGCGGAGGCCGGCAGTCTGCGGAATATCCACGGACCGGTTTCCCGTCTGATCCAGACCGAGGACCGCTTCTCTGTGGCAATGGAAATTGCCCTGGGCAGCGCCATGCAGCACGTGGTGGTCTCCGCTGAGGAGGACGCCAAGCAGGCCATCCAGCAGCTGAAGCTGCGGGACGTGGGCCGGGCGACCTTCCTGCCCATTTCCGCCATGGAGAGCCGCACCCTCCAGGAAAAGGGCGTCGAGGACTGCCGGGGCTTTGTAGGGATTGCTTCCGCCCTGGTCCGCTGCGAGGATCGTTACCGTCCCGTTGTGGAGAACCTCCTGGGCCGCACCGTCATTACGGAAAATCTGGACGACGCCATTGCCATGGCCCGCCGCTTCAAAAACCGCTTTAAGATCGTCACCCTGGACGGTCAGGTGATGAATGCCGGTGGTTCCATGACCGGCGGCAGCGTCAGCAAGTCCGCGGGCGTCCTGTCCCGGGCCAATGAGATCAGCCGCCTGGAAGCCCAGATTGCCAAGCTGTCCGCCCAAAAGGAGGACCTGGCCCGGCAGAGCGCCGAGGCCAACCGCCAGCGGGACCTGGTGGGCTTTGAGCAGACCACGATCCAGGGAAAGCTGCGTGAATTTGAAGACCAGATTCTTCGCCTGGAGGGCGAGGAAAAGCAATACGGCGTACTCTATGACGCCATCTGTCAGGCCGGTGCGGGCAATCAGCGGGAGATCGATACCCTGACTGCCCAGATCAAGACCGACGAGCGCCGCCAGGAGGCTCTGGAGCGGGACTGCGAAACTCTGGACGCCAGAGAAAAGGAACTGGCCGCCTCCATCGACGCCCTTTCCCTGGATCAGGACGCCCTGAGCCAGGAGGGAAGCGGCCTGACCGACGAGCTGACCGAAAAGAAAATGGCGGTGGCCGGCCTGAACGCCGAAAAGCTCACCGCCATGGAAAACCTCCGCCGACTGGAGGAACTGGCTGCCGCCATGGAAGGTGACCGGAGCCAGAAGCAGGAGCTCATCGACGATCTGGAGGCCCAAATGCGGACGCTGGAGGATCGGATCGAGGAGAACAAAAACCTTCTGAATGAGCAGACTGCCAAGACGGAGGTTCTGCGCACTGCCCACCGGGAGGCCCTGGAGCACCGGAACGAGCTGGAAGCCCAGCGCACCGCCGCCGAACGGGACGCCCAGCAGAAGACCAGGGACATCATCGACCTGGAGCGGGAATGCGCCCGTCTCGAGGCAAAGAAAAATACCTCCCATCTGGAAGAGAAGCAGATTGTGGACAAGCTCTGGGATACCTACGAGCTGACGCCCTCCACCGCTCCGGCGCAGGCGGCCGTTCTGGAATCCGTGGCCGCGGCCAATCGCAAGGTGGCGGAACTGCGCCGGAAGCTCCATGGCCTCGGCACCCCGAACCTGGGGGCCATTGAGGAATTCGAGCGGGTCAACGAGCGCTACACCTACCTGTCCGGCCAGCGGGACGACGTCCTGCAGTCCAAGCGGGACCTGGAGGGCATCATCCGGGATATCACCAGACAAATGACAGAAATATTTGTGGGAGAATTTACCCGAATCAACCGCTATTTCGGCGAGACCTTCGTGGAGATGTTCGGCGGCGGCCGGGCTTCCCTGGAGCTGGAGGATCCCAACGATCCTTTGGTCTGCGGCATCGAGATCAAGGTTCAGCCTCCCGGCAAGCAGCTGAAAACCATCACCCTGCTGTCTGGCGGCGAAAAAGCCTTTGTGGCCATCGCCCTGTATTTCTCCATCTTGAAGGTTCGGCCCACCTCTTTCTGTATGCTGGACGAGATTGACGCCGCCCTGGACGACCGGAATGTGGAGCGCTTCTCCAACTACCTGCGTCAGCTCTGCGCCAAGACCCAGTTCATTGTCATCACCCACCGCCGAGGCACCATGGAGGAGGCGGACACCCTCTTCGGCGTGACCATGCAGGAGCAGGGCGTATCCAAAATTTTGCACCTGAATCTGGACGAGCTGGAAAAAGAGCTGGGCTTAACCCAGAATTGAGCACTGAGAATTGAGATTTACCGTTCTGGAAAGGATAATATAATGGGATTTTTCGAAAAGATCAAAAATGGACTCAGCAAAACAAGAACAGCCCTCAGCGGACTCTTTGCCGGGGAATACGAGGTGGACGACGAGTTCTATGATGAACTGGAAGAACGCCTGATCCTGGCCGACCTGGGTGTGGACATTGCCTCCAGGGCGGTAGAGCAGCTGCGAGCCTCCGCCTATGAGAAGATGCTCGTCACCCCTGCCAAGGTGCGGGACGCCCTGGCGGACATTTTGACGGACATTCTGAACGTGGGCGACTCGAAGCTGAACATTGGCACGAAGCCTTCTGTGATCCTGGTGATCGGCGTGAACGGCGTGGGCAAGACCACCACCATCGGCAAGCTGGCCAACCAGCTGGCCGAGGAGGGAAAGCGGGTTCTGCTCTGCGCGGCGGACACCTTCCGGGCTGCCGCCGCAGATCAGCTGGAGATTTGGGCGGATCGGGCCGGCGTGGAGATTGTCCGTCAGCATGAGGGCGCAGACCCTGCCTCCGTGGTGTTCGACGGCATTACCGCCGCCAAGGCCCGGAATGTGGACGTCATTATCTGCGACACAGCCGGACGCCTCCACAACAAGGCGAACCTGATGAATGAGCTGGGCAAAATCAGCCGGGTGATTGACCGGGAACTGCCCGACGCCAACAAGGAAGTCCTGCTGGTTCTGGACGGCACTACCGGACAGAACGGCTTGACCCAGGCCCGACAGTTCCAGCAGATCGCCGGCGTCACCGGCATCGTCCTGACCAAGCTGGACGGCACAGCCAAGGGCGGCATTGTCATCGCCGTGGCGGACAGCCTGCAAATTCCCGTGAAGTATATCGGCGTAGGAGAGGGCATCGACGATCTCATGCCTTTCCAGAGCCGTGAGTTTGTAGAAGCGTTGATTTGAGGTTACTGATATGATTCGTATCGACGGACGAAAGCTGGACCAACTCCGGCCGGTAAAGCTTACTCCCAATTTTACAAAATTTGCCGAGGGCTCCTGCCTGATTGAAATGGGCAACACGGTGGTCCTCTGCAACGCCTCCGTGGAGGACAAGGTCCCGCCTCATGTGAAGCAGGGAGGCTGGATTACCGCGGAATATTCCATGCTGCCCCGGGCAAATCGGGAGCGTTCCAAGCGTGATATCACCAAGCTGAAGCTGGCCTCCCGGAGCGCGGAGATTCAGCGGCTCATCGGCCGCAGCCTCCGCAGTGCGGCAAACCTCTCCGCCCTGGGCGAGCGGACGTTCATCATTGACTGCGACGTGCTCCAGGGAGACGGCGGTACCAGGACGGCTTCCATCACAGGCGGTTTTCTGGCGCTGGCGCTGGCCATGCAGCGACTCGTAGAGCGAGGAGAGCTGGAATCCATCCCCCTGAATGATTACGTGAGCGGAATTTCCGCCGGTATTGTGGACAATACTCCCATGCTGGACCTCTGCTATGAGGAAGACAGCCGGGCGATGGTGGACATGAACTGCGTTATGACCGACGACGGCCGAATTGTGGAGCTTCAATCCACCGGCGAGGCCAGACCCTATACCCGGGAAGAACAGAATGCGCTGCTGGACCTGTGCCGAAAGGGAAACGCGGAGCTCTGCGAGCTGCTCAGGAGGTATGTGCGCCTATGAAGGTCGTTCTTGCCTCTCAAAACCGTCACAAGCTGACGGAAATTCAAGCGATTCTGGCCCAGTATGACATGGAGCTGGTGCTCCAATCCGACCTGGGCGTCCATGTGGATGTGGATGAAACCGGCACCACCTTCGAGGAGAATTCCCTCCTCAAGGCCAAGGCTGTCATGGAGGCCACCGGAATGCCTGCCATCGCGGACGACTCCGGCCTCTGCGTGGATGTGCTGGGGGGGGCGCCGGGCATCTTTTCCGCCCGATACGGCGCTCCGGACTGCGTCACCGATCGGGATCGGCTGAACTATCTGCTGAAAAATATGCGGGGAATCCGCTCCGAGGAGCGTACCGCCCGATTTGTGTGTGTCATTACCCTGCTCTACCCAGACGGCCGCAAGCTGGTGGCCCGGGGGACCTGCGAGGGAATGATCGCCTTTGAACCCAGTGGGGAGGACGGCTTCGGCTACGATCCCGTCTTCTACATTCCCAGCCAGGGCTGCACCTTTGCGCAAATGGGTGCGGACCGGAAAAACATAATCTCTCACCGCGCGAACGCATTGCTTCGACTGGAACAGATGCTGGAGGGACAAAAATGATTACGAGTAAACAGCGCGCCGAGCTTCGCGCCAAGGCCAATGAGCTGGATACCACGCTGATGGTAGGCAAAGAGGGCGTCACCGACGCTCTGGTGGAGGAACTGGATCGACAGCTGGAGGCCCGGGAACTGGTGAAGGGAAAGGTTTTGGAAACCGCCCTTATGTCCGCCCGGGAGGTCAGCGATCAGCTCTGCGAGGCCCTCCATGCGGAGGGAATCCAATGTGTGGGCAACAAGTTTGTCGTCTGGCGTCACTCCGAGACCCTGGCAAAGAAGACCGGCACCGCAAAGGCGAAGATCAAGGTCAATCCCGTGCGGGCCGGCGCCCAGAAGCGACGGGCGGCGGCAAAGGCCGAACGGGAGCGCAAAAACGAGTATTTCAAACAGACGGCCATAGAATTAGCCAAGCAGCGCCGTCGTGCGGAACAGGACGGCGAGAAATGAGGCTCGGCGTCTACGGCGGCAGCTTCAATCCGCCCCATACCGGCCATGCTCTTGCCGCGGCGGAGCTGATCAGGAACCTGAATCTGGATCGGCTTTTGATCGTGCCCGCCGCCAATCCGCCCCATAAGACATTGGCGGCCGGCTCTCCCACACCGGAGGAACGGCTGGCCCTTTGCCGGGTCGCCTTTGGGGGGATAATCGGCGCTGAAATCTGCGACATAGAGATTCGCCGGGAAGGGAAGAGCTACACCGTCGATACTCTGGCTGCGCTGCGGGCGCAATACCCGGAGGACGAGCTGATTTTGGTTATGGGGACGGATATGTTCCTGTCCTTTTCCACCTGGCGGGAGCCGGAACGGATTATTTCCATGGCCGCCCTGGCGGTGATGCACCGGGACGACAAGACCGCTACCTGGGACAGCGTCGTGCTGGAAGCGGAGCGGCTGCGGCGGGAGCTTGGAGCGAAGGTGATCGAGGTGGAGAACCGCTGCGAGCAGATATCATCCTCCACTGTCCGCCGTTACCTTGCTTTTGACGCCCCGGACAGCCTGCACCCGGCCGTGGTAGAGATGATCCGGCAGAAGGGCTGGTATCTGTGCGGTGCGGATTTGAAGGGGCTGCCCTATGAACAGATGCGGGAGATATCCCTTTCCCTGCATGACGAGGGCAGACGTTCCCATGTGCTGGGAACCGCCGACACGGCGGCGGCCCTGGCTGAGCGCTGGGGCGCGGACCCGGACCTGGCCCGCAGAAGCGGCATTCTTCATGATATTACCAAGGCGCTGCGGGGAAAGGAACAGTTGCATTTGTGTGCCAGATATGGTATGATGCTGTCCAAACTCCAACGGGAGAACCCGAAACTCCTTCACGCCAAAACCGGCGCCGTCGTTGCCCGGGAGATTTTTGGAGAGTCGGAAGATGTCGTTAACGCCATTTGGTGGCATACCACCGGGCGGGCGGGGATGACGCTGTTGGAAAAAATTATTTACATCGCGGACTATATGGAGCCCAACCGCTGCTTCCCCGGCGTAGAGATTCTGCGGGACCTGGTTTGGAAGGACCTGGACGCTGCAATATTCCAAGGCCTGGATCAGGCGGTTGCCCACGTCCGCAAACAGAATTGCCCCCTGGACCCTGATTCACTTTCCGCCTGGAATTACTACCGAAACAATACCGAGAGGAGTCTGAGCCTGTGAAACTCTTTGGAAACAATAAACTGTATATGCCTGATGGACGGGATTCCGGAACTGTGACGGAGAACCCCGGGACTTCGGACCGGGACTTGGAAACCGACGCCCTGCTTCGGGAACTGGAAGCGGTGCTGGACATTCCCCAAAAAGAAAAAACTGACAGCGTTTCCCCTTTTGCCAGGGAGAACGAAAAAGAAGCGCTTTCCGGTGAGACCAAGGTACTCCCCGCCGTAAAGGAAGCTGAAAAGGCCGCTGAAACGGAGAATGAGCCTGCAAAAGAGAAAGCCAAGGATGAGCCGATCAGCGCCGTTTCCTATGCCTCCATGGCAAAGGCCGTGGAAAAGGCCAAGAAGGAGTCTACCGGGCGCTTCTCCCGCAACGCTGTGGATGATGATAATCTGCTGGCTGAGCTGCACGCGCTGATTGGAGATACGGAAAAGCCCAAGCCTCGGTCTGCCTCTCCCTTTGCGCCTCCCTCGGGCCCCCGCAGCGCCCCTGCCTCCCGGCCCGCGGCGCGGATCACCCCGGAAACCCTGAAGGACGTGCAGGAGGACTACGACGATGTAGCCGAGGCGGATACCCTGGGAGTCCCCGGGTGGATCAAGGGCCTTTTCATCCTGCTGATCTCCCTGCTGCTGGGAGCTATGACCTTCTACGCGGTGGCCTCCGATGTGATCGGAGAGATTTTCTGACCCCAAAACCCAACTTCAACGGAAGGAATGAATGATAGAATGAATACAAAGGAAATCGCCCTCGCCGCCGCCAAGGCGATGGAAGAAAAGAAGGGCGTCGGCATTAAGCTCCTGGAGGTTACCGAGGTCACAACCTTGGCCGAGTACTTTCTGATTTGCACCGGTACGTCCAATACCCATGTCAATACCCTGTGCGACGCCGTAGAGGAGGCTGTGGATGCCTGCGGCGAACCCCTGCTGCATCGGGAAGGCCATCGCAGCGGGACCTGGGTGCTGCTGGATTTCGGCGCCCTGGTCTGCCACGTCTTTACCGACGAGACCCGCCAGTTCTATGACCTGGAGCGGATGTGGAACGATGCAAAACCGGTACCTCTGGAGGATTGATGCATGAAATACGATTTTACCGCCATTGAATCCAAGTGGCAGCGCTACTGGATGGAAAACAAAATTTACCGCACCGAGGACGTGAGCGAAAAGCCCAAGTTCTACGGCCTGATCGAGTTCCCCTTCCCCTCCGGCCAGGGGCTTCACGTGGGTCACGCCCGTCCCTACACCGCCATGGACGTCATCGCCCGAAAGAAGCGGATGCAGGGCTATCATGTGCTGTTCCCCATGGGGTATGACGCTTTCGGCCTGCCGACGGAGAACTACGCCATTAAGAATCACGTCCACCCCAGAGAGGTCACCGAGCGCAACGTGCGGGTCTTCCGGGGGCAGCTCCAGGCTTTGGGCTACAGCTTCGACTGGGACCGGGAGGTTAACACCACCGACCCCAAGTATTACAAATGGACCCAGTGGATTTTCCTCCAGATGTTCAAGAAGGGCCTGGCCTACAAGACCCAGATGCCCGTCAACTGGTGCACCTCCTGCAAGTGTGTCCTGGCAAACGAAGAGGTAGTGGAGGGCGTCTGCGAGCGCTGCGGCGCTCCGGTCATCCGGAAGGAGCAGAGCCAGTGGATGATGCGCATCACCGCCTATGCGGATCGGCTCATTGACGATCTGGCGGACGTGAACTTCCCCGAGCGGGTGAAGGCCCAGCAGATCAACTGGATCGGCCGTTCCTACGGCGCACAGGTGAACTTTAAGACCACTCTGGGCGACGATATCACCGTCTATACCACCCGTCCCGATACGCTCTTCGGCGCCACCTATATGGTTCTCTCTCCGGAGCACGCTCTGGTGAAAAAGTGGATGGACAAGCTGACCAACCCCGAAGAGGTCAAGGCCTATCAGGTCCTTGCCGCTTCCAAGTCCGACATGGAGCGCACCGAGCTCAACAAGGACAAGACCGGCGTTTGCCTGGGGGGCGTGAAGGGGATTAACCCGGTGAACGGTCAGGAGATTCCCATCTTTATCTCCGATTACGTTCTGGCTACCTACGGTACCGGCGCCATCATGGCTGTTCCTGCCCATGACACCCGCGACTGGGAATTTGCCAAGAAATTTAATCTTCCCATCGTGGAGGTCATCGCCGGCGGCAATGTGGAGGAGGCTGCCTTCACCGACGTAGCTACCGGCACCCTGGTCAACTCTGACTTCCTCAACGGCCTGTCCGTGGCCGACGCCAAGAAAGCCATCATCGATTGGCTGGCGGAGCGGGGAATCGGCGAGGCCAAAAAGAATTTCAAGCTCCGTGACTGGGTCTTTGCCCGGCAGCGCTACTGGGGCGAGCCCATCCCCATCATCCACTGCCCCAAGTGCGGCATGGTCCCCCTGGACGAAAAGGAACTGCCGCTGCTTCTGCCGGAGGTGGAGAGCTATGAGCTCACTGACGACGGCGAGAGCCCCCTGGCCTCCATCCTGGAGTGGGTTAACGTGTCCTGCCCGCAGTGCGGCGGTCCTGCCCGCCGGGAGACCGATACCATGCCCCAGTGGGCAGGCTCCAACTGGTACTACCTGCGCTATACCGATCCCCACAACGACAACGCCCTGGCCTCTCCCGAGGCGCTGAAGCGCTGGACCCCTGTGGACTGGTATAACGGCGGCATGGAGCATACCACCCTGCACTTGCTCTACTCCCGATTCTGGCACAAGTTCCTCTACGATATCGGCGTGGTTCCCACCCGGGAGCCCTACGCCAAGCGCACCTCCCACGGCATGATCCTGGGCGAGGGCGGCATCAAGATGTCCAAGTCCCGGGGCAACGTCATCAACCCCACCGACGTCATCAACGAGTTCGGCGCGGATACTATGCGTACCTATATCATGTTCATCGGCGACTTTGAGAAGCCTGCCGCCTGGGCTGCCAACTCCGTCAAGGGCTGCAAGCGCTTCCTGGACAAGATTTGGTCCCTGGCTGAGACTGTGGAGGATCAGGAAACGGAGTACGCCAAGGTCAATGAGAATTTGATGCACAAGACCATTCGAAAGGTCAGCTCCGACATTGACCAGCTGAAAGCCAATACGGCCCTGGCCCAGCTTATGACCCTGGTGAATCAGCTGGGAGACAAGGGCTGCAACCGGGCGGAGCTGAAGACGCTCTTGCAGCTTGTGAGTCCCTTTGCCCCCCATATTGCAGAGGAGCTCTGGGAGATGAGGGGCTTTGAGGGCCTTTGCTCCCTCTCCGCCTGGCCCCAGTACGACGAGGCCAAGTGCAAGGATCAGGAGCTCACGATTGCCGTCCAGATCAACGGCAAGACCAAGGGCACGATTCAGGCTCCGGCGGATCTCGGCCGCGACGAGCTGGCCGCCTTCGCCCAGGCTGACGAGTGGGTCCAAAAGGCTGTCGCCCGGGCGGGCAGCAATGTGATGAAAGTCATCGCCGTGCCCAATAAGCTGGTGAACCTGATTGTCAAATAGTGGTCCGTGTTTGATGTTTTGCGGTGCCGCGATTGTCGACAAAATAGAAAACAGACGGAAGGCGCTGTATCGGAGCGGAGAGAAACATGAAATCTGAAAAACCAGCGCTTCTCCGGCTTCGGCGCAGGGTCTCTCTGTTCCTGGGAAGGAAGCGAACGCCGTCTGTGTGTGCCGCATAGCCCCTTGCGCCCGGCGGTGACAGTTTCTGACCGCTTCGGTCGCGCACCCAAAATATTCAAAAAAATAAGAAATAACCCTTGACATTTGACAAAATGGCCTGTATAATAACCTCGCCTTTTGAAAAAGGCCCTGAAAGCGACCTGGAGAGAACCGGTCGTGTCGGAGGGAGGGAAATCAATGTCTGAAATCAAGGTCAAGGAAAACGAGTCCTTGGAGAATGCGCTCAAGCGCTTCAAGCGGAGCTGCCAGAAGGCGGGCATCCAGCAGGAAGTTCGTAAGCGTGAGCATTACGTCAGCCCCAGCCTGAAGCGGAAGCAGAAGAGCGAAGCTGCCCGTAAGAACAAGAGAAGAGGCTATTGATTTTCTTCCAATTTAGGAAATCACAAATCTCCGTCAGAAATGGCGGAGATTTTTTTGTCGAGCGCAGTTTTCCATGTCTGTCATTCTGAGGCGCCCAGCCCGAAGAATCCATCAGCCCAGGAAAAATTTCTGCCGAAGCTCTTTACAAACGAATGAAAGTGTGGTATATTGCGCATGCGCTGTATCCGACGACAGGGCGGAACAGCAGCAGGAGGAAATAAAATGATTCAAGCAACTACATCCGCGGGCGGCTCCAATGGCCGCAAAACCGGGAAGGACCAGGTTCGCAAGCTGACTCTGGCAGCTATGCTGACTGCCGTTGTGGTGGTTCTGGCTCTGCTGGGCACCGCCATTAAATTCGGCACCTTTAACGTCAATTTGGCCCTTGTTCCCATTGTCATCGGTGCGGCCCTGCTGGGCGTCTGGTACGGCGCCTGGTTCGGCTTCGTCAATGCCATGGTCATCCTGCTCTCCGGTGACGCAGCTCCGTTTTATGCGGTCAGCATCGCGGGCACCATTGTGACCGTAATTGCCAAGGGCGTTCTGGCGGGTCTGGTTTCCGGTCTGACTTACCGTGCTCTGGAAAAGTTCAACAAGTACGCCGCCGTGGTGGCTGCCGCTTTGGTTTGTCCCTTTGTGAATACCGGTATCTTCCTGATTGGCTGCCGCCTTTTCTTCTGGGAAACCCTTGCTTTGTGGTCCCAGGGTACCGGTGCGAAATCCACCTTCTCCTATGCCATTGTGTTCCTTGTAGGCGTGAACTTCCTGATCGAGGTCGGCATCAATGTGATTCTGGCCCCTGTAATCGCCCGGCTTCTGGGCTTCACCTACAACAAGAACACCTCCATGGTGGTCTACGGCGCCGCGCTTGCCATTGTTGGGTTGGGTGCTCTGATTTTTGCCCTTACGCTGCTGCACCGTGTCGTGGCAGGTGAGAATCCCGGCAGTGTGGAAAATCCACAGATCAGATACCTGGTGATGTCCATCGCATCCGGCGTTGTCCTTTTGGGCGGCTGCGCTCTGTCTGCTTTCGGATTGATCCGCGGGAAAAAGGACACCGTGAGCGCCTCTCGCTGACGGTTGCAAAATAATATGTCGGACGCCTCAGGGCGTCCGATTTTTTTATTGACGGATTGTGGTGTTTGATGTATAATACCGTGGTAATCCATTCAGGAGGTAAGAAAGAAGAATGAAAAAATCCGTAATCACCCTTGTGATCGTCGTCCTTGTGGTGGCGGGCCTGCTGTTTACAGCGCTTCACGGCATCAGCTATACCAAGACAACGCCTGTCGAGGGAAGCACCAATGAGACAGCGACCGGAGAGTCTGCTACCGGCGAGGCGTCGACCGACAAGGCAGCAGTCAAAAAGGAAAAAGTTTACATCATTGAGCCCGTGTCCGAAGGTGTTGTCCTCGGCCTGGATCTGGTCGGCGGCTCCGAGATCACCTATGAGGCCGTGATCCCCGAAGATTTCGACGAGAGCAATCTGTCTGATGGAATGGAAGTTGCCCGAACCATGTTGCAGCAGCGACTGGACTCCCTGGGCTACACGGAGGCTTCCTGCTATATCTCCGGCGAGCGTCGGCTTGTGGTGGAAATCCCTTCTGTGGAAGACCCCGAAAAGGCTGTCCGGGACTTAGGCGCCACTGCTGTGGTCAACTTTGTGGATGCCGACGGTACCGTTTGGCTTACCGGTTCGGACATTGATGACGCGGAGTATGAGTATTCTCCCACTGACTCCACCGGCATTAACCGTCCTCACGTTCGGCTGGATCTGACCTCGGAGGGCCGGAAGAAGCTGTATGAGGCTTCCGTCAAGGTTCTGGCCCGCACAGACGGCAAGAACTATCTGGCCATTCAGATGGACAACGAGGAGATCAGCGCCCCCTACGTCAATTCCACGCTGGACACCGATTCCGTGGTGATTACCATCGGCGCGGAAAGCGGCGCCGAGGAAGAGGCCCGTTACCTGGCCAAGATTATTGCCGCCGGCCGCCTGCCCTTTGAGCTTACTACTGCCAAGCAGCAGACCATTGGCGCTTCTCTGGGCGAGAAGAGCCTTTCCACCAGCCTCCTGGCCGGCCTGATCGGCCTGATTCTGGTTATGATCTTTATGATTGTGGTCTACCGGCTCATGGGCGTGATCTCCTGCATTGCCCTTGTGACCTACGCCTCACTTTTCGCTGTCGCGATTTCCGTGCTCCATGTGAACCTCAGCCTGCCCGGCATTGCCGGTATCATCCTGACGGTGGGTATGGCTGTGGATGCGAACGTCATTATCTTTGAGCGTGTCAAGGAAGAGCTCCGCCTGGGCAAGACCCTGCGCTTTGCCATTGAATCCGGCTACAAGCGCGCCATGTTGGCGATTATTGACGCCAACGTGACTACCATGATTGCCGGCTTTGTCCTGCTGTGGCAGGGCTCCGGCACGATCCTGGGCTTTGCTGTGACCCTGCTGATTGGCGTGGCGCTGTCCATGCTGGTGATGCTGGTGATGACCAAGCTCCTGCTCAAGACCGCCGTGGGCTTGAAGATTACCAATCTCAAGCTCTACTGCGCGTAAGAAGGGAGGCGTTGACATGATTGATAAATGCAGAGGATTCTCCTTTACGAAACATTTTAAGCTCTTCGGAATCATCTCTTTAATTATGATTTCCGTGGGCCTGGTGAGCTTGATTCTGACGGTTTGCGGCGTCTCGGGCCTGTTCAACTTTGACATTGACTTTGTGGGCGGAACGACCTTTGAATTCCAGCTCCCTGTGAGTGTGGATAAGTCCGTCACCGACCATGCGGCCGCTGT
Organism: Oscillospiraceae bacterium; assembly: GCA_017614755.1. GTDB lineage: Bacteria > Bacillota > Clostridia > Oscillospirales > Oscillospiraceae > JAFRPC01. The sequence continues at coordinate 24,206 of JAGABH010000198.1, forward strand.
CTATGAGGAAGCTGTCGGAAAGAAGCCCTCTTCCGTGACTTCTTCCGGGGCCAACGGCCTGCGGATCAAGGCTCTGGAGCTGTCTGACGCCGAGGTGGAGAAGATTCAGAACGCAATTTCGGAAGAGTATAACGTGGATATTGAAAAGGGCTATCAGGTGGAGCGTGTTTCCGCTTCCGTGGGCAAGGACCTGTCCAGGGCTGCTTTTACCGCGTCTCTGGTGGCGGTGATCCTGATTCTGGTGTATATCGCGTTCCGGTTTGAGTTCCGATCCGGCATCGCCGCGATCTGCGCCTTGGTACATGATCTGCTGGTGATGCTGAGTATGTATGTGATTTTCCGCATTCCCTTCAACATCAACTTCATTGCTGCCGCACTGACAATTCTTGGCTATTCCATCAACGCCACCATCGTGGTCTTTGACCGGATTCGCGAGAATCGCAAGTCCATGAAGACCGGCAGCTTCGGCGAGATCGTGGACGCCTCCATCTGGGATACCATGACCCGTTCCATCAACACCACTGTGACTACTTTGATCGTCATGGTTCTGCTGCTGATTCTGGGCGTCAGCTCCATCCGCAACTTTGCGCTGCCCATCTGCATCGGCATTGTCTGCGGCTGCTATTCCTCGGTCTGCATCTCCGGACCCCTGTGGAACAAGTTTAACGGCGGAAAGGTTCGCCGTTGAGGTAAGCATTTTCTGTGCCCCCTCTGAACCGCAAGTGCGGCTCAGAGGGGGCATATTTTTTTGTCCGCCTCATATTCTGTTCCAGGTGATGAACATTGGACAAACGATTGCAAGCTGTTCCGGACCTGTTTCCGGAGCCTGTTCGAAGGGCTGTGCGCGGCCTTCTGGAGGAACGGGGGAACCAGGTGGAGGAGCTGCGCCTCCGAACCGGATACAGGCCGGGCTGGATCACGGAGGGGCGGGAGCTGGCATTGGAAGGAGCGGAGCTGCCGGAGGTTTCTGCGGAGCTGTTGGAGGAAATTGTTCGCAGAGCCTCGGGAAATGCGGCCTACGCGGTGCAGGAGCAGCTCTGCAAGGGCTATTTGACCCTGTCCGGCGGACATCGCCTGGGCCTCTGCGGGACCGCCGCCGCGGAGGACGGAAGGGTAAAAACCATCCGCGGCTTTCAGTCCCTGGCCCTCCGACTTGCCGGAGAACGGACAGGCTGTGCCGATCCGGTGATGTGCTTTGTCCGCAGCCATCCCGGCTCCACCCTGATTCTCGGTCCTCCCGGAGCGGGTAAGACCACAGTGCTTCGGGACCTGGTCCGTCAGACCGCAGATCGGCTTGGCAGACGGGTTGGTCTGGTGGACGAGCGGGGAGAACTGGCTGCCTGCCGAAACGGAATCCCGCAGCTGTCGGTGGGCCGCCGCACCGACGTCCTCACGGGCTTTCCCAAGGCGGCGGGGATTGAACTGCTCTTGCGGTCCATGGCCCCGGAGTGGATTGCCCTGGACGAGATTACCGCCGCCGAGGACGTGGCGGCCATGGATCGGGCGGCCTATTGCGGGATCCGTTTTTTCGCCACTGCCCATGCCGCCAGCTTTGCCGATCTTGCCAGTCGGCCTCTGTACCGGCGGCTTTTGAAAATTCGTGTGTTTGAAAATGTTGCGCTGATTCATCCGAATCGGCGCATTGACTGTGAAAGGATGAACGATGGACTACTGCAAGCTGGCCGGGGCGGGGCTGATTCTTACCGTTTCTCTCTGGGGGGGCTTTCATGCCGCCCAGAGACTGCGTCGTACCCATGAGACGCTCCGGGACCTCTCCGTCGCGCTGGAGCTGATTGCCGGTGAAATTTCCTTTGCCGCCACCCCCTTTACGCCCCTCTGTCGTCGGGCGGGGGAGGGCAGATCGGGGCCAGTCCATCGGTTCTTTGATATCCTGGCCCGGGAGGCGGAGAGACCGGATTTTACGTCGGAGGGGCTGACCCGAAGAGCCTGCGAGGAAGCGGGGGTGTACTTGCCAGAATCCGCTGCTGCCGCGCTGGAGCGGCTGTTTGACGGCTTTGGGCGCTTTGATCGGGAGGGGCAGCTTGGTCAACTCCGATTGGTGGAGAGCGAGCTGGCGGCCCTGTCCGGGGAACTGTCCGGGCAGATGGAGGGCCGGTGCAGGACCTATCAAATGCTGGGCCTGACGGCGGGGGCGGCTGTGCTGGTGTTGGTGCTCTGATGGATATTGATCTGATTTTTAAAATCGCAGCGGTGGGAATCATCATTTCCATTTTGAACCAGGTGCTGGTTCGTTCCGGTCGGGAGGAGCAGGCCACCATGACCACCCTGGCAGGGCTTGTGGTGGTTTTGATGATCGTAGTGGAAAAGATTGCCGATCTCTTTGCCCTGGTCAAGGAGCTGTTTCATTTTTGATGGAGACCTCCTTTCGCCTTTCCGCCGTGGTGCTGACCGCTGCTCTGCTGACCCTGGTACTGAAAAAGCAAAACCCGGAGCTGAGTCTGGTTCTGACCCTCTGCGCTTGCGCCCTGTGCGCCGGACTGTTGCTTTCTTATTTGGAGCCCGTTCTTTCCCTGGCCTCCTCTCTGGCCTCCCGGGCGGAGCTGGAGGACAGGCTCACAGCGCCTCTGTGGAAATGCCTGGGCCTGGGCCTTCTGACAGAGCTGACCTCTGCAGTCTGCGCGGATGCGGGACAGTCCGCCCTGGCAAAGCTGGCGGAACTGGGGGGCGGGCTGCTCTGCCTGGTGGTCAGCCTGCCGCTGGTACAGGCAGTGCTGGCCCTGATTGAGGAACTGCTATGAGGATCCTGACGCGCCTGTTTGCCGCTGCGGTTTTACTGGCTTTTTTGACCCTCCGGGTTGAGGCCTCGGACCTGGCGGAAGCCCTGAAGGAGGGAATCGACCCGGAACAGGGGCTTTCTTCCCAGGTGATAGACCAAATCGGTCCCTACGACGGAGCCGTATCCGGCGTGGGGGAACGGCTGCTTGCCCTGCTGGGCAGCACCCTGGGCCGTATTCGGGAGCTGGGACTGGCCGAAGGTCTGCGTACCCTTGGTCTGGTTCTGGCGGCGGCTCTGTTCTGCGCGATTCTGGAGGACAGTCCCCAGGGGAAAGCGGCGGCCCCTCTGGTGGGGGGGCTGACCATTGCCGCGGCCTGCGTTCGCCCCTTGGGCTCCATGATTGCCCTTGGGACAGAAACAATTCGGGAACTGCACACCTACACGGAACTGCTGATTCCTGGTATGACCGGACTGATGGCTCTTTCCGGCAGACTCTCAGCCTCGGCGGTCTCCGGCCTGGGTATGGTGCTCTTTGACCTGCTTCTGTCGCTGACCTCCGGTCTGCTGGTGCCTCTGCTGTACCTGTTTCTGGTTTTAGCCGTGGCGGAGTCCGCCATGGGGCTGGAACAGCTGGGCAGACTGCGGGAGATGGTCAAGTGGTTCCTGGTTACCGGGGTCAAGGTTCTGATGTGGGCTTACTCCGCCATTCTCACCATGACAGGCTTAATCGCCGGAACCGTGGACGGGCAGAAGCTGCGTTCTGTTCGGGCGGCTGTTTCCGGGATGGTCCCGGTGGTGGGAAATATCGTTTCAGAGGCATCCGCTTCTCTGGTCAGCGCCGCCTCCCTGCTTCGGACCGGGGTGGGGCTTTATGGGATGCTTGCGGTGTTCGGGATCTTTCTGGCCCCATTTCTCCGGATTGCCCTGCAATACCTCCTGCTTCGGCTCGGGACGGGACTCAGCGGCCTGTTTGGGAAGGGGAGTCAGAGCCAGCTGCTGGAAAAAATCTCACAAGCCATGGGCCTGATGCTGGCCCTCACCGGAATCGCCTGCCTGCTCTCGCTGATGATCCTCATACTCTGCATCCGGACGGTGAACCCATGACATCCATCAAAGCCTATTTTCTGCGCATTATTTTCTGCGCCTTTCTGGTGAGCCTCACAGCTGCCCTCCTGCGAGGCAAGCGGGCTGGCAGGGTGGTAACGCTTTGCGGAGGCTGTCTGCTGATTTTGACCGCAGTGCGGCCCTTGCTTCGGGTAGACTTGAGCCAACTGCCGGACCTTGTCACCGGCATGACCCGCACGGAGCGGGAAGCCGCTGCCCGGGAGAAAAACGATGCCCTTCTCCGGGGCCTGGTGGAGCAGCAGACCGCTGACTGGATCGATGCCAGAGGAGAGGAGCTTGGGATGCAGATCACCTCCACAGTGACGGCCAGGGAAGCGGAGGCAGGAATCTTTGTGCCGGATCAGGTTGTCCTGCGGGGCACTTGGACAGAGGAAGGCCGGCGGAAGCTGGCTGAAATTCTGACCCAGGAGCTGTCTCTTCCTCCGGCGCAGCAGAGGTGGGTAGGCGGATGAAAATTTGCGGAGAATATCTGACAAAGCTGCCCGCGATTCTGGATCGGTACAAGTATCCGGCGTTGATTTTGCTGATTGGAATCCTCCTGGTGCTCTTACCCGCGCACCAGAAAGAAGCCGCTGTCCCGGAGTCCCCGGAGACATCTGAAGCGGAAAGCGGCTTTTCGGAAGGAGACTATCGCGCCAGAATGGAGCAGGAGCTCTCCGAGCTTTTGAGCCAGGTGGAGGGTGCCGGCCGGGTCAAGGTCATGCTGACGCTGAAAATGGGCCCCGCTGCCCGCTATCAGACGGACCGTTCTGTCAGCTCCAGCCGGGAGGGAGAAAAGGAAAGTCAGTCTTCTGAAGAACGGACGGTTATGATCGGGCGGGGAAGCGCATACGATGAACCAGCCGTTGTGAGCACGGCCTATCCGGTCTTTCAAGGTGCGCTGGTTGTGGCTGAGGGCGGAGCGGACCCCAGCGTCCGCTATCAGCTCTCCGCTGCGGTAGCGGCTCTCCTGGGACTGGGGGCCGATCAGATCACCGTTGTGAAAATGAAGTAAAGGGGAATGAATATGAAATCCTGGAAACGCAATGCCCTGGTGGCGGCCATTCTGTTCTTTGTCTGCGGAGGCATCTATCTCAACTGGCGCTACGAGGAGCGCAGGGCGGTGGATCTGGTATCCACCCTGGACGCGGAAAAGATTATGGACGACGCCACGCTTGTACTGGCTTCCGGGCAGGACCCTGCCGCGGAGGCCGCCGCGGAGGATGCCAGAGCGGGAGCCCAGACGGCGGAACAGGTCTTCGCCAAGATGCGGTTGAGCAGGCAGGAAAGCCGGGACAGCGCCGTCCACTTGCTGCAGGAGACCATCTCCTATGCCGGGGAAAACGAGGACGTGAGCGCCAGCACCCTGCAGCTGGAGGGAATCGTCAAGATGGCGCTGTCGGAGGCGTCCATCGAAAGCCTGATCATCTCCAAGGGCTTTTCGGACTGCGTGGCCTATATGAAGGAGGACGGGATCGACGTGGCCGTGGCCTCCCAGGGCCTCTCCGAGACCGATGTAGCCATTCTGACGGACGTGATTCTCTCTCAGACGGATTATGAACTGCCGCAAATCCGGATTATTGAGGTAAATTAGAAAGAATAATAGATGTAAATTAGAAAAAACCGGTTGTATTTTTTTCAAATTGTGATACAATGAACAAAACTATAGCTTTACACACAAAAGGAGGAACCAACATGGCTGAAAATAAGGATTACATGACCGAGGAACTGGAGAAAGGCACCGTCAATATCAACGAGGATGTGCTGCTGACGATTTCCGCCGCCGCCGTCAAGGATGTGGAGGGAGTTGTCAGCGTCCGCAACGACCGCAAGAACATCCACGTGGAGCTGGGGGAAGACACCGTTTCCGTGGATTGCGGCCTGGTGGTGATCTACGGTCACTCCGTGGTGGATATTGCCAAGAATGTGCAGAACGCCGTGGCCAATGCCATTGAGTCCATGACCGGTCTCGAGGTCAGCCGCGTGGACGTGAACGTCACCGGCATTGCCATGGGCAAGCAGGGATGAGCGGAGCGCAGCGCATGACGAGATCTGCCGCCAGGGAGATTGCCGTCCATCTGATCTATGCGGTGCAGTGCACCGATGAAGACCCGAGGACGGTTATCGAGACCCGATTTGAAGAAACCTACTACGACCTGCTCTCCGGGGAGAATGAAGTTTATACCGAGCTTCCCAGGCAGAAGCAGCGGGCGTACATTTCCGACGTAGTGATGGGCGTCTGTGAGCACCGGGCAGAGCTGGAGGAATACCTTGCCAGGTATTCCATCGGCTGGAATGTGGGCCGAATCTCCCGTCTGGCCCGGGCCTGCATGGAGCTTGCCATGTACGAGGCCCTCTACGTGGAGGACGTTCCCATGAACGTAGCCATTAACGAGGCGGTCAAGCTGGCCCAGAAGTATGAAGAACCCGAGACGGTTGCCTTTGTCAACGGGGTCCTGGGGAGCTTCTCCCGGGATCGGGGGCCGACGGAATGATCTGTCTCGGCTTTGATACCAGCAACTATACCTCCTCTGTGGCAGCCTATGACGGCGCAGCGGGGGACAACGTCTCCCGGTTGCTGCCGGTGAAGGCAGGAGAATTGGGCCTTCGCCAATCGGAGGCCCTGTTTTCTCATATAAAGCGCCTGCCGGAGCTTTCCGACAGGCTCTTTGCGCCTCTGGACCCGCTGCAGATTCGGGCAATCGGGGTCAGCACCCGCCCACGGGCGGTAGAGGGCTCTTATATGCCCTGCTTTCTGGCGGGGGAGTCCCAGGCCAGAGTCCTGGCTTCCGCGCTGCATATTCCCGTGTACGAATTTTCCCACCAGCAGGGCCACGTTGCGGCGGTCCTCTGGTCTGCGGGGAGAATGGACCTTATGGGCTCCGACTTCCTGGCCTGGCACCTCTCCGGCGGCACCACAGAGCTGCTCCATGTCCGGACGACCGCAGCGGGGGAGATTCACTGTGAAAAGATCGGCGGCACCACGGACATTTCCGCGGGCCAGCTCATTGACCGCACAGGCCAGCTGCTTGGTCTGGCTTTCCCAGCGGGGAAAGCCCTGGACGCTCTGACGGAGCGGGAATCCGGAATCGGGGCTCAAGGATCAGGAATCAAGGATCAGGGTTCCGCAGCGGCACATACCGATGCGCCAAGGGACAAGTCGTTTTTTCGTGTAAAGGTCGACGGCACTTCCTTTTCTCTCTCCGGTGTACAGAACCAGGTGGAAGCCTTCCGCCGAAAGGGTGCCACAGAGGCAGAGACAGCGTACTTTGCTCTGCGCTCCGTGGTGGAGGCTGTGAAAAAGGCAACCAAAAATGCCCGGAAAGAACGGAATCTCCCCGTTCTCTTTTCCGGCGGCGTCGCCTCCAATTCCATGCTTCGCAAGTCAATGCCGGAAGCCATTTTCGGCGCACCCCAATACTCTACGGACAACGCCATGGGGATCGCCGTTCTGACCTGGCTTGCAGCGTCGAGCAATCAATGAACCATGATCAACGAACAACAGATTTTCTCCGTTACACAACTGAACAATCTGATCAAGGCCGCCTTTGACAACGTTCCGGCCCTGCAAAACGTCTGTGTCCGGGGCGAGATCAGCAATTACAAGCTCTACTCGTCCGGCCACCATTATTTTACTCTGAAGGATGCGGAGGGTTCTCTTCGCTGCGTCATGTTCAAGGGAAACGCCATGTCGCTTCGATTCAAGCCCCAGAACGGTATGTCTGTGCTGGCGGTGGGGAAGGTTTCCGTATTTCTCCGGGACGGCGCCTATCAGCTCTACTGCTCCCGCCTGATTCCGGACGGAGCGGGTGACCTGCAAATGGCCTTCGACCAGCGCAAGCAGCGCCTGTTTGAAGAGGGCCTGTTTGACCAGGCGCACAAAAAAACCTTGCCGAATTATCCGCACCGAATCGGCGTGGTGACTTCCCCCGCAGGGGCTGCGGTACACGATATGCTCCGCATCCTGGGCAAACGCTATCCCCTGACCAAGGTGATCCTTCTTCCCGTAAGGGTCCAGGGGGAGGCAGCGGCAGGGGAGATTGCGCGGGCGATTGCCTATGCCAACCGGGAAGCGCTCTGCGATTTGCTGATTGTCGGGCGGGGCGGCGGTTCTGTGGAGGACCTCTGGGCCTTCAATGAAGAGCCGGTGGCACGGGCGATTTATGCCTCGGAAATCCCGGTTATTTCCGCCGTGGGCCATGAGCCCGATGTGACAATCTCCGACTTTGTGGCAGACTTGCGTGCCGCTACCCCTTCCAACGCGGCAGAGCTGGCCGTACCCGATCAGGAGGAGCTGCGGGCGCAGCTTTCCGCCCTGCAAAAGCAGTTGGCGGCGGCCCTGCAGCGGAAAGCGCAGCTTGCCAGAAGCCGCCTGGACGCCCTGCGGTCCAGCCCGGCACTGAAGGACCCGGAAACCCTGATCCGAGACCGGCGGCAATATCTTGACGTTGCATTGCATGAACTGGTAAACGCCCAAAACAATCTGGTCCATACCCAGCGCAACGAACTGACCCGCCTGGCAGCTTCCCTGGACGCTATGAGCCCCCTGAAGGTTTTAAGCAGGGGCTACGCTACGGTGGCCGATGAACAGGGAAGCCTTGTTACGTCCGCAGCCGCTGCGCTGGGAAAAGAGAGCCTTTTAATTTCGTTCCGGGATGGAACAGTTCGAACAGCAGTGGAAGGAGAGCACAATGCCGAAACAAAAATCCAAAACCTTTGAAGCCAATATGACCCGGCTGGAGGAGATTGTCCGCCGACTGGAGGACGGTTCCGTCCCGTTGGAAGAGGCGATGCAGCTTTTCCAGGAGGGGACAGCCCTGGCGGGGAACTGCGGGAAGCTCCTGGACGAAGCGGAGCTGGAGATCGTCAAGCTGACCAAAGGCTCCGACGGGAGCTTACAGGAGGTGCCCTTCGCGGATGATGAACCTAGCTGAAACCTGGGCGGCTTCCAACGCCCGGTTTGAAGCCCTGCTGGCAGAGCGCTATGCGCACCACGGCGAACCCCAGGAAAAGCTGTTTCAGGCCATGGATTACAGTCTGCTGGCCGGAGGCAAGCGGCTGCGGCCCTTCCTGGCTTACCAGTTCTGCGCCGCCTGCGGCGGCAGCGAATCTGACGCCGACCCTGCTGCTGTGGCCATTGAATTGATCCACACCTACAGCTTGATTCACGACGATCTGCCCGCCATGGACAACGACGATTATCGCCGGGGCCGTCTGACCAACCACAAGGTTTACGGAGAGGCCATGGCTATCCTGGCGGGAGACGGCCTGCTCACCGATGCCTTTGGAGTCCTGACAAGCTCCGGCCTGGCGGCGGATCGGGCTGCGGCCTGCGTTCGGGTGTTGTCTGAAAACGCGGGCTCTTACGGTATGGTGGGGGGCCAGGTGCTGGATATTCTTTCCGAAGAGCGGGAATTGACGGAGACCGAAGTTCTGGACATCCAAACCAAAAAGACAGGCGGCCTGATTCGCGCCGCCTGTGAAATGGGCGTTATCTGCGCCGGAGGCACTTTGGAGCAGCGTTCCGCTGCCCGGCGCTACGCCGACGGAATCGGCCTTGCTTTTCAGATTCGGGACGACGTTTTGGACGTGATCGGTGATGCGGAGAAGCTTGGAAAAGCCGTTGGAGTGGATGGGGAAAAGAATACCTTTGTCCGACTTTATGGGTTGGAAGCGTGTAAAAAACGGATAGACGCGGAGACGGAAACCGCCTGCGCCGCGCTAATTTGTTTCGAAAAAACCGAAAATTTACGAAAATTAGCGGTTTTCCTGGCTTCCAGAGATCATTGATCTTGCACAAAATATAAATTTTGTGTAAATTCAGAGCATTCGGTATATGCTACCTCTTGTATAATTATAAGGAATGTGATATAATGTCAACGGTGGCGCTGTATCCTAGTCGGAACCGACGATTACCAGGAAGGGCCTAAAAATCCTTTGAAGGGCATATCGGTGAAGTCCCTGGTGCTTGCTTGTTTCGCCCAGATTCGGGTGGGTGCTGGGGGTTAAGGTTTCCGGGCGG
>JAGABH010000199.1 GCA_017614755.1 Oscillospiraceae bacterium
CAGCCGCAGCCGTTGTCGCAGCCGCAGCCACATCCGCCGCCGCAGTTGTTGCCGCAGCCATTGTTGCAGCCGCAGCCGCAGCCGTTGATGATCCCGCCGCAGCCCAGAATCAGAACAATCACAATGATGATCCACCAGCTGCTGTTGAAACCGTTGTTGCACATATTGCTACCTCCTGCAAAAGATCGCATGCGAGCGCCGGGACTGTTTCCCGTCAAGCCTCGCTCAGTCCATTGTATGCGGAAGCAGCGCAGATGTGAAAAACTGATAATAGGTAAGAAGTAAGAGTTGAATTACTTCTTACCTCTTCCTTCTTAATTCTTCCCTTGGTACAGTTCGTCCAGGCTTCCGAAGCGGTAGCCCATCTCCTCCCACTTGGTCAGCAGCTCGTCCAGGATCTCCGCGTTGGTGGAAGAGGTGCTGTGCAGCAGCACCACGGCGCCGTTGTGGACCCGGCCCAGGAGCTTCTCGAAGGCATCTTCCCGGGTGGGCTGCTCGTCCTGCTTCCAATCCACGTAGGCCAGGGACCAGAACACCGTCCGGTAGCCCAGAGCCTGGGCCATGGTCAGGTTCTGCTCCGCGTAGACCCCTCGGGGCGGGCGGTAGTATTTCGGCATGGGCAGGCCCACCACCTGGCGGTAGGCCTCGGCCACATCGTCCAGCTCCTGCTCAAAGGTGGCCCGGTCGCTGATCCGGTCCATGTCCCAGTGGTGCCAGGTGTGGTTGCCCACGATGTGGCCCTCCGCCGCCATCCGCTTCACCAGCTCCGGGTTCTGCTGAATGTAGGTACCCACCACGAAGAAGGCCGCTGGGGCATGATGCTTATTCAGCGTGTCCAGAATTTCCTCCGTGTGGCCGTTCTCGTAGCCTGCGTCAAAGGTCAGATAGAGCACGGGCTCGTCCGCCTTTCCCACGAAGACCGCGTCCCAGGCAGCCAGCTCCTCTGCCGTGGCGTTCCCGGCGGGGCACTCCCCCGGACGTGGGTAGCTCAGACCCCAGGAGGCAGTTTCGACAGCCCTGCTTCGGTTGGACAGCCAGGCGCCAGCCGCCAGCACCGCCAGCAAAACCGCCGCCGCGGCCGTGATTTTTACTCGGATTTGATACGCTTTTTCCATGGTTTCCCCTCCTTGTTTCCGGTACAAATTATGCGCTCGGAGGGCCAAATATCAACCTGTTTTTGTCAAGCTGGAATATTGCACGAAAAATCCTGTGGAAAACCCTGTGGATTTTGTGGAAATCGGCACTTGCCTTTTTCTTGAAATTATGCTATTATTTCGCAAGCTAAATATTTATACCTATCATGCTAACTTTTTTGCTTTTCCATAGAAAGGAGGGGGCTTATGCTCTCTGAATTGGCCATCAGTCCGCGGATCAAGCGGATCAGCAACGCCCTGGAACGGAAGCGGACCCTGGACCTGGAGGACATGAATCTGACCTCGTCCCAGGCCTTTGTTTTGGGCTATGTGATCAAGCACCGGGAAGAGCCGGTCACATCCGGGGATATCTGCCGCCATTTTGATCTGTCCCACCCCACCGTCACCGGCATTCTCCAGCGGTTGGAGTGCAAGGGCTTTCTCACCTACGCGGAGGACAGCACCGACCGCCGGAAGAAGCAGATCTGCGTCACGGAAAAGGCTTTGGCCGTGCAGCAGAACGCCAGGGAGCGGTGCCAGGAGACGGAAACGCTGGTTTCCGGCTCCATGACGGAGGAGGAGCTTCGTACCCTGGTGTCGCTTCTGGACCGGGTTATCGCCAACATCGGCCAGGTGGACGGCCTGGATCCCTGCCAGAAATCCAAGGAGGAAGGAAAATGATACGAAAACTGATGGGCTGCATCCGGGAAAACAAAAAGCACACCATTCTGACCCCGCTGTTTATGCTGGGAGAGGTGGGCCTGGAATGCACCATCCCCATGATTACCGCCAGATTGATCAACTATATCCAGGATTCCGGCGGAGCTCTGGATATGTCCGTGGTGCTGCGCTATGGCGGGTTCTTGGTCCTGATGGCCATGTGCTCCATGAGCTGCGGCATCCTCTCCGGCTGGTTTGCGGCTTCCGCCTCCGCCGGCTTTGCCAGGAACCTGCGGCATGACCTGTTTGCCAAGGTGCAGAGCTTTTCCTTTGCCAACATTGACAAATTCTCCACGGCCTCCCTGGTGACCCGCCTGACTACCGACGTGACCAACGTGCAGAACGCCTTTATGATGATCATCCGCATTGCGGTCCGCTCTCCCCTGATGCTGATCTTCGCGGTCATCATGTCCATTCGCATGGGCGGCCCCATCGCCCTGGTCTTCCTTCTGGTAATCCCCATTCTGGGCTTTGGCCTGTTCTTTATTGCCAAGAAGGCCATGCCTCTGTTCAAGGCGGTGTTCAAGAAGTATGACCGCCTCAACAACTCCGTCCAGGAGAACGTGAAGGGTATGCGGGTGGTCAAGAGCTTTGTCCGGGAGGACTATGAGAAGCAGAAGTTTGCCACAGCCTCCGAGGACGTCCGCAACGACTTCACCAAGGTGGAAAAGCTGCTGGCCATCAACAATCCCTTGATGCTGTTTGCCATCTACATCTGCATGATCCTGATTCCCCTGTTCTCCGCCAAGGTCATCGTCTCCTCGGGCGGCTCCACCATGCAGGTGGGCGACCTGGCCTCCCTGATCACCTACGCCATGCAGATTTTGATGAGCCTGATGATGCTCTCCATGATCTTCGTCATGATCACCATTTCCGGCGAGGCGGCCCGGCGTATTGTGGAGGTGCTGGACACGGAAGCTACCCTGACGAATCCCGCCCAGCCGGTTACCCAGGTGGCAAACGGGTCCATCGACTTTGAGAACGTCAGCTTCAAGTACAACCCGGACGCCGCAGCCTATGCCCTGGCGGACGTGAACCTGCATATTCCCGCCGGAGCCACAGTGGGCATCCTGGGCGGCACGGGCTCCTCCAAGACCACGCTGATCCAGTTGATCTCCCGGCTCTATGACGTCAGTGAGGGCTGTGTCAAGGTGGGCGGCGTGGACGTGCGGGACTATGACATGGAGGCCCTGCGCAACCAGGTGGCCGTGGTCCTGCAGAAGAATGTCCTCTTCTCCGGCACCATCGCCGAGAACCTGCGCTGGGGCAACCCCAACGCCACCGACGAGGAGTTGGTCCAAGCTTGCAAACAGGCCCAGGCGGATTCCTTTATCACGGCCCACCCGGAGGGCTATAACCGCTTCATCGAGCAGGGCGGCGCCAACGTCTCCGGCGGCCAGAAGCAGCGGCTCTGCATTGCCCGGGCCCTGCTGAAGAAGCCGAAGATCCTGATTTTGGACGACTCCACCTCCGCGGTGGACACCCAGACCGACGCCCTGATCCGCAAGGCCTTCCGGGAGGAACTGCCGGAGATCACCAAGCTGATTATCGCTCAGCGGGTGGCCTCGGTCCAGGACGCGGACCTGATTCTGGTCATGGATAACGGCCGGGTGGCGGCCCAGGGCACCCACGAGGAGCTCCTGGACTCCAACGAGATTTACCGCGAGGTCTACACCTCGCAGACGAAGGGAGGGGAAGACGATGCCTAAGCCTCAAATGGGTCCCGGCATGGGGCGCGGTCCCATGGGGAGAGCCCCCGGCGGCAAGGGCGAGATGCCCAAGGCCCGGAAGGGCACCATGGGCCGGGTGCTCCGCCTGCTGATGGAGGACTACAAGGGTCCCTTCATCCTGGCTATGGTCTTTATGACCCTCTATTCCCTGGGCAATATCACCCCCACCATCTTCATCAAGAACATCACCGACGTCATCGAGAAATTCCTCGGCCAGGGCGTCTGGGACGGGGCCAGGTCCGAGATTCTGAACATTCTGACCCTAATGATCGTGGTTTTCGTGCTGACCATCGCCTGCAACTACTTATTTGCCCGGCTCATGGCCGTCATCACCCAGGGCTTCCTGGACAAGATGCGCAAGCGTATGTTCAACGCCATGCAGATGCTTCCCATCAAGTATTTTGACGCCCACGGCCACGGGGATATCATGTCCCACTACACCAACGACATCGACACCCTCCGCCAGTTGGTGAGCCAGAGCCTGCCCCGGCTGTTCCAGTCCGGCGTCATGCTGGTGGGTATGCTGGGCATTATGCTCTACTATTCCGCCAATCTGATGGTTGTGGTGATTGTCAGAGTCTTTGGCATGACCTTCGCCGTCAAGCACATTGGCGGCAAGTCCGCCTCCAACTTCATCCTGCAGCAGAAGGCCATCGGCGAGGTGGAGGGCTTCGTGGAGGAGATCATGAACGGCCAGAAGGTGGTCAAGGTTTTCTGCCACGAGGAGGCCAGCCAGCGGGACTTCGACAAGGTCAATGAACGGCTCTGCGAGGCGGGCACCAAGGCCACCCGCTTTGCCAACATCCTGGGCCCCGTCATGGGCAATATCGGCAATATGCTTTACGTGCTGATTGCCATTGCCGGCTCCGCCTTTATCACCCTGGACGCGGCCAACTACTCCCTGGACGGACTCCTCCACGGCAGCTTCGGCAGGGCGCTGGAGCTCTCTGTGGTAATCTCCTTCCTGCATATTGCCAAGCAGTTCACCGGCCAGGTGAACGGCATTGCCCAGCAGTTCAACTCCATTGTCATGGCTCTGGCCGGTGCTGACCGAATCTTCCGGCTGATGGATGAGGAGCCCGAGGCAGACGAAGGCTACGTTACCCTGGTGAACGCCCAGGAGCAGCCCGACGGCAGCCTCCGGGAGGCGGACCACCGCACCGGCGTCTGGGCCTGGCGGCATCCCCACAAGGCGGACGGCACCGTGACCTATGAGCGGCTGCAGGGCGACGTGCGGCTCTTTGACGTGGACTTCTCCTATGTGGAGGGCAAGAAGGTCCTGGAGGACGTGACCCTATGGGCGGAGCCCGGCCAGAAGATCGCCTTTGTGGGCGCCACCGGCGCGGGCAAGACCACCATCACCAACCTGATTAACCGTTTCTACGATTTGGAGGACGGAAAAATCCGCTACGACGGCATCAACATCACCAAGATCAAGAAGCCGGACCTCCGCCGGTCCCTGGGCGTGGTGCTCCAGGACGTAAACCTGTTTACCGGTACGGTGATGGATAACATCCGCTACGGCAAGCTGGACGCCACGGAGGAAGAATGTATCAAGGCAGCCAAGCTGGCCAACGCCCACGACTTTATCACCCGTCTGCCCCAGGGCTACGATACCATGCTGACCTCCAACGGCGCCAACCTCTCTCAGGGCCAGCGTCAGTTGATTTCCATCGCCCGGGCCGCCGTGGCGGATCCCCCGGTGATGATCCTGGATGAGGCCACCTCCTCCATCGACACCCGCACCGAGGCCCTGGTTCAGAAGGGTATGGACGCCCTGATGAAGGGCCGCACGGTATTCGTCATTGCCCACCGGCTTTCCACCGTCCGGAACGCCGACGCCATTATGGTGCTGGACCACGGCAGGATCATTGAGCGGGGCTCCCATGCGGACCTGATTGCCCAGAAGGGCACCTACTACAAGCTCTACACCGGCGCCTTTGAGCTGGAATAAAACTGCTTTTGATAATCCACCTGAAATGGAGAGAAGAACATGGAACGAATGAAACGCTTTGCGGTGCTGGTCCTGTGCCTGGCCCTGCTGTGCACGGTGCTGCCGCAGATGAGCCCGACGGCCAATGCCGTCACCTACACCGAATTGGGCACGATCTCCACGGTGCAGGCCACCGGGGCGATCACAGCCCCCACCCTGGGCGCAGACTGCGCAAGGCCAAAATTTACCGTGACCGATCCGACTGATAAAAATGCAAGCTTCGGCATGGTGATTTGGCAGAAAAAAGCCGGATCGGGTTGGATCGGCTACTACAACGAGAACTTTGAGGAGGGCACCTACCGGCTGAAGGTCCAGCTCCGGACGGATCATTTTGCCGACAACACCTACTACCGTCTGACCAACGATACCAAGCTCTATATCAACGGAACCGCCTGGACAAAGTGCGAGAATTTGCAGGATACCTACAGCAGCTCCGGCTACGGCGTCATGTACTTTTGCAGCCGGGAATATGAGCTCAAGGTGCCGGCGGGATGCCACTCGGTTACGGTGACAAACGACGGCCACGGCAGAGCCTCGGCCAGCCCGGTTTACGGCGCCCCCGGCGACGTGATTACCCTGAGCGCGACGCCGAATCAGTTTTACCAGTTCAAAAACTGGCAGGTGTTTTCCGGCGGCGTTACGGTCATCGGGAACAAATTTACCATGGGCAATCAGGACGTGGTGGTCTCGGCCATCTTTGAGCCGGATAACAGTCTGGATCTGGGAACGATCCCGGAGGTGCGGGCAACGGCGTCGATCAACAACCCGGTCATCGGAGAAGACATCTACAAGGCAAGGCCGAATTTTTCCATCGAGTTGCCCGTCGGCAAGAACGTGGATATTCCCCGCTCTATGGAAAGCTGGGAGAAGTTAAACGGCTCGTACTGGGAACGATACACAAAGAACAGCTTTGAGGCGGGCACCTATCGTCTGAAGGTGCAGCTCAGAACCGATCACTTTGACGACGGAACTTATTACCGGCTGACTAACGATACGAAGCTCTTCGTCAACGGAAGCGAGTGGACGAAGGTCGGTGATTTGCAGGATACTTACAGCGGATCCGGCTACGGCGTGATGTATTTTGCAAGTCAGGCGTTTACCGCAAAGCCGGAAGCCTACTTCCAAATCAGCTTCGACCCAAACGGCGGCATCATGGCACCGTTGATCGTAACCACGAACAAATACGGGAAGCTGGACAGCCTCCCCACGATCACCCGGGAGGGTTACGAATTCCGCGGCTGGTTCACCGATCCGGTTTACGGCGTCAAGGTCACGACGGACACGGTATTCGACGCGAATGCGACGATCTACGCCCACTGGATCAAGCCCTATCACGGGATCACCGTGCGGAGCGGAACGGCCGACCGCTTTGCCGCACCCGAGGGCATGGAGATCGTCATCACCGCAAACAAAAAGGACGGTTACAGCTTCGCTTACTGGCAGGTCGTGACCGGCGGCGTGACGCTTGCGGATCGCTACTGTGAAACCACCACGTTTACAATGGGCACGCAGGACGTGACCGTGGCGGCTTGCTACAATAGTGACAGCTCGACCGTCAATGACGTCTACATTTACGTGGACGAGCCGGTAGCGGGCGCGCACCCTGCCGAGGCTGTTACAACAGAAGCACTTTACCGCGTCTCGCAGACGAAATGGATCGACGTGGAAACCGGGACGGCGCTTGCCGCAACGGATACGTTCCGGGCGGGAAAAAGCTATCGGCTCAGCGTGCACGTGCAGTGCAACGACCACAACTTCCCCTTTAATATCTCTGTGCTGACGGGCTACGTCAACGACAGCTCCGACGGCGTCACTGCGACGCCCAAGGGAATGTCGGTCGCGCAGCTTGAAAAGGACTTCACCGCCAGAAGAGAAAACCCCTTTGTGGATGTGCATGAGAGCGACTGGTTCTTCAACCCCGTCATGTGGGCATACTATGACGGCATTACCGGCGGCACGGACGAGACCCATTTCTCCCCCCACAAGACCGTCCTGCGCAGTGACGCCATGGTGTTCTTCTGGGCCGCCAACGGCAGACCCACGGTAGAAGCGGAAAGCAACCCCTTCCGGGATGTGAGTGATAAACACTGGGCCCATAAGGCTGTGATGTGGGCGGTGAAGAACCAGATCACCGGCGGCACCAAGCCGGATGAGTTCAGCCCCAGCAAGACCTGTTCCCGCAGCGAGATTCTCCAGTTCCTCTACGCCTCCGTGGGTAAGCCCGGGTACAGCATCGAAAATCCCTACTCGGATATCAATGACTCCCAGTGGTATTACGAAGGCGCCATCTGGGCCTACGAGAAGGGCCTGGAGAAGGGCGAAAACGGTATGTTCAACGCCAAGACCCCCTGCACAAGAGCCTATGTGGTGACCTACCTCTACCGCTTTATGACCGGAAACGAGCGGGTATAAGGAGGGGCGGCCATCGGCCGCCGGCTGCGTTACGTCCGCCCGGGAGGACGGTGCCTTTACCGGCTGCTTGCAGAACCGGATCACACCAACTATGCGGTAAAATCACTGTCGGAAACCGGATCTCCCGGGGCCCGACAGTGATTTTTTTGTGTGGTACTCTTGCTTTTTTGATTTGACTCTGGTAAAATGATAATATCCGGAATAGTGTTTCATTCAAACAGAAATGGAGGAAACAATATGAATACAAAGAAAAGATTGGCCGCCCTGGTTCTCTGTCTGGCGCTGATCTGCTCCGTTCTGCCTCGGATGACGCTGACCGCATATGCGGCGGCTCTGTCCGGCGAGTGCGGCGCGGAGGGCGACAACCTGACCTGGACGCTGAATACAGACACCGGCCTGCTGACCATCTCCGGCAGCGGCGCTATGGCGGATTATGAGCCGGAGAGCCTGCCCTGGTATGAATATCGGGAAAGCATTTCGGCGGTGGAGCTTCCCAGCGGCCTGACCAGAATCGGCAACAGTGCCTTTTTTGAGTGCGCTGCGCTGACAAGCGTTTCGATTCCTGCCGGTGTGACGAGCATCGGCTTTGACGCCTTTAACGGCAGCGGCCTGACGGCGGTTGAGCTTCCGACCGGCCTGACTGTCCTGGATGACGGCGCTTTCTGCGGCTGCACCGGTCTGACGAGCGTTACCATCCCGGGAGGCATCGAGGGCGTGGGCTGGTCCGCCTTCCAGGACTGCACCGGCCTAACCAGCGTCAGCATTCAGAACGGCGTGGAGTACGTGGGTGGCAGCGCCTTCCTTGGCTGCACCGGTCTGAGCAGCGTTACCCTGCCGGGGAGCCTGACCAGCGTGGGTGAGTACGCTTTTGCGGACTGCACCGCTCTGACGGGCATTACCCTTCCGGAGAGCCTGGAGAACCTCGGTGAGTACGTTTTCGCCAACAGCGGTCTGACCGGCATTACCCTTCCTGACGGCGTAGAAGTCATTGGCAACTACGATTTTTCCGGCTGTACCCATCTGACCAGCGTTAATCTTTCGGGAAACACGAAGACCATCGGAGAATCCGCCTTCGCCGGCTGCACCGGCCTGACGGGCATTTCCTTCCCCCAGAGCCTGACGCATATTGAACCTGCCGCTTTCAGCGGCTGTTCCGCCCTGACCGCCGTCAGTTTCCCCGCGGACTTGGCAAAGCTCGGCCGGGAGTCGTTCCGGGACTGCACCGGCTTGACCAGCATCACCGTTCCGGCCAGCCTGACGGATCTGGAAGACTATGTCTTTGCCGGCTGCACCGGCCTGACCGGCATCAATCTCCCGGGGAGCTTGAAGACCATCGGAGAGTACACGTTCTCCGGCTGCACCGGCCTGACGGCGCTGGTACTGCCGAAGAGCCTGGAATTGATTGACAGGAGCGCCTTTGAGGGATGCACCGGTCTGATCAGCGTCACCTTCCCGGAGAACTTGGTCAGCATCGGCTGGTATGCTTTCCTGGACTGCCCCGCTTTAAGCTCCGTAACAATTCCGGCGTCGGTGATTATGGTGGGCGGCTATTCCCTGGGCTACCTGAGCGGTGCGGATAACCTCACCGTCAAGATGGACGACTTCGTGATCTACGGCACCGTGGGGACTGCGGCCCAGACCTATGCGGAAGAAAACAGTTTCCCCTTCAATCCATCGAGTGGAATTACCAATCCCTTTGTGGATGTCAATGAAAGCGATTTCTTCTTCAACGCGGTCATGTGGGCCGTGGCAAACGATGTTACCGGCGGTGTCGACGATACCCACTTTGCTCCTGAGCGGACTGTTATGCGGGCTGACGCCATGGTCTTCTTCTGGGCGGCTAAGGGACGTCCCCACGCCTCTTCCACTGAAAGTCCCTTTAAGGATGTAAAGTCGACGCATTGGGCCGCTGACGCAGTGATGTGGGCGGTAGAAAATAAAATCACGGGCGGCACCAGCGCTGACAGATTCAGCCCCAGTCAGACCTGCTCCCGCAGCGAGATTCTCCAATTCCTGTACGCTTCCGTGGGCAAGCCCGGGTACAGCATCGAAAATCCCTATTCTGATGTGTATGACAACCACTGGTACCGCGACGGTGCCATCTGGGCCTACGAAAATCGCCTGGAGAGGGGCGAGAACGGTCAGTTCAACGCCAAGACCCCCTGCACCCGCGCTTATGTGGTTACCTACCTCTACCGCTTCTTCACCGGCAACGATCTGGTTGAGTAACTGCGGAAATGGGGCGCAGTATGCGCCGGGATAAGCGAATGACGGATACACAGAACGTGTATCCGTCATTCTTAATTTCCGAAATATTGTTGGATGGATTATGCCTTGACAAAGGCAGAATAATCAGATACAATGAAACTACACGAAAACTTCACAAAACACAGCCATCAAACAAATATTCAGGTTAGGAGAGCATAACAATGACAAAACAAGCGATTAGTTTGGCCCTTGCGTGTATGCTGATCCTGTCCGTGGCAGTGCTGCCTGTTTCTGCCGCGGGCGGGTGTATGGATGACGCTACGCCGATCAACCTCAACACAGAATATTCAGATACCATCACGGACCTGGCGCCAGTGGATTATTTTGTGCTGGAGCTTCCGCAATCCGGCCGTTTGGATGTGCAGATTACAACGCATATCTACAAGACGAATTTTGCGCTGCTTGACGTGAACGGATACACGGTTTGGGAGAAAACAAATCAGACCTGGAACTCCGCGACACATGAGTATAACCTGGATGAGAATGTAGACCTTACTTCCGGAATTTATTACTTTGTTGTTCGGCAGTATAGCGACGCCACAGGCGCCTACAGCTTCAAGCTCTCCTTCACCGGAGCCGGCGAGAGTTTTCCCGAAACCACCGGCGGCGTGAACAACGACACCGACTGTGCTTCCATGATCACCGCCGGGACCACGTATCACGGCCAGATCGCAAACAACGACACGGTGGACTACTATAAATTTGAATTATCCCAATCCGGCCGAATGAGCCTTGGCCTTACCGCCCTGATCTACAAAACAGATTATGCGCTTTATGACGCCAACGGATATACCCTTTGGGAAAAGACAAATCAAACCTGGGACAAAGTGACGAACATCTATAACCTGGAGGACGATTTCGACCTTACTGCCGGTACCTATTATTTTGCCGTCCGGCAGTATTCCGGCACAGGAAACTACAACTTCAAGCTGACTTACACCGCGGCAAATGAGAGCTTTCCCGAAACAGCCGGCGGCGTGAACAACGACATTGACTGCGCCGACCTGATTTCTCTCGAAGAAACATATCGCGGCCAGATCGCGCTCAATGACAGCGCGGACTGCTATCGCTTCGTTTTATCCGAATCCGGTGTGATAAATCTGCAGATCACGGCGAATATTTACAAGACAGATTTTTCTGTTTTGGACGAGAACGGATACACGCTCTGGAGAAAGGAACGGGCAACCTGGGACGAGACGACGCACGAATGCAGCCTGCGTGACAGCTTCAGCCTTACCGCCGGAACCTATTATTTCGTTGCCCGGTACTATCTCGGAACCGGAAATTATCGGTTCTCCATTGGAAAAGGGTGTCAGTTTTCAGACGTGAGCGAAAGTGATTTCTTCTTCAAGCCCGTCATGTGGGCGGTGGAGAATGGCGTCACCGGCGGCGTGGATCCTACCCACTTTGCGCCCGAGAAGACCGTCCTGCGCAGTGACGCCATGGTGTTCTTCTGGGCGGCGAAAGGCAGACCCACGGTGGAAGCGGAAAGCAACCCCTTCAAGGATGTGAGTGATCTGCACTGGGCCCATAATGCTGTGATGTGGGCTGTGAAGAACGGCATCACCGGCGGCACAGACAAGACCCATTTCAGCCCCAGCAGGACCTGTTCCCGCAGCGAGATTCTCCAGTTCCTCTACGCCTCCTTGGGCAAGCCTGAATACACGATTGAAAATCCCTACTCCGATATCAATACCAACCACTGGTACTACGACGGCGCCATCTGGGCCTACGAAAATGGCCTGGAGAAAGGCGAGGATGGGAAGTTTAACGCCCAGACTCCCTGCACCCGGGGTTACGTGGTTACCTACCTCTACCGCCACTTCACCGGCGACGAGCTGGATCAGTAAGGCCGTCCGCCCTGCAAAAAGCCTTCCCCGCGGGGAAGGCTTTTTGCTTTGGACTATTGGACAATAGTATCAAACAGCCGGAACAGGTATGTTACCACATAGGCCCTGGTACAGGGCTCCCTGGGACAGAGCAGGGCCGGATCGTTGCCGCCCTCGCTGCCTACCGGCACGCCGTTGGCCGCAGCCCAGAGCACAGCCGGGTAATAGTACTTGTCGGGGCAGACGTCGGCGTAGGGGTTTTCCGTGCCCGCCGGGGCCTCCCGGCCGAAGGCTGCCCAGAGGAGGGTAAGCATATCCTCCCGCATGACCCGGGCCTCCGGCGAGAAGGTATCTGCCCCGGTCCCGCCGGTGATCCCGTTTTCCAGGGCCCAAAGCACGGGGGTATAGTAGAAGGCGTCCGGAGCCACGTCCCGAAAGGGATTCTCCTCGGCGGCGGGTTGCGGCCGCCCGGCGGCAGCCCAGAGGAAGGTCACGGCTTCGCCCCGGGTCACGGCGGCCTCCGGGGAGAAGGTGGTGGGAGAGCTGCCGCCGGTGACCTTGCCTCGCCAGGCCCAAATAATGGCCTCCCGGGCCCAGTGTCCGGGGAAGGGAAGATCGGTGAAGGGCGTGGGGTTTTCCTCCGGCCCGGCGGGCAGATGTAGGGTGTTCACAAGGAAGTTATACACCTTTTTTCGACCGCTCAGGTAGTTGCGGATGGAGGAGTGGGTTTTGGAAGCCTCCAATACGCCGCCGTGGAACTCGTCCAGAGAATCGATGGTCTCCCCTTCCGCTTTTCCCAGGGCTTCCCGGACGTAGCGCATAAAGTAGGAAACCCCGCCCTCGCCGTATTGGTGTTCCACCGCGCAGTAGTAGAGCAGGGCGGATTCTGTCCGTACGCCCCGGCTCCAGCCGTGCCGGGCCTCCGCTAAGATAAACTCCCGGGCATATTGATTCTGACAGTCGATGCCCACCTGGGAGCCGATCAGCGCCCGGACTGCGGCGGCCTCGGCGGCGGTGAGGACCCGGTTCTTCCAACCGCCGCCGTTGGTGCCGGACCAGAGCGGGGTCTGGGTGACTTCGTTGTACAGAGCGCTGCCCAGAATAGCCTTTGCTTCAACGGGGGCTGCCTCGCAGATTCGCTTCAGCAGGGTCAGGGCGTACACCCCGTGCCATTGCAGGAAGCCGATGCTCAGGGCGTTGGAATCCCGGGGATTGACGGAATCGTAATTCCCCTCCAGCGCCAGGTAGAGCTCCAGCGCGTGGGCCATCAGGGCTTCGAGATCGACGCCGGACTCCAGCTCGGACTCCGCGGCCAGGGCATTGGGAACAAGCGCGGCGCAGAGGCAAAGCACCAGCAGCAGGGCGATGATTTTTCGCTTCATAGAAACCTCGCTTTCCATTGTTCAGTGGGTGTGAATGGAGAAAAGGATACCGGTATCATTTCGTAACCATCTTAGCACAGCCCCGGGCGGGAAGCAAGCAAAGTCGTTCCAAATGATTCGAGGGGAATCGGGCGGGAAACAAAAAATGGGTGCTTTTCCCGGCGGGAAAAGCACCCTTCGACACGATGCGGTTACTTAAAGAATTATTTCATGATATCCTGCAGCTTGCTGGAGCCGATGAAGCAAATGTTTTGGCATAGGATCACATCCTGAATCCCCTCCCGCTCCACTAAAGCGGAGATAGTGGGCGTGTAGCCCATCTGATTACACCACTTTGCGTAGTAGCGGAAGTCGACCCAGTAGACGTGTTCGTAGTGGTCGATCAAGAAGGGAATGAAGGCGTTGGCGTAGGAGTCTTTTATCACCAGTACCGAGGAGCCGTCGGTGATCTCCTCGTTGTGGGCGTGGGCGTAGGGGGGATCGCCGCCTGCAAAGGTGCCGTACAATTCACTGCGCGGATAACTGGAGACGTCATTGACGATCCGCCAACTGTATTCGTTGTAGTGATCGCTGTTGTATTCCGTGTAGAAAGTCATCGAATTGGTGCCGTTTGGCACGTAGGCGATGACGGTGTCCGGGTTTTTGGCCATGGAGGGGTCTTTGCCGGATTTGGAATAAAAAGTTCCCAGGAAGCCTTCAAAGGTGTAGGTTTTTTCAAAGAAGTCCAACTCGTGGGGCGTGATACCCTTGACTTTGCACCATTCCCGGTAGGCGTAGTAGGCGCCCAAGGCCGTCCAGTGGTGGTCGGTGCGGAAGAAGATATACTCGTCGTTGTGAGCCTTCAGGGTGTTGACCATGGAGACGGTCTTTACCGAGGCATCCATGTTCTGATAGATCCACTCTGCCGCCTTGGCTTCGTCGGAGCAGCCGATTTTATTCCGTGTTTCCTCTGAGAGCATCACGCCTGCGGAGATGGGGCAGAGCATGCAGTAGAGCTGGGCCTTGCCCTCCAGATTCTTGGCAAGCTGATTTGTTTTCCGGCAGTAATCTTCAGAGTCGGACTGGTTGAAATAGTAAACGCCGTAGCCTGCGCCGTTCAGAAGATAAATGTCATCTACCTGAGTCGCGTCTCCGTCCACATCCGCAGCGCCGTGGCCGCTGTATTCCGTTGTCTCGGGGGTGGTGGGCTCAGTGGTGACAGGGGTGTTTCCGCTTTCGGTTTCCGTTGGCCGGTTGGGCTTGGCGCTGTCGGTGGGTACGGTGGGTTCCGTGGTGTCTTTTCCCGCCAGGGCTTCCGGGGCCAAGGTGCCGGTGGGAATCTCATCGGCTGTGCCGCCATTGACAAGCCGCTCGCTGCGATCACCATAGTGGCTTTGCAGCTTGGTGTTCAAATCAATCAGCTGCTCCCGGAAGGGGTAGGTATCGGCATACCAGGTGGACAGGCCCCTCGGGTGCAGTGGATCGGATTCATCGTTGAAGAAGGTTCCGTCCATGAGACCTTCCAGTGTCAGCTTGGGAAATTCCGTCAGATTTCGCTTTTCGAGCTGGGAGTCTGTGGGGCGGAAGAACCAGAGCAGACCGATCAGGCAGCCGATGGCCAGTAAACCGAAGAATAAGAGCTGCTTGATCTGAATGGTGAGAAAACGGGATTCCTGGTATTCTTGTTTGGTCGGTTTCATAGCGGCTCCTTTCTCAGAACTGGAAGTACAGGAAGGGGTTGAAGCTGTTTCCCGCCAGAGCCATGGTGGACAGGAACAGCAGAAGTACCGGCAGGGCGGCGTCCAGTACGTTGTAGACGTGGAGCCAAACCAGGTTCTGACGGCTTAGGTTTTTCAGCATACTGCCAATGTGCTTGCTGATGGGCGTCACCGCAAAAATGCAGAAGATCAGGAAGTAGGCGTTGTTCGCAAAGACGGTGCTGTTGCCGGTGAGGGGGTTGCCGTTCAGACCGAACAGACCCTTGAGGGCGGCCCAGAGCTGCCCGATATCTTCAAACTTGAAGATGACCCAGCCGAACATCACAATCAGCATGGTAATCACGTGACGGAGGGGCTTGGCGATCCGCCCGGTGTCCACCTTGTATTTCTCAATCACCAGGAAGACGAAGTAGTACAGACCCCAGAGAATGTAATTCCAACTGGCGCCGTGCCACATGCCGGTGAGGCCCCAGACCACCAGAAGGTTGAGAATATGACGGCTCTTGGAGCAGCGGTTGCCTCCCAAGGGAATATAGACGTAGTCCCGGAAAAAGGTGGACAGGGAGATATGCCAGCGCCGCCAGAAATCCGTGACGGAATCCGCTGTGTAGGGATAATTGAAGTTTTCCTTGTAGTGGAAGCCGCACATCAGGCCCATGCCGATGGCCATGTCCGAATAGGCGGAGAAGTCCAGATAGATTTGCAGGGTAAAAGCGATCATCACCAGCCACATACCGGTCACGGAGGTCCCCTCCACAAGCGCTGTGGTGAGGGGGTCGCCTTTGCCGAGGCCCAGCGCGCCGTTTACGACGGCGGCGCAGCCGTTGGCCAGAATGGCTTTCTTGGCAAGGCCCACTGCAAAGCGGGTGATGCCCCGGCTCAGCTCCGCCATCTTGACCTTGCGGTGGAGGATGTCGTGGTTCACGTCCCGGTAGCGGACAATGGGACCGGCGATGCACTGGTGGAAGAGGCTGGCGTAGAGCAGCAGCAGCCAGTATTTCTCCTGAACCTCCGCGTCGCCCCGGTACACGTCAATGACGTAGGACAGCAGCTGGAAGGAGTAGAAGCTGATGCCGATAGGCAGGATAATATTTGGAATTACTTCCGGCACCCCAAACAGGGTCTGGAAGTTCCGCAGGAAGAAGCCGGTGTACTTGAAGATTCCCAGGACCAGCAGCACCAGTGCCGTGCAGACGATGAGGATGTTTTTCCTCTCCCGTTGAATCTTGCGGCGGGAAATCAGCAGAGCGCTGTACCAGCAGATCAGGGTCAACCCCAACATCAAAAGAAGACACCAGAGGCCCGCACAGGAATAGAAGACCAGGGAGAAGGCGAGCATCACGATATTCTTTTTGCGGATATCAGGCATCAGGGCCTGGGCAATGTAATTTGCGATGAAAAAAACAAACAGGAAAAACAGACTGGAAAAAACCAAGGCAAGGCCTCCTCTTGCGGAAATACGCACATTCCCGGAGATTTTTGCATACTTTTATTATTATATTACAGGAATGCCCATTTTGCAACAAAAAAACCGCCGATTTTTCTTCGGCGGTTTTTCATGTGGAACTCAAGGAGCGGAGACAAGCTCAACCGAACTGGTTGAGGAAGCAGCGATACAGGTAGGTCACAACATAGGCGCGGGTACTGGGGTTCATGGGTCCAAGCTCGGTCCCGGTGCCCTCGTTTCCTACCAGAATGCCGTCGTTGTAGGCCCAGACCACGGGGGCATAGAAGTAGTTATCTTCCTTAACGTCGGAGAAGGGGTTTTCACTGCCGCCGGAGACGGGGCGGCCGGCGAAGGCCCACAGGAAGGTGAGCATTTCAGCCGTGGAAACGGAACCGGTGGGAGAGAAGGTGGTGGGGGTGGTACCGCCGGTGTAGCCGTTCTCCACTGCCCAGAGGACGGAGGTGTAGAACCAATTTGTTTCCTTTGTGTCCTGGAAGGGGTTTTCTTTGGAGATGGGCTCCGGCCTTCCCGAGGCGGCCCACAGGAAGGTCATGGCTTCCGCGCGGGTCAGGGTGGCGTCGGGAGAGAAAGTGGTGGGAGAAGTGCCGCCGGTAACCTGCGGAGTGCTGGTGTAGGCCCAGATAATGGCGTCATAGGCCCAGTGATCGGGGTCGGGCAGGTCAGTGAAGGGCGTGCCGCTGTTATTGACGCTTCCGCCTTGATCCGGCCCGGAGGGGAGCCCCAGCGTCTTAGTCAGGTATTTGTAGACCTTCGTACGGTAATTCAGGGTGCTGACAGTTCCCGCTGCTGCGGCGTCCATGGTGCCTTGGTGAAATTGATCCAGAGAGAGGATCAGGTCGTTTTCGCTGAGGCCCAGGGCGGTTCGGACAGCCTTCATAAAGTTCTTGACGCTGCCTTCACCATAGTGGTTCTCGGCGGAGCAATAGTAAATCAGG
The DNA here is from genome assembly GCA_017614755.1 of Oscillospiraceae bacterium. GTDB lineage: Bacteria > Bacillota > Clostridia > Oscillospirales > Oscillospiraceae > JAFRPC01. The sequence continues at coordinate 17,568 of JAGABH010000199.1, forward strand.
GCGGATTCCGTCCGGACGCCGGCATTCCAGCCGTGCTGGGCCTGGGTCAGGATGCAGCACCGCGCCAAGGCCCTCTGCGCCCGGATGCCAACCTCGGAACCCAGCAGGGTCCTGGCGGCTTCCAATTCGGCGCCGGAAAAGGTACGATACCTCCAATAATTCCAGTTGGGCATCAGTGTGCTTGCGATTGCGACGGGGGCGTTGACGACTTCATTGTACAGGCTGTCGCCCAGTACCGATCTGCAATACTCGGGGTCACCGCCCTTTTCGGAGCTGGCGCACCATTTCAGAAGCTGCAGAGCGGAGGAGCCGATCCAGCCCATAATGCCCATGCCCACGCAGCCGGCGTTGGTGTTGACGACGCTGTCGTATTTATCTCCCGCCTCCAGGTGCTTGTACATGCTGGTAGCGTGTTCGACAAGCTGGTCCAGATCGACGCTGGTCTCCAATGTGGGTTCCGCAGCGGCAACCGTGGAAGCCAGGCTCGCGCACAGGCAGAGCACAAGCAGAACGGCGATGATTCTATGTTTCATAAGTTCCTCACTTTCTGATCGAAGCAATCAGGGAACAAGCAGGAAATGATATTTGGTATCATTTCGTAACCATTTTAGCACGTTTGTTTCAAATTTGCAAGTATTTTTTTGTAAATAAAATGAAAAAACCCTGAATTTTCAAGAAGAAATCGGGAGATTTTGACGAGATAACCTGCAAATTAAAAAGTTACAAACTGTAAATATTGTAAAACATACACAATATATTGTGCCGGATATGGAAAAAATTGGAAGATATGCCGGTTCCGGTCTCTTTTGCAAAAACGGCCTGAAACAAGGGAAAAAATCGGAATATTTTTCAAAATATTGAGCAAAATTGCCGGAAGAAGCCATTAAAACGGAGGGAGAAACGTGAAAAAACTGGTATTTGTCCTGCTTGCCGCCGGGGCATTGGGCGCTTTGGGGCTGCTGCCCTTCCGGGCCGTAGACGCTGCGAAGCTGCTGCCGGTGAAGACGGTGATCGTGACGAAGTCGGGAGACGAATTTACTGTGGACATCGGTGCGGGGGTACAGGCCGTGGGCCGAAGCCTGCGGGAAGCCCTGGATCGGCTTCGGGAGGAGGTCACGGGGGAGGTGTTCCTGCCCACGGCGGAGCAGGTCATTCTCACGGAGCCGGCGGACGGAGCCCTGGAGGCTGTGGCGGAGGAGCGGGAATTTCGCCCTGCGGCGGGAATCTACCGAACGCCGGACCCCTTTCCGGACCCGGCTGCCCTGGGGGATTATTTGGATACCCATGCCTCCAATGTGACGATCTTGGAGGTGCGGGCTGCACTGGCCCTGGGGCAGCAGCCGAAGATTCCCGTGATTCGCCGGTCGGAGGGCGGCTTCCTGGTCGATGAATAGACGGCGGGATCGCATTTCCTCCCGGCAGCTGGGTGCCCTGGCCCTGACCGGGGCAGGGGTTCCGATTTTCCGGTTTTGCTGTCGGGTTCACTGGCTGTGGACCCTGGCGGGGGCCCTGGCTGCCGCGCTTTCCCTTTCCGGGCTGACGCTGCTGGCAAACCGGGCCAGGCAGAGGCGGGAAACGCTGCCGGTACGGGGCAAATTTTGGGGGCCGCTTCTGCTGCTGGGCGGGACTGCGGCGGCCTGGGCGGGCAGCTACGCCTTCCCGG
>JAGABH010000200.1 GCA_017614755.1 Oscillospiraceae bacterium
ACGAAAAAACCCCTTCCGGACGAACCGGAAGGGAATATTTTCGAACGCGAATTACGCCAGCTTGTTGAGCTTCAGGGTCATGCTGCTCTTCTTCCGGGCAGCGGTATTCTTGTGAAGAAGACCCTTGTTCACAGCCTGGTCAACGGCCTTGACAGCGCACTTGTAAGCGGCGTCGGCGGCCACGCGATTACCTTCAAGGACAGCGGCGTCGAACTTCTTGATATCGGTCTTGAGGGCGGACTTGCCAGCCTTGTTTCTGGCATTGGCGACCTTGGAAAGCTCGACTCTCTTCTTGGCAGACTTAATGTTGGGCACGGTTACACCTCCTTGACCCGAGATCTCGGCATGGGCACAGGCTCATGCAGAAATGTATTATACTCGGTTGAAGCAATAAAATCAATAGTTTTTTTCGAAAAATATAGAAAAATTTAAAGAAAAACCGATCTGTTCTGATGGAGCTGTGGAGGAACTGTAAAAAAGTCGGAAAAGGTCGAAATAGGGCTTGGATTTTCCGTGCTTTGTGATATAATTACTATTTGGGCGGGAGATTGGCCCTGCCCACAGCCGCCTGGGGGCGGCCAGCGATTATCAATGCAGAACCGAGGTTTTCGTATGGGGACTCAACTCCTGGACGCCGGCCAGTTTGCCAGCATGGTACGCTCCGGCGCCGCAAATCTTGGCGCCAACCGCCAGATTGTAAATGATTTAAATGTTTTCCCGATCCCGGATGGGGACACGGGAGACAATATGTATATGACCATGGATTCTGGCGCCGCGGAGCTCCGGGGCCCGGGCGGCTCCCTGGGAGATACGGCTGCCCAGGCCGCAAAGGGAATGCTTTTGGGTGCCCGGGGCAACTCCGGCGTCATCCTCTCCCGCATCTTTGCGGGCATCGCCCATGGGCTCAGCGGCGTGGAGAAGGCGGACCTTCCCACCTTCAGCCGGGCCTTTTCCCAGGGCGTGGAGGAGGCCTATCGGGCAGTCTCCGTGCCGGTGGAGGGAACCATCCTCACGGTCTACAAGGAGGCGGTGGCCTTTGCCTCCGGCCGGCTGAACGAGGGCAGCAGCTTTGAGTCCTTTTTCTCCGACTTCCTGGCGGAGCTCCACAGCTCCCTGGAACGGACGCCGGAGCTTCTGGCCGTTCTGAAAGAGGCCGGGGTGGTGGACAGCGGCGGCGCCGGCTTTATCTACATCGCCGAGGGCATGAAAAACGCGCTCACCGGCGGGGAGAGCTCCGCGCCAAGCCCCTCTGCCGCCCAGCATTCCGCCCAGGGGCCGGATATCTCCCTGTTCACCGAGGACAGCGAGCTGAGCTTCGGCTACTGCACCGAGTTCCTGCTGCGGCTCCAGCGGTCCAAGGTGGACCTGGAGGCCTTTGACCTGAATGAGATTCTGGAATGGCTGAATCAGGCGGGGGACTCCGTGGTTTGCTTCCGGGACGGGAGCATCGTCAAGGTCCATATCCACACAAAGACTCCCGGTGAGATTCTCAACCGTATGCAGCGCTACGGGGAGTTTTTGACCCTCAAGATTGAGAACATGACGCTCCAGCATCAGGAGACGCAGATTCAGAACCGTTACACTCCGCCGACCCGGAAGCCCCACAAGGCCTACGGCATTGTCACGGTGGCCTCCGGCGCGGGGATTCGGGACACCTTCTTCCGCCTGGGCTGCGACGGGGTGGTGGAGGGGGGCCAGAGCATGAACCCCTCTGCCGACGACTTCCTCCGGGCCTTCGGGGAGATCAACGCCGATACCATCCTGGTCTTCCCCAACAACGGCAACGTCATCCTCACCGCCCAATAGGCGGCGGAGCTCTATGACAGAGCCCAGGTTCGCATCATCCCCACCAGGACCGTGGGAGAGGGCTATGCCGCCATCTCCATGCTGGATACCGGTCTGGGCGACACCGACGCGATTGCGGCGTCCCTGGAGGAGGTCATTCGGGGGGTGGTCACGGGCTTCGTGGCCTCTGCCAGCCGAGCGGCCCAGAAGGACGGGGTGGAGATTCATCCCGGGGATTACATCGGCTTCGTGGGAGACCGGGTCTATGTGGGCAGGCCGGATCGGCCCCAGGTTCTTTCCGCCCTGGCGGAGTCTCTGAACGCGGGACGTTATGACCTGCTGCTGCTGATCTGGGGCAGGGAGGTTCCCCGGGAAGAGGCGGAGTCCATGGAGGCAGCCCTGGCGAAAGCCTGCCCCGGCACGGAGGTCATTCTCCTGAAGGGGGACCAGCCCATCTACGACTACATCATGGTTTTGGAATAAAAAGGAGGAATCCAAATGCTGAGACTCTTTACCGATACCGATACCGACTTTACCCCGGCCCAGGCCGAGGAATACGGATACACGCTGATTTCCATGCCCTACGCCATCGAGGGCAAGACCGTCTATCCCTACGTGGACTTTGAGACCTTCGACGACCACGCTTTCTACGATCAGCTCCGCCACGGGGCCCTGCCCAACACCAGCGCCCTGAGCCGGGAGCAGTACCTGCGGTACTTTGAGCCCGTCTTTGCCGCGGGCGACGACATCTTCTACGTCCACTTCTCCCGGGCCATGACCGCCAGCTTTGACTCCATGGACCAGGCGGTGGCTGAGCTGGGTCAGCGCTATCCCCAGCGCCGCTTCTATGAGGTGGACACCAAGGGCATCACCACCCTGAGCTATGCCATTGTCCGGGCGGTGGGCGAGCTGTTCCGGGCGGGAAAGACCCCCCAGGAGGTGCTGGACTGGGCTGCCGCGGAGGTAGACCATTACGCCATGTACTTCTTCGCCGATGATCTGACTTTTTTCCGCCACAGCGGCCGGGTTTCCGGCCTGGCCGGAACCATGGGCACCCTGCTGGGCATCCGACCCATTATCCACATGAGCCAGGAGGGCAAGATGGTCTCCGTGGGCAAGGAAAAGGGCAGACAGAAGGCCATTGACCGTCTGCTGTCCTGGGTGGAGGAGCTGGGGGACGACGTGGCCGGCCATCCCGTCTTCATCGGCCATACCGACGCCCCGGAAATTGCAAAGGAGCTGGCCGACGCCTTGCAGCAAAAGTTCGGCAGCGGGCTGAAGCTGGAGCTGGTTCCGGTCAATCCCACCGCCGGTTCCCACTGCGGTCCAAACGGCGTAGGTGTCTGCTTCCATGCCAAGCATCGATAGGAATTCGGAAAAGAAAATCCGGCGGAATGTTCCGCCGGATTTTTATGCGCAAATGACACAAAAAATACAAGTTTTTGGGGAATGAAGCATTGACATTACCGCCCTGTGCTGATAAAATAAAAGGAGTGGTGGTATCATTATTCGTATTGTTACCCTTGGGAGGTGTTCCTATGACGGCCGTTCGAAGCTGGCCCAAGCGGACCGGAGCCCTGCTGCTGTGTGCGGTTCTCACCGCCGTGCTGCTGGCGCCCCTTGGATTCCGTGTGGCTGCGGCAGGCCGGAGGATCGTCCGGGTCGGCTGGTTTGATTCAACCTTCAACCGGAAGGACGAAGGGGGACGCCGGACCGGATACGCATACGAATACCAGCAGAAGATCGCCGCCTATACCGGCTGGACCTATGAGTATGTGGAGGGCAGCTGGCCGGAGCTGATGACAAAGCTGGAAAACGGGGAGATCGACCTGTTGAGCGATGTCTCCTATACCCCGGATCGGGAGGGAAAGTTCCTCTATTCCGCGGAGCCCATGGGCACCGAGGTCTATTACCTGTTTATTTCCACGGCCAACCAGGCCATCACCGCGGATGATCTTTCCACCATCAACGGCAAGCGGGTTGGCGTCATGCGGGGCAGCGTGCAGGAGGAATTGCTGCTGCAATGGGCGGAGGAACGCGGCCTCGGCATAGACCTGGTAGAGCTTACGTCCCTGGCGGATGATTCCGTGGATATGCTCACCAGCGGCGAGCTGGACGCCTTGGTCACCCTGGACGGTCTGGGGGTCACCAAGCCCTGCGTGCCGGTGTGCAAGATCGGCGGCTCCGATTTCTACTTCGCCGTGAACAAGGACCGGTCCGATCTGCTCTTGGAGCTGAATGACGCCATGGGCCGGATTCTGGAGGAAAACCGATACTACAACCAGCAGCTGTTCGATAAATATGTCCTCACCTACGGCAGCAGCGCTTTTTTGAGCCCCGGGGAGCTGGAATGGTATGAAGCCCACAAACCCATTCGGGTGGGCTTCTGCGCGGACTATCTGCCCTTCTGCGCCGAGGAGGACGGAGAGCTGGTGGGCGCCCTGGCCGGTTATCTCTCCATGGTGAAGGACAGCATCAAAAATACGGTGGTGTTTTTTACGCCCGTTTCCTATCCCTCCGCGGAGGCCGCCCTGGATGCGCTGCGGGCCGGAGAGGTGGACTGCGTGTTCCCGGTGAATCTCAGCCCCTACGACGGGGAACAATTTGGGATTCTCACAACCTCCCCCCTGGACCAGGCGGAAATCTATGCCGTGCAGAGGCGGACGGACTATTCCGCCCTGTCTGTCGATGCGGCGATCACCGTGGCGATGGAGCAGGGCAACATCAACTATGAGGTCTTTTTGCAGGACAACTTCCCAAATTGGAAGCTGACCTATTTCCCCACGGCGGCGGATTGCTTCCGGGCCCTGGACGAGGGGGAGGCAAGCTGCGTCCTGGTGAACAGCTACCGCTTAAACTACGAAGAAAAGTTGATGAAGAAGTATGACTTCTACTCCATTCCCACCGGCAGGGCCGTCAGCTTTTCCTTCGCCGTCCGCCAGCAGGACGTGCGGCTGTATTCTATCCTGAACAAAACCGTCAGCCTGATTCCCAAGGCCTCCATGGAGGCGGCCCTGCTGGCCCAGACCCCGCCCCAGGAGCGGATCACCCTGGCCGACTTCCTGCGGGACAACTGGCTCCGGGCCATCATCGTGGCGGCCATTGTGATCGGCATACTGGTGCTGCTGCTGTTCCAGCGCATGAAGGCCGGCAAGACTGCCGAGGAAAAGCAAAGGCTGATTGCCGCCACCGAGCGGGATTCCCTGACGGGTCTCTATAACCGCAGCTTCTTCTTTGAGTATGCCGATCAGCTGTATCGGAATCATCCGGAGGAGCATCTGGAGCTGCTGATGCTCAATGTGGACAATTTCCACACCGTCAACGCCATGAACGGACGGGAGCAGGGCAACACCGTCCTGCGGCTCCTGGGCGGCGCTGTCCGGGATTATATGAAAACCACCAAAGGCATTGCCAGCCGGATCGAGGCGGACTGCTTCGTGCTGTACTGTCTCCACAAGGAGGACTATGAGACGGTGCTGGAGGGCTTCCAGAAGCAGCTCAATCGGTTCAGCTCCGGCGTCCGCATCCGCATGGGCGTAATGCCCTGGGTCCGGGACGTGGAGCCCAACCAGATGATCGAGCGGGCCCGTACCGCCTGCGGCCTGGCCCGAAACAAGTTTAAGCCGCATTTGGTGGTCTTCGATGAAAGGGTCCACCAGCGGGAGCTGTATGAGCAGCGCCTGCTGAACGATCTGGAGCGTGCGGTAAGGGATGGGCAGTTCCAGGTCTACTACCAGCCCAAATACGCCATCCAGTGCGAGCCCAGCAGGGTAGCCGCCGCGGAGGCCCTGGTCCGCTGGCATCATCCGGAGCTGGGGCTGATTAAGCCCAGCGATTTCATTCCCCTGTTGGAGCGGAGTGGCCGGGTGGGCGTGGTAGATCGGTTTGTCTGGCGGGAAGCGGCCCGGCAGATTGCCGCCTGGCGGGACGCCTACGGCGCAGTTCTTCCCGTGTCGGTGAACCTCTCCCGGGTGGATATTTTTGACCCCGGCCTGATTGACAACTTCGAAGCGCTGATCAGCGAAAACAGACTGGAACACGCCGCTCTGCGGCTGGAGGTGACGGAGACCGCCTACACCGAAAACGCCGATCATGTGATCCAGGTGGTCAAGACCCTGCGGGAAAAGGGCTATTCCATCGAGATGGACGACTTCGGCGCAGGCTATTCCTCCCTGAGTATGCTCTCCGATCTTCCCATCGACCTGCTGAAAATGGACCGGGAGTTTGTCCGGAACATCGGCCGAAACGAGAAGGACAACCGCCTGGTGGCCCTGGTGCTGGATATCGCCCGGAGCCTGAAGGTTCCCGTGGTGGCCGAAGGGGTGGAGACCGAAGAACAGCTGGCCTATTTGAAGTCTCTCGGCTGTTCTCTTGTGCAGGGCTTCTTCTTCTCCCAGGCCCTTCCGCCGGAGGAATTTGAGAGGCTGGCTTTCGGCGCATGAGCCCGAATCTTTGAAATTGCAGA
>JAGABH010000201.1 GCA_017614755.1 Oscillospiraceae bacterium
GACTTGCCTTTTGAGGCAAGTCCTTTTTGTTCGACTGACGGGGAAATCAGGTTCCCTCTTCGGTAAGCATTCCGTCCCGCATCCGGAAAACCTGATCGGCCCGGGCGGCGATTTCCAGATCGTGAGTTACCACCACCACGCAGTAGCCGTCCTCATGGGCCAGCTTCAGAAGCAGATCGATGATCCGGCGGCTGTTCTCCGTGTCCAGGTTGCCTGTGGGTTCATCCGCCAGCAGGAGCTTGGTGTTCATGCTCATGGCCCGGGCCACCGCGACGCGCTGCTGCTCGCCGCCGGAGAGCATATAGGGGAAGCGGGGGAGCACCGTTGCGGGCAGGCCCACCCGGGAAACCAGCTCCGCCGCCCTCTCCCGGGCCTTTTTGCCCTTGAAGCCCCGCAGCTCCATGGGGTAGGTGACGTTTTCACAGACATTCAGCAGGGGAAGCAGCCGGAAGCTCTGATAGATCACCGCGGCGTGTTCCCGGCGATAGCGGTTGAGGTTGATGGAAGCGGTGGACTTGCCCTCAAACAAGATTTCTCCGGAGCTGGGCAGCGTGAGCCCCGCCATCAGGGACAGCAGGGTGCTTTTGCCGGAGCCGGATTTTCCCACCAGGGCGTAGAGCCGTCCCTCCTCAAAGGCGCAGTTTACGCCGTTCAGGGCGTTGACGGACTGATATTTGTTTACATAGCGATAGGTAACGTTGCGAACTTCTAAGATCGACATGAGAGTTCCTCCGTTTCTGTAATTAAGAATCAAGGATCGGGAAGCGCGGGGACGGCAGCCCTGCCCTCCGCGGGTTCAGAGCGCCGAGTGGATGCGGCGCGGGCAATTTCCCGCATTCTGTAACACAGGCTGTGAACAACGAGCCTTATTCCGGTTCCGTCAAAGCCGCAAAGGACTTCTTCCGCAGGCCGACAATCAGGCAGATCAGGGCGGAAAGCGTCCAAACGCCCAGGAACGCGGCGGTGAGCAGGAGCTGGTTTTGGCTGAGGGGCGTCCCCGCAAGACGGCTGAGGGCTGCGCCGATGGCAAGGCCCAGCGCCATCAGCAGCAGCTGTTCTGCCAGGAAGCTGCCCACGATCCGCCCGGGCTGGGTACCCAAGGCCCGCATGACGGCAATTTCCTGCCGCCGGGACTGAATCAGCAGCCAGGCCAGGGCGAAGCCGATCACACCGGCCAGGAAATATAGGGCGTTGTACAGGACGCGCACATATTGAATCTGCCGTTCCATGGAGTGAGTTGTATTTATGTAAACCTCGTCCTCAATCGTGGCGAAGGTTTTGATTCGTTCGCCGGAGTGGACCCAGGTGAAGCCGGCCTCGCTCATGGTCTGCCGAAGCTCGTCCAGTCGGGTGGAGTCTGTCAGGTTGAAGGTGAAGCTGGAATAGTCCATGTAGGCGGAAAGGCCCATGTCCAGGAGCGTTTCCATGTCCGCCTGGGGCCAGCGCTCCCGGGCGATCCAGACATCGCCGCTTTCTCCGTAGCGGATACTGGGAAAGTAGTTCAGAAGCTCCTGCCCGGGAGATACGAAGCTGACGGGGGAGAAGACGGTGGCGCTGCCCTTCGGGGCCACGTAGGAGGCAACCACTTTCAGCGTCAAATGCTGGATAATCTCGTCGTCGACGTAGGTGTAGGTGATGACAGTATCGATCGTGTCGCCCAGCTTGAGTCCGTATTCTTCCATCATAGCTTTGGGCATGGCGCAGATTTCCGGCCCGGATCTGTATGCGCGGGTGAACTCCTCTTCAAGGAAACTGTCATAATACCGATAGTATCTTGTCTCCAGCCGCGTGAAGTCCTCCTCACTCCAGCCATCCAGCCATTCCACGGCGCTGCTCTTGGAGTAATGGAACAGGGGACTGTGGACGATGGAGGAAGTTCCGGTCCAGACGGGAGACTTGTTCAGCACATAGAATGCTTTGGCATAGGCAAAGGTGCCGGGCTCGGGAATGACATAGGGCTCGTAATCGGTTCCCAGAACGCCGATGAAGGTGATGTGCCCCAGCTTTCTGGTGACGCAGGGGTCCTCGACCAGATCGCTTTGACTGAGTCTTACAATGGCGTGAGAGGTGAGCGTCAGGCCGGTGAGCCGTTTGCCGTAGAAATCCGTGGCGCTGCCGGAGATGGATGCGTTGGCTTTATAGGTTTCCAACTGGGCCTGATAGTCGGCCAGGGAGGAGGTGAGCTGTCCGAAGAACAGCGCCACTGCCAGACCCAGGGCCAGCACGGCAACCGTGCGGGCGTGACTTCGGCGCAGGGAGAGCAGACCGTATTTGAAGGGGCCGGAGAGCCGGGAGACTTTTCCTATTTTTTTGGGAGCCCGCTGTTTTACGGGCTTCTTTTTGGAGGATTTTTTCTCCCGCAGACTGCTCAGGGCATAGAACAGGGTAAAGATCAGCGTGCCTCCCGCCAGAATCCCGGCGGCGGTGAGATAGCCGCCCAGAGAGAAGTTCGGCGAAAAATCCAGAGTCCGGACGATGGCCAGCCGGGTCGCGGAGAAGCGGAGGTCCTGATTTGCGAACTGGGCGGCGAAGCGCTGAAGAACGTCGAAGACCCAGCCCTCCGCCTCGCTGCCGATCAGGGCGCCGAACAAGGCGCTGGGGAGAACGATTGCCAGAGCCGCGCTGAGGAAGAAGACGCAGACGTGTGTTTTTCCGCTGCCCAGAGCGTACATGGTTTTGCCTGTTTCCCGCTGCCTGGAAATGAAGAGGTGGCTTTGCAGGGCAAGGGCGCAGGCCGCCAGCAGCAGGCAGACCGCCAGGAAGATGGCGGAGATAAACAGCAGCTCTTCCATGGGTTCCGTGGCGGCGGCGTAGCCCTGGTCGTAGATGTTCAGCCGGAAGCCCTGCTCCGTCAGGGGCGCGGCGGCCTCCAGAAAGGCGGGCACGCCCTTGTTATTCAGCCGGAACTGGCCGATGGAATAGCCGTTTACCGGGTGGGTTTCCTTGCAGGCGGCCTTGGCGTCCGGCAGGAAAATCCAGTAGGGATAGCCCTCGCTGTGGCTGGAGATGCCGATGATCTCATAGTCCCCGCTGTCGACCTCCGTGTGATTGGACAGGTCGTAGAGATTTCCTTCCGCGTGGAACACCGTAAAGGGAATCTTGTCCCCGAGCCCCAGGCCCAGCATACCGGCCACCTTTTCGGAGACAATGCAGACCTTGGCTTTTTCGTCGTATTCCGCCTGGGTGAAGAAGCGGCCGCTGATCAGATTCATCAACTGCTGGTGGAAGGGATAGAGGTCTTCGATGGCGGAGGTGTAGGAGACCCGGCAGGCGTCGTTTTTGATGCGCAGATTCTCGGCATAACGCTGGAAGAGGGCTTCCTGCTCCGGGGAGGCGCCATCGGAGAGATAGGGAGGCAGATCCGTATAGGCGCCGTTTTCCAGGAAGCGAGCGGATTCCTGCTGGAAAATAGTGTTGCCTTTCACAAAGCGCCCGGCAAAGAGATAGGAGCCGGGGCATTCCAGACCCTCCGCATCCTCCATCCGGATGCGAATCAGCCGGTTGGTGTAGTCTATCCGGGAGTAGAGCGTTTCGGAGACAATGGCAACGTAAAGCCCCTGTTCTCTCTGGTAGGAATTCAGGTTCACCCGCAACACCGCCGCGTTGGGGTCGGGAACGGAATTGTCCCATCGGTGGATCAGGGGAGAGCGCGCCAGTTCCGCGGAGGCGGGCTCCCAGGCCAGTACCTGCTCGGAGCTGATCAACGCCTCCAGCGTGGCCCGGTTTTCTGACAGAGCGTCGGCGCAGCCCTCGTCGTAGACGATATAATCCGGATAATCCTGGCCCATGTATTCCAGCTCCGCAATGGTGTGGAAATAGTCGTCACAGTCATCCAGATAGCTGCGCACTGCGCCATAGACGCAGCAGGAGACGGTCAGCAGGGCGGCGATCACCGTCAGGATCAGCACGAACAGCAGGGTTTTTCCCGGTGTTCGCAGGGCGCTTTTGAGTCCGTTTTTTACGGCCTGCATGGTAGCCCACCCCCGATCCCTCTCATGTGAAACAGAATGCCCTTGGTTTTCTTCTTCCGATAGATTGTGTGGAGCGCCTGCACATTTGTCACCTCGCCACTCAAAAATGTGATACAAAGGACTTGCAAAATTATTGTATAATGACATTTCTTTTTTTTCAAGATAATTTTACGAAAATATTAAAAATTCATTAAATGTTCACATTAGAGCAGAAAAAAAGGGGACCTGAACGCGTAAGAGGGGAAATGAACCATAAAAATGGGAAATAGCCACTTTTCTGCTTGCGAAAAATGAGCATGAATGTTATAATAAAAAATCAGTACAATTAGGAATTGGAGGAAACTACATGAAAAGAGCAATTTCTCTGGCTTTGACCATGGCGCTTCTGCTTTCTCTGCTGCCTGCTACGGCGTTTGCGGGGGGCGGCGGCGGTGCCCTGGTCTGGTCCGAAAACTTCAATGAGGGCCTTCCCGAGGGCTGGACTGTCATTGACGCCAACTGCGACGGCTACAGCTTCTCCTGGAACAGCGAGGGCTACGTGCAAAGCGGCGCCATTGTGGGATTCGGCTTGCTCCCCCCGGAGCCCCAGGCCGGCGACGACTATCTGATTTCCCCCGTCTTCACTTTGCAGGGAGATGAAGAGGTGCTCAGTTATGAGGTCCGTGTTCCGGCGGACGGCGCAGACGTGCTGTTCGACGTCTTCGTCTGCCCCGGCTACGCGACTTTGGATGAAGACACCGTCAGAAATCTGCGGAACCCCCTCTATCACGACGCCTGCTACTCCTGGACCGGATCCTCCTGGCAGTCCAGAACCTTGGACCTGACGGCCTATGCCAATCAAAACGTGCGGCTGGTGATTTGCCAGCGGGCCCAGGAGAACGGCAGCGTCCTGATGCTGGATAATTTCAGCGCCTTTTGGAACGAACCCGACGAGATTATGGATAAAGTCACGGCCTACAACGTGCCGGAGCCCCAGGCGGGCAAGCGGGTTTCCGACTGCAGGGAGAGCGACATCAGCTTCCCCGTCTTTGCCAACTACGAGCTGATCCCCGGCAGCTTGCACTACTTCCGCATCGTGGACGAGCAGTCCCAGGAGTTTACCGGTACCTTCGCTGCCGGGGAGGAATACATACTCTCCTTCGAGGTTATGGTCAAGCCCGGCAGCACCGTCAACGAGAGCGGCATTGCCTCTGTCAACGGCAGATGGGCCCGGTTCATTTCCGAGACCGCCGAGGTGGCGATGGTGGAGTTCTACTTCGGCAGGCTTCCCGGGGTAGTGGAATCCGTGGACGTGACGGTGGTTCCGCCTCTGGCAGGCAGAAATCCCTCCGCCAAGGCGACGGTCAGCAACCCGGAGCAGTGCGCGGCGGTTGACCTCTCCTACCTCCACTACGAGGGGGATGGCGTCTACGACCTGCTGTCCGGTTCCGACTACTTTGCGGCCGGCGAGCCCTATCGGATCATGGTGTGGCTCATGCCGACGGAGGGCTGGAGTCTTAGCGGCGATACCCCGGTGCGGATCAACGGCATGGAAGCCTCCTACGACGGCTCCTATGATGGCGGCGGCCTGTTCTACGTGGACGTGACTGCCTGGGAGACTCCCTTCCTGGACGTCAAGCTCAGCGACTGGTTTGCAGAGGCTGTGAGCTTCTGCTTCTACACCGGTATGATGGCGGGTACCGGCGACGGCACCGTCTTCTCTCCCAGAATGCCCTTCTCCCGGGCTATGTTCGTCACTGTCCTGGCCCGGATCGACGGCGCTGACACCGCTCCCTACGACGGTGTCAGCCACTTCACCGACGTGAAGACCGGCAGGTGGTACACCGCTCCCGTGGAATGGGCCTACGCCAACAACTTCGCCGGCGGCACCGGCAACAACAAATTCTCCCCGGACGCTGCCGTCACCCGGGAGACCCTGGCTGTCTTCCTCTATAACTATACCCAGCAGAAATACGGCACCTTGGACGACGAGGACTGGGTGGACCTGTCCACCTACCCGGACGGGGACCAGGTCTCCGACTGGGCCAAAAGCGCCATGCGCTGGGCGGTGTACAACGGTCTGATCTCCGGCGTTACGGTGGACGGCCAGGTGAATCTCCAGCCCAAGAAGACCGCCACCCGGGCCGAGGTAGCGGTCATCGTGATGAATTTCAGCCACTATCTGTGGTATTTTGTGGGCGGCGAGGACTGAGCCGAAGAGAAAAAACGCACTTAATTGTGTAAATAACGCCCGGAGTTCTCCGTTTGTTGCGGAAATCTCCGGGCGTTTTCTTTTTTTGTGTCAAAGCTCCACGTCCACCATCCGCAGATATCGCTGCAGGGGATAGGCTCCGTCGTGGGCCTCCCCGGGAATGCTCTCAGACATGGAGCCGGGGTGGGTGACTCGGGTGATTCCCGCCCGAACCAGCAGGTTCAGCAGCCCTTCCCGTTCTCCCGCCTCACAGCCCAGACCGGCGGTTTGCAGATAGGGCTTGGCCTTTCGCAGCACGGGGATGATCCGCCCCCGGGGCAGGGGCTTCACCAGCACGTTGCCGAACATGGGGGAGAGCTCCAAAGCGCTGTCCTCTTTGGGAATCAGGGAGCAGAGGGAAGAGCTCCAGGGCTTGGCCCCGCCGCCGTCCAGGATGGCCTCCAGCTTGTCGGTGTAGGTCCGCAGGGTGAGCTCCGCCACCGCGCCGATGGTGGTGGGCCGGTTGGCCCTGGCCGCCTGTTCCAGAAGGGGCCAGAACCGATCGCAGAAGGCCTGCACCTGCCCGAAGTCTTCTGTGTCCAGATAAATCACCTGACAGGAGGAGCAGAGCAGCTGTCGGGTGATGACGATGTGCTCCGCCAGGGCTTTCAGCTCTTCGTCGGGCCGAGAGCCGGAGAGATAGGCGAAGCTCAGCCGGTGGCCCCATTCAATGAGCCGGGTTCCCGGGTGGGCGAAGCGCCGTACCGCCGCCACCGCCGTTTCTCCGCCCCAGACCACAATGCCGTCCGACAGGTCGGCCATTTTTTTGATGGCGCCCACGTCGGAGGATGGCGTGTCGAAGACGTAGAGATAATCCGCCAGCCGGGGCTCAATTTCCAGCACGGCGTTCAAAATGGAGAGGGACAGGCCGTTGTCCGCCTGGGGGAGCTTGAGAATGTTGATGTTGCCGGTCGCCAGCCCCTCCGCCACGGAGAAGGCGGGCAGGCCGTCGGCGTTTCCGGCGGCAATGTGGAGCAGCACGCCCAGGGGTCGGGCCAGCACCCGCAGAGGCCGCAGCCCGGCGGGAGGACAGGTGGTGTAATCCCGGCGGAAGTCCGCCCCCAGCTCTGTCCGGAATTTGAATTCCAGGTGGTCCCGCCGCAGGAGGCGAACCGCCATCTCCTTGTATTGCTCCGCCCCGTCGATCTGCAGGTCGGCCAGCTGCCGGTCAAATACCCCGGCCTCTACCCGGCGCCCCAGAGCGTCGATGGCGTTGATAACGGTTTCCGGATCCAGCCCCGGCCCCGCCAAGGTGGCGTTCAGCCGATCCTCCAGCCCCGCCAAAAGCTGACTTTGCATGGAGGTCTCATATTGCTTGCCCCCTGCCAATATCATAATTCCACCTCCACCTTGTTCAGAATCTCCGAGGCCCCGGCGGCACAGGTCTTAATGTCCTGCATACCCACCCGGCCCAGAATCTCCAGCCAGGGGGAGTCCAGCCCGCAGCCGCAGCTGCATCCGTCGTGGAGAATCCCCAGATCGTCGGGCATCACCGACAGCAGGGGCGTGCCGATGTCCATGGCGGAGATCAGATTTACCAGCCCCGGGGTCCCGTTGGGCACGGGCTTCAGAGTGACCGGGTCCCGGATGATGACCCGGCTGTAGATGGGAATGTGGAAGTGGTGCCGCTCGCAGTCGTTGTAGAAGATGGGGTGCTCCACGGCCCCGTAGAATTCAATAATATCCTTGTCGTCCAGGCCCAGGACCTTTTTTGCCAGGGCGTAGAACTCGGACTTGTCCACCTGCTCGGCGTAAAACTGCTTCCAGCCGCCGCCCAGCATGAGCCTGGAGCCCTTGGGGAGCCGCACCTGTACGTTCTGCTCCTCCATCCGCTTCATCAGGAACCAGGCATAGGCAGGAAAGCCCATGAACCGCAGAGGGAACCGGGATTTGCTGTGCTTCACAATGGCGTCCTGCACGGCTCCGAGGTCCAATACATACGCTCCTTTTTTCCAGCGCAGGGCGTAGGTTCGGCTGAGGGCCGGGGTAAAGAGGGTGACGCCGAAGGCCGTCCGGGACACGCCGGTACGGTTTTTGTGCTTGGGCTGATAGCCGAAGACCACGTAGTGACAGGGCGTAAAGGAGAGCAGATGCCGCAGCTTGCAGATGTGCAGCACCATTTTCAGCCCGGCCCAAAGGTCTCCCACGGTGAAGCCGATTTCGCTGGCCTTGCCGGAGCTGGTGCCGGAGGAGGTGACCACCAGAGGCAGCCGCCACCGGGGGACGGAAAAGAGCCGCCGCCGCTTGAACAGGGCCGTGGGCAGAAAGGGCAGGTCTGCCAGATCGTCCACAGTCTGCAGCCGGTCCGGGGCAAAGCCCGCGTCGTCCAGAATGGCCCGATAGCCGGGACAGTGCTTGTAGGCGTAGGTGCAGTTCTCCCGCATGGCTTTCAAAAACAGCTCGTTTGTCCCCTTGAGATCGAAGGCGTCCCGGTGCCGGAACAGCTTTCTGCGATATTTCACGTGGATACACCTCCGAGGGGAAATTATAGCATAGGGTGGAGGAAATAGCAATAGGCAGCAGGCAAGAGGAGACGGGGTTCAGAGTTCAGGGTTCTGTGGGGACGGCACCCTGCCGTCCGTGCTTCCCGTTTGTACCAGCCTGTAGGGACGGCACTCTGACGTCCGCAACACGCACCGGCGCCCCCGTCCGGCAATTCTTACCTCTTACTGCTTACCTCTTACTTCCCGGAGCCGCCCCATTCGACTACCGTGAACCCGGTGCGTGCGGGGGCGGTCAAGGTCTGAGGCTCGATCCCCACGGGGGCGTCCAGGCCCTTCCAGGCCATGAAGACGCGGATCACCGTGTCGGGGGCGGGGGAGACGGTCAGCTTGGCGCTGTCGGTGTAATTCTGGCCCTGGAAGGAAATCAGATTCCAGGGGTTGGCCTCCATCCGGGGCAGCCAGTAGACGATGAACTCATTGGCCTCCCGCCGGTTCAGGCCAAGCTTTTCCAGGGCGTCCTCCAGGAAGGCAGCCGTGTCTTCGCCCCGGACGCAGAAGCCCTTGCTGAAATCCCAGACGGTGTCGTCCACGCCCTCCCAGTAGAGGTAGTTGTAGGTTATGCCGTTCTCGTCGGTGAGGGTGCCGTCGGGGGCCGCGGTGACGGCCCAGCCGGTTTGATAGGCCGGATAAGTACAGGTGAGTCTTCCGCTGTAGTCCAGCTTCACGGTCACATTAGTTTCTTCCTCCGGGTAGAGGTAGATGACAGGCTTTTCGGCGACCGCTGTCTCATTGGGACTATAGAGAGAACCGTATTCCTTGAGGTTTTTCTCCTCCTGCTGGGTGTAGACGTGCAGAGATTCCAGCTTGGTGACCGAGGCGGGGACGGGGACGGTCAGCACAAAGCCCAGAGAATCCCAGGAGGAGGGGCTGTGGAAGTGATCCCGCATCAGCAGCCGCAGGGTATCTCCCTCCACGGAGGCGTCTGCCACCTGGACATCCACCTCATCCCAGGCGAAGCCCAGACAGGCCAGGACGGCGTAGCTGCCCTCGTGGTCGGGGAAGGCCGGGGTCATGCCCCAGGTTTCACAGTAGGTCTGATAGTCCTTTTGACTCATGATGCCTTCACAGCGGAAGTTTTCCGGCGGCTCGTCTCCGGACAGGGGGATCTGAATGTCCCCCTGGGGGTAGACGGTTTTGGAATTCTCATGGACGAAGCGAATCCGCTTTAGATCCAGATCCCCCTGGTATTCCTGATCCAGAATCGTATATTCCTTGCCCTCCAGAGTGAGGGTGTGATAATTCGGCTTGGCGTCCTTTCCACAGCCGCAGAGCAGGGCGGCCAGGGAGCAGGTGACCGTTGCCAGGGCAAGAAGCCGCCGAAGACTGCGCTTTTCCCGGCGGGAATGACAGAACTGAGTTGAAGTTTTCATTTTTTAACACCTCCGAGAGCTTAGACGGAAAAAACCCAAAAAGGTTCCGTACAAAATTTTACAATAAAAATATTCAAAAACTTCACGAAAAACCACCCTTTGTTTGTACAGTTTTCCATTGCCTTTTACCCGTTTATGTGATAAAATATCCAACAAGAGTGCCACAGGCGACCTGATGCGATTCGGTCTGCGGGCCGCGCCGGGTACCCTGCACCAAACCAGGAGGGAGAAAACAGTGAACTTAACCTTTCGCGGCGGAGTCCATCCCAAGGGGCGGAAGGAGCTGAGCAGGGAAGTCCCCCTGCGCCGCTTCGATCCGGGCCCCTGCGAGATGGTCTTCCCCCTGTCCCAGCACATCGGAAAGCCCGCAAAAGCCATTGTCAAAAAGAACGACCCTGTTTTGGTAGGACAAAAGCTGGCCGAGGCCGACGGCTTCGTGTCTGCCTGCGTCATCAGCTCCTGTTCCGGAACGGTCAAGGCCGTGGAAAAGCGGCGGACCATTGCCGGCACCATGTCCGAATGCGTGGTGGTGGAAAACGACGGGGCCTACACCCCCATGGAGGGCGTCGGCGTCCGTCAGGACCTTTCCGGCCTGACCAACCAGGACATCCTGAACCGGGTCAAAGAGGCCGGAATCGTGGGCCTGGGCGGCGCGGGCTTCCCCACCCACGTCAAGCTGGCCCCCAAGGAGCCGGACAAAATCCAATATCTGATTGCCAACGGCGCCGAGTGCGAGCCCTACATCACCTGCAACGACCAGCTCATGCGCTCCAACGCTGAGGGGATTGTGGAGGGTCTGGAGCTGACGCTCCGGCTCTATCCCAACGCCGAGTGCGTCATCGGCATTGAGGACAACAAGCCCGAGGCCATTGCCGCCATGCAAAAAGCCGTCCGGGGCAAGGCCCGGATGCGGGTCCTGCCTCTGCACACCAAGTACCCCCAGGGCGGCGAGCGCAGCCTGATCCGGGTCATTGCCGGGGTGGATTTCCCCGTCACCATGCTCCCGGCGGACGTGGGCTGCATCGTCCTGAACGTGGGCACTGCCTACGCCGTGGGCCGGGCCGTGGCCTGGAACGAGCCCCTGTATGAGCACGTGCTCACCGTCACCGGCGAGGCGGTCAAATCTCCCGCCAACTTCATCGCCCGGGACGGCACCACCTTTGCCCAGCTTTTGGAGGCCTGCGGCGGCGTCAAGGAGGGCGTCACCCCCAAGAAGGCCCTCTCCGGCGGCCCCATGATGGGCGTGGCGGTGGGCGGCCTGGAGGTCCCCATTCAAAAAAATACCAATGCGCTGACCCTGCTGGCCGAGGACCGGGTGGAACGGGCCGAAAAGGAGCAGACCGCCTGTCTCCACTGCGGCCGCTGCTCCACCATCTGCCCCAACGGCCTGGTTCCCGCTCTGATGGCGGACGCCATCGATATGAAGAACTGGGAGCGCTACGAGAAAAAGCTCTACGGCCTGGAGTGCATCGCCTGCGGCTCCTGTACGTATATCTGCCCGGCCCGCCGTCCGCTGACCCAGATGTTCAAGCAGACCAAGGCTGAGATTATGGCCCGGAAACGGGCGGCACAGGCAGGAGGGAAAAAATGAATCAGAGATTGAATCTTTCTTCCGGCCCTCACGTCCGAGATATATGGTCCACTTCCTTTATTATGAAGATGGTCCTGCTGGCCCTGATGCCGGCCACCGTCATCGGCATCATTACCTTCGGGCTGGATGCCCTCTGGGTGGTGCTGGCGTCCGTTGCCTCGGCGGTGCTGACGGAGCTGATCTTCGACAAGCTCACCCACCGGCCTGACACCTGGAAGGACGGCTCCGCCGCCGTCACCGGCCTGATGCTGGCCCTGACCATCTCCGCCAAGAGCCCCCTCTACGCACCGATTATTGGCTCCATCTTCGCCATTTTGGTGGTGAAGTGCTGCTTCGGCGGCCTGGGCAAGAACTTCATCAACCCCGCCCTGGCGGCCCGCTGCTTCCTGTTGATTTCCTTCCCCGGGGCCATGACGGTCTACGCCATTGACGGCGTGACCTCCGCCACACCCTGCGCGGAGCTGGCCGCGGGCAATGCGGTGAACATCACCTCCATGTTCCTGGGCAGCGCCAACGGCGTCATCGGCGGCTCCATCCTGGGTCTGCTGATCGGCGGCCTGGTCCTCTGGGCCTTTGACATCATCCACGGCCAGATATGGATCTCCGTGCTGGCGGGCTTCACCGCCTTTATGGGTCTCTTCGGCGGCAAGGGCTTTGACCCCGGCTTCCTGGCTGCCCACCTGTGCAGCGGCGGCGTGGTGCTGGGCGCCTTCTTCATGGCCACCGACTACGTCACCTCTCCCATGAGCCGTCTGGGTCAGACCTTCTACGGCGTCCTGATCGGCGTGCTGGGGGCCCTGTTCCGGGTGAACGGCTCCGCGCCCGACTCCTTCAGCTACTCCATCATCGTGGCCAACCTCTTTACGCCGCTGATCGATACCTACGTGGTGGATAAGCCCTACGCCTTCCGCAAGCGGATGATCCAGCGCCGTCTGGAGGGCAAGCAGCCCTTCCGGATTCCCAAGCCCGTGATCGCCCTGGGCGTCATTGCCCTGCTGGCCGGCCTTGCCCTCTCCGGGGTCTACTCCATGACCAAGGAGAACATCGACGCCCAGAAGGCCGCCGCCGCGGCCCAGGCCTACAAGGCCGTTCTGCCGGAGGCGGAGAGCTTCGAGTCCTGCGCCGACAAGGTGGAGACGCTGGACGGCCAGGTCTACGGCACCGAATTTGGCCGTACCTTTATCAAGGACGCCCAGATCGGCAAGGACGCCAACGGCAACGTGGTGGGCTATGCGGTTTCCGTCACCTGTGCCGAGGGCTATGACGGCAACGTCACCCTTTCCGTGGGTGTCAGCACCGACGGCAAGATCAACGCCATTTCCTTCACCGAGCTCCACGAGACCCCGGGCAAGGGTATGCTCTGCGGCGAGCCCGCCTTCATGGATCAATTTGCCGGCAAGAACGCCGAAAAGCTGATCCTGGGCTCCGACGTGGACGCCATCACCGGCGTCACCATCACCTCCAAGGCCGTGACCAACGCGGTAAACGCCGGCGTGGACTTCATCAACACGCAGATAAGGGGGGAGTAAGATGAACAAATACGTAGAACGTCTTTACAACGGCATCATCAAAGAGAACCCCACCCTGGTTCTGATGCTGGGCATGTGTCCCACCCTGGCAGTCTCCACCCGAGCCTCCAACGGCATCGGCATGGGCCTGTCCACCCTGGCGGTGCTGGTGCTGTCCAACCTGGTCATCTCCCTGCTGCGGAAGGTGATCCCCAATCAGGTCCGGCTTCCGGCTTATATCGTGATCGTGGCCTCCCTGGTCACTGTCACGGAGCTTCTGATCGAGGCCTATCTGCCCTCTGTCTATGAGGCCCTGGGCATCTACATTCCTCTGATCGTTGTGAACTGCATCATCCTGGGCCGGGCCGAGGCCTACGCCAATAAGAACACGCCGCTGCTGTCCATCTTTGACGGCATCGGCATGGGCCTGGGCTTCACCATCGCCCTGACCCTGGCCGGCGGCGTCCGGGAGATTCTGGGCAGCGGCACCTTCTTCGGCCTGCAGATTCTTCCCGAGTCCGTGGAGCCCATGGGCATCTTTGTCCAGCCTCCCGGGGCCTTCCTGGTCATTGCCCTGTTCATCATCATTATGAACGCCATCGGCATCAAGACCCGCCAGCGTCAGCTGGTGGAGATGAGCTGTGACGGCTGCTGCGCAGGCTGTACAGCCAAGTGTGAATCCGGGAAGGAGGCGGCGAAATGAACCATAATCTGCTTCTGATTATCATCTCCGGCGCCCTGATCAACAACGTGGTGCTGAGCCAGTTTTTGGGTATCTGCTCCTTCCTGGGCGTATCCCAGCAGATGAAGGCCTCCGCCTCTCTGGGGGGCGCGGTCATCTTCGTCATCACCATCGCCTCCGCCGTGGCCAACCTACTCTACACCCACGTCCTGGCCCCCCTGGGTCTGGATTTCATGAAGACCATCGTCTTTATCTTAGTGATCGCGGC
>JAGABH010000020.1 GCA_017614755.1 Oscillospiraceae bacterium
GCGCTTCCGGCTCAGTAGTCAAACTCATGGTTCCCCACCCGGATTTTTCGGGCGGGGGATTCTCCCTTGTAGGGTTTCCGAAGCTCGATCATATTCAGAACGGTATAGCCCATGGAGCGAAGGAAGCGAATCACCGCATCGTTGTTGGGATGCACGTAATTGAACGTCGTCTCCTCTCCCATGGATTTCGCCAGCTCCTCCGCCTTGCGGAACAGCAGGGAGCCCACGCCCCGCCGCCGGTATTCCTCCCGCACATAAAGCTGCTCCACCCAGAGGCAGGGCTCGTCGATCCTGCACACCACATAGCCCGCCAGGATTCCGTCTTCCTCGGCGGCAAAAATCGGAAAGCCGGATTGCAGATAGTCCCGCAGCTCCTCCCGGCCGGCTTCCACATTCGGCCGGGTCTCGACGCCCCGGAAGCCGTCCAGGGTCGTCCGGAAGGCGGCGGCCATGGGGGCTGCCTGGTCCAGGCGGGTTTCGTCCAATCGGATCATGTTCATATCGGTTTCCCCTTGACTTTTATCGTTTTTTGAAGAGCAGCAGCTCCGGGTTCGCGCCCTCTGCACCGTAGGTGCTGATGAGGATAAAATCCCGGTTGGCCAGGACGCCGAAGCAGCGGCCCAGGCCGTCGGCGGGCTCCAGCTGGTTCCCCAGGTAGGTCGCTCCATCCTCCAGAAACTTCACGCGAATTCCGCCGGGAAGCGGATAGGCCAGGTTCACATAGGCCCCGACCAGGGCGTTCAGCCTTTCCAGCTTCGGCATCCCCGGAATGTGCAGACCGTTGATTTCATCTATCAACTGCTTTTTGAAGGCCTCAAATTTGCCCCCGTCGCTGTATTCCGGAAAGCGCTTCCAGTAGTCCAGCCTGGGCAGATTTTCCTTCATATAGGCCCTGGCCTGGTCCTCGGTGAAGCCCTCTTTTGTCATGTGGGGAATACAGACGTCAATCAGCTCGTCCATGTCGTTGTAGGTAAAGCTCCCGTCCGCATAGCACCACTTGCAAAATTCCTCGTTGCGGGTTCCGTCCTGCTCCCGGCTGATGACGGCATCGTCCAGCGGCATTCCGCAGCACTGGCAGACCAGCTGCCGCGGCGCACCCAGCAGGGTGTTGATGGAAACGTCATACAGCTTGGACAGCAGCTTCAGGGTTTCGGTGTTGGGTATGGTATCGCCGTTTTCCCAGCGGGACACCGCCTGCCGGGTCACATAGACCTTCTCGGCCAGCTCATCCTGGGAAAACCCGTTCTTGGTGCGAAGCTCCAGCAGTACATCTTTTGTCGTCATTCCTGACACCTCCTGAACCGATCATACCACAACGGTTTCAAGATGGCAAGCAACCGGCTGTTGCTCCGGGGAAATTTTCTTACCCCTCTTTTCGGGGGCCGGACACAATGCGCATCAGGATGGCGGTCACCAGACCCGCGGCCAGAATCACCGCAATATCTGCCGGCGCAAGGACAATGGCCGGAAGACCGTCAAAGAAGAAGCCGACGCCGAAGCGATACAAGTGGCCGTGCAGCAGGATCATTTCGCCCACGTACATCAAAAGGGTGGTGGCCGAGGCTGCGACGGCGGGCAAAAGACGGGCCAGTGCCCGGCGCTTTCCCAGCAGAAGAGAGCCCAGGAAAATGCCCACCGTCACCCCCAGCAGAATGAAGAAGACGCACATCAGGCTTGCGGACAGGGGAGAGACCAGAATGCTGCCGTCCCGCCAGAAGGCCGTGAAGCAGGCCAGGATGCAGAGCCCCAAAAAGACGCCGGTGGCAATCGACTGCATAATCAGCGCCTTTTTCCGGGCGGAATTGCCGGTTTTGACGATCTGGGCAAAGCCGTAGACGCAGTTCAGAACGGCCAGAATCAGCACCACGGAGATCATGTAGAAATGGAGCTTGAACGCTGGGTTATAATCTCCAATCAGGAGATCAACTGCTGTTTCAGTACGAACAGCAATCACAGTCTCACCCGCATATTCCTCCGGCGGGATGTATCTGCACAGATACATTTGCCAATCTGCAAGTTTTGCGACAGCCTCTGATGAAGTGACGACGACCTTTCGCTCAAAGAGAAGCTCCAGCCCGAAGAAGGCTCCAAGCGACAGCGCCGAGCCGCCCAGCAAAGCCCGCCGCCGGAACAGCCGAAGAAACAGCGGCAGCAGCAGAACGCCGAGGATTACCGCCCCGGCAATGGGGGTGTAGGGGATGACGTATTTGGGGTAGTTTTCCTTCATCACCGTGCCTTGGGCGATCATATCGGAAAGCACCCGCACCCCCATATACAGGGGATAAAACGAGACCGCGAAAACGATCAAAAGGACCGTCAGCCAATAAATTTTGAATTCTCTGTCTTTCATCGATACCTCCTCATATTACGGGGCGCCGTTCGCCAGCAGGAAATAAGCGATGGCCGCGGCCAGCAGAGCAAAGGCGCAGACCGACGCCAGGGTCATCTTCCGGTAAGACAGAATCCGCTCAACTCGCGTGCGGACCTTGGCTCCGCCAAAGGCGGAGGCGAACACCGTCTTTCCTGTCCGGGCGTTCAGCAGGGCGTGGGCGTAGCGCTTGCGGTCGTCGGCGGGAAGCCTGGACAAAACGGATTCATCACAGGCGATTTCCGCGTCGGAGAGAAACAGCTTCAGGAACAGCCAGACCGCCGGGTTGAACCAGTGGATTGCGGCAGTGAAAAAAGCAAGCATCCGCCAGAGATTGTCCCCTCTGCGGATGTGCCGCCCCTCGTGCAGGACGATCAGCTCCAGGTCCTCCGAGGCCGCGGCGGAGGCGGGGAGAATAATCCGGGGCCGCAGAATCCCGTACACCGCCGGGGCCGTGACCTTGGGGGAGACATACACCTTGTCCCGGAGCCGTTCCGCGTCCCGGAGCTCCGAGAGGGTGGAAACGTACAGAATCCCCAGAGCGAGAATCAGCGCCGCCGCCCCGACAGCCCATACCAGAGCCGCCCAACGGAACACATCTTCCAGGACGTTGCTTCGATAGGTAATGGGGAAATAGCTGCTTGCGGCCTGGACGGAATTCACCGCGGTATAAACCGTTTCCCGGCCCGGGCTTTGATAGACCACCACCGTTTTCGTGGTGAGCCCGGACAGAAGGGACATCAGGCTGTATTTTCCCCCGATGCTCACCGGCAGCCAGAAGCGAAGCAGGGGAATCCCCCACAGGATGACTATCCAGCGCCGCTGAATCCGCTTGATGGTCCGAAGCAGGAGGATCACGGCCCCGGTCAGGGTGCCGAGGATGCTCATGTTCAGCAGCCAGTAAAACAGTCCGTCCATAGGCTCACCGGCGGTCGATCATGGCCCGCAGCTCCGCAAGCTCTGTCTCGGACAGGTCCTCATCCTCCAAAAGCGCCGAAAACAGCGCTTTTTTGGAGCCGGAGAAGAACCGATCCAGCAGTCCCCTGGCCTCGCTTTTTTGAATCTCACCCTTGGTAATCAGGGAGCTGCACATAAAGCCCGGCTCCTCCCGTCGGACGCAGCCCTTGTCGATCAGCTTTTTGATCACCGTGTAGGTGGTGTTCTTGTTCCAGCCGATTTCCTCCAGGGCCAGCAGACTCAGCTCTTTCGCGCTGACGGGCTCGTTTTTCCAAATCAGCTCCATAATCTTCATTTCACTGTCAAAAATCTTCATATCGCACCTCCAGACTATCTTCATAGTCTAAACTATCACAATAGTTTCCATTTGTCAATGGGTTTATGAAAAAAAACGGCAGGATTTCTCCTGCCGCCAAAAATTCCTTTGCTTATGGCTTTTTCAGCACCACGATCCGGTTGCCCTTTCTGTTGGTCCGCCGGGAGAGCACTTCCCGGCCCTCTGTCAGAGCTTGAATCGCTGCCCCGTCGCAGGGGCGGAAGATCATACCGGCCCGGTCAGAGCCGCCGATATACAGCATACTGCCGTCGGGCAGAACCTCATGGGGCGCGGCATAGTCCTCCGCTTCGGGGGTGTCGAAGGAGAGCATGACAAGCCCGCCGCTGCGGGTAATCCGGAACAGCCCCTCCACCGCCTGTTCCGCGTCGGAAGCGCGCATATGGTCCAGCACCGAAAGGGCCAGGACTCCGTCAAAGGACTCGTCCGGGTAGCTGGTATCCAAGAGGGAGGCCCGCTTCAGCTCCGGCGCGAAGCCGAAGCGACGCAGTCCTTCCGCCGCGATCTCCAGGGCGGTTTCCGAGATGTCAAAGCCCCGGACTTCGAAGCCGTTGGACAGGAGGGCCAGGGTGTAGGCCCCGAAGCCGCAGGCTGCGTCGCAGACGGTTTTGACCCCCTGCTGCCGGAAAAGCTCAAACTCCGGAAGGACCAGACCGCGGTAGCCCGCCAGGTATTGAAACAGGCTCTCCCTGTCCTCGTTTTGCCAACTGCACTCCCAGAAATCCGATTGCATGGCGTTTCCCCTCCCTCCATTTTCCCGGACGCCGCGCAGAAGCGCACGCTGCGCGGTGCGGGCCGAACAGGAAAACCGGCTCTCACCCCGGGAGCCTTCGGCCTTACCCGTAACAATTTTCCTTTGCTTTTTCGCATTTTTTATATCATAATATGCTGTGCGATGCAACCTTTTTACACAAATTTGTGATTATACAGCGACGGCCGTTCAAAAAGAACCTGGAGGTGATGGAGCTTGACGGAAGCCACGGCGCTGCTGCGCCTGCAACACGGAAAGGAAGACGCGCTTGCATGGTTTATCGAAAAATACACGCCTTACGTCTGCACCGTGATTCGATACATCATCGGCGAATCCATGACGGAGGAAGACGTGGAGGAAACGGCGTCGGACGTCTTTCTGGTGCTTTGGAAGGAGTCGGATCGGGTCTGCCTGGCAACAGTCCGGCCCTGGCTCGGAAGTGTCGCCCGGAACAAAGCCCGTCAAAAACTGCGGGAACGGGACATGACTCTGCCGTTGGAGGAAGACCTGCTGCTTCCCGATGGGACCAATCTGGAACAGCGGATGGAACAGGCGGAGCGGGACCGGCTGGTCCGGGAGGCGGTTTACGCCATGGACCCCACAGACCGGGAAATCTTCCTTCGATACTACTATCACTGCCAGCCCATCGCGGAAATCGCCAAAGAACTGCGGACACCGGCCTCCACCGTAAAATCCCGCCTCCGTCGGGGCCGGGAAAAGCTCCGCGCCGCTTTGGAACGCAAACTGTGACGAGCATAGGAGGGCAATATGGAAAATCGTATTTCCGACCTTTTGGACTGCCTCGAAGACATGGGGCAGAACCTGAAGCCCCGGGGCGGCAACGCCAACCGGGTACAAAATCGAACCTTTGAAAAGCTGCACGGGACGCAAACGCTGTGTGTACCCCGTCGGCATATCCGTCCGCTGCGGGTGCTGATTGCCGCAGCCCTGGCGGTGACCTTGCTCTGCGGCACTGTCTTCGCTGCCTGGAAGCTGGGCATTTTTCACTTCTCTGATGCGTTTGGCCCCGCCGGGAACGCTCTGGACAGCCACGCCCAGACCTACGAACCTGACAGCTCCGAGGTAATTCCCGCCAGCCTCGGCTACGCCAACTGGGTCAAGGCGGAAGCGGGTGACTACAATCTCACGCTGCTGCGTCTTACGGCCTCCGACGGGACGCTCCGGGCCACGGTAGATGTCTCCCCCAGGCATGAAGGTCTGCCCGCTCTCCGGGACAGCGGCCTGCGGCTTGCCTTTGCGGACTATGAAACCGCCAGCTCTCTCCCGCGAGAGGTCGGCCCATGGAAAGACCGAGTTGAACTTACCGCTGCTCTGGACGAGCCATTGGACGCCGACGCGGAGATCACACTCTCCCTCTCCGGGCCCGGGACAGAGCCCGCCCTGGCAGTCTTTCCCCTGGACGCTCTGGATAAAGCCTGGCAGAATTTGGCTGCCTCAGAGCGCCATCATTACGCGACCTCGGCGGAAACCAAGGACTACCGTTTCTCCCTGCGCTCCATGGCCGCCAGTACCAGCATGATTTATGCTGTGATGGATGTGGAAGCCCTGACCGAATACGGCATGGCCCATCTGGACGTGATCCCGGAGCTGGCTCTTTACAACCACTCCCGTCAGAACAGCGGCACCTTGCTGGATGCCCGGCTGGTGGGCTCGGAGGAGGGTATGCGCCGCTACCTGTTTGGCTTTCAGGGCACCAGGCCCATTAACGAGGCAGGCGACTCCATCACCTTTGAAATCCTGGAGATTATTGAAGCGGGTGATATGGAAGGGCATCCCTATTATCTCTTTGATGTAAAGCTGGAGGACCTTGTCCCCGACGGGATTATTCTGGCAAATTCCCAGGGGCAGCCTGCGGGCTGCGTTACCTGGCTGACGGTCCGGGTGGAAGCCCTGGGAATGACCATCGAAGGACTGGGAGATTTGCGGAATTACCTGGGAGTGCCGACGGTAGAACTGATTTTTCGGGATGGGACCCGTGAAAAGATTTTATATGACTGGGGCGAGGAGGGCCGCTCCAACGCGGAGCACATCGCGCAGACCGCCGATTTGGTTGGAAACCGGGACGGCACCGTGCGCGAAAGCCTGAGCTTCCGGAACCCCCTGGATCTCTCTGTAATCGCAGCCGTTGTTGTGGACGGACAGACTTTCCCCATCGATTCGTAACCGTTTTTGCACGCAAAGCCGGGCCGTCAGCAGGGTCTCTTCTGACGGCCCGGTATATTGATTTCTATTCATATCGATATAAAATTTTTGCGACCACTTTCCGCAAATTACGTGTATCATGGTGAAGGGCCCTCACAAAGGAGTTGATTCGATGGAAGACAGGCAAATTGTTGCGCTGTATTGGGAACGAAACCCCGCCGCGATCGACCGGACCGCGGAAAAATACGGCAGCTACTGCACGACGGTCGCCCGTAATATTCTGCAAAACCGGGAGGACGCCGAGGAGTGCGTCAACGACACCTGGCTTTGCGCCTGGAACAGCATACCGCCCAATCGGCCGGAAAACCTGGCGACCTTTCTCGGCAGGCTGACCCGAAACAGGGCCATCGACCGTCTGCGCTCCCGGAACAGTCTGAAACGGGGCCAGGGGGCGACGCCTCTTGCGCTGGAGGAGCTTTCCACGGTGATTCCGGCCGTCGCCGGCCCGGAGTCAGAGCTTTTGCTGGAGGAGCTTGTCCAGTCGGTCAACCGTTTTCTCGGCACGCTGTCTCAAAAGGAACGGGACGTTTTTCTCTGCCGCTATTGGTATTTTGATTCCGTCGCCGAGATCGGCGCGGACTTCGGGTTCAGCGAAAGCAAGGTGAAAACTCTGCTGTACCGCACCCGGAAAAAGCTGCGCCAAGCCTTACAAAAGGAGGGGTTGCTATGAACCTTGAAACACTTTTAGCCGCCATCGGCCAGGCCGAGGACGCATACGTCCGGGAAGCCGGGAGGAAACGACGCACCCGGCCCGGAGATATAACCGACAGCGCCCTGATGCCAAGCACGGACTTGAAACCGGAAGCCGTCCCCGTGCGTCAGGAAACCGAAAAACAGCGCCGCCGGAAACAGCTCTGGCTGGGCACGGCGGCAGTCCTGGCGCTGGCGGTGATTTCCGGCGCCTGCTGGACGTTGCTGCGAAGCGGAACCGGCCAGATCGACCCGTCTCCAAGCGGAAACACCCTGCCCGGCAGCGCTTCCTCCGCCTCTGTCTCCACGGAAAATCCCCCGGAGCAGCCCACGGAGTTTGTGCTGCCCACTGAATTCCGGGAACCAACCGCATCGGAGCGCCAATGGCTTATGGACCACGGCCTCACGCTGGAGGACTGGTACCGGATGCAGCAGGAGCCGGACAATTCCATTGATAACCGGCCCACGTCAAACATCACCCCGGACCCGGAGCTGGAAGAAGCCCTGCTCGGTCTGAAAGTCGGCGGACTCTATCTGGGCCAGCCCCAGACGGAAGTTCTGGCGCTCTACGGAGAGCCGAATACCCGGGGGAACAGCGACGTGGTTCAGACGGACGGAACCCGGCGGGATCGCTGGGGCTATCACTTTGGGATAAATCAAGGCCTGTGGATCGACTTTGTGGATGCCGGAGAGGGCTTTGTGGTGAACCGGATCAGCAGCTCCGCAAGACTGGAGGGAGAAATGCCGCTGGGCATTCAGATCGGTATGCCCTTTGACGAGGCCGAAGCTGCCTTCGCCCAAAGTCCGGTTATCGACGCCGTCAAGCACCGGGAGGACTACAATCAGATGAATGTGGGCACAGGCAGTATGCAGGGCAGTCTGTTCGCTGTGGTCACCGACGTCAACACAGACCGTCCGGGCATCCTGCGGCTGGATGTAAGCTACAGGGATCAAAACGAAAACGGTCCACATTATGTCAACTATATTTCCCTGGGGCAGCTCTATGACGATCCGCCGGAGGAGGAAATCGATCCGGAGACAGAAGCCCGGCAGCGCCGCTTTGAGAGCGGAGAAATCAGCGTCTGGCTGCCGGCGGCGGGCATCTGGCAGGGAGAAACTTTCCGGAAGGAGGAAGCCAAGACCCTGGAAATGACCTTTGCCATCTCTCTGCCGGAGCCCTGGGACTACGACGGCTCCGACCCCATCGCGGTGCTGGACTTCCACACAGACGCCGTTGTGCATCTCTACGACGAAGCGGGCCACGCGGGCATCTATCACCTGACCGACCGGGCCGCCTTTGAACAGGGCCTGGCCGCGGGAGAC
This sequence comes from Oscillospiraceae bacterium, assembly GCA_017614755.1. Lineage (GTDB taxonomy): Bacteria > Bacillota > Clostridia > Oscillospirales > Oscillospiraceae > JAFRPC01. The sequence goes on from JAGABH010000020.1 coordinate 8,647, forward strand.
CCGGGCCGGGGCCTGGAGCTCTGGGAATACGGCTGTCTCGGTCCCTACGTTCTGCCCGCCGCGACAGACCCCTATGCCCTGGCTGCGGATTGGAATTTCAACTATTCCGTAGGGGCGCTGATGGAGAAGCTGATTGAAGCGGTCCGGGCAAAGGGCGCGGAGATTTTCACCTCCTCCGACGGGACGGTCACCATGTTCCGGGAGAAGGGTCACTACGTGATTGCGGGCGTCTTCACCGGGGAGGAAAAGATTTCGTCCTATGGCAGATTTTTTGAGGACCATACGCTGTATGACAGCACTGTAGGCTTCCCGCTGATTGACCCCACGCCGGAGAAATTGATGGAGATGGATCTCAACGAAATCCGCGCCGCCTATGGAGCGCCCGCCTTTGAGACGGACGTAAACGGCGTGTCCTGCCCCTGCTATATTGCCAGCGGCGGCTACATCGCTGTTTTGCAGACAGAGGGAGGCGTGGTAACAAGCATTCTGCTCTACGACGGTTCCTCAGAAACCCCCAGGGTCATTCAGCAGGAAGGCCCCGGGAGGAACACACCATGAAACGTCTGCTGCGGCTGCTGCCCCTGCTGTTGTACCTCTGCGGATGCAGCGCCTTCCACGCCGCCCTGTCGAAGACGGAGCCGGTCCGGCCCCCGGTGATTCCAATGACCCCCGTGACCACGCTGCCCTCGATTCCGGCAGCGCAGGCCATCTCCACAGAAGCCGAATCCGCGACAGCGCTTTCCTCTCCTGTTACAGGCGCGCCCACGGAGCCCACGCCGACAGCGCCGACGGAGCCGATCCCCTGGCAGTCCGGCGACACCACGCCCACCTGGAAGCCGGAGCTGGCGGAGAGCTATCCGGCGGACGAAGCCTGCGGCGCCGACCTGCTGCTGGAGAAGTGGATGGCCGTGGAAGGGCTGACCATGGCAGATCTGAATGAACGGGATTGCCGGCAGTTGATTCTCGTTGCCGCCCAGCCCGCGGAGGGCGTGGAAACCGTCACTGTCTGCTATGAACGCTCCGCAGAAGGCTGCTTTGTTCCTGCGGAGAGCCTGCCCCGGATGTACGGTTTTGTGGGGAAAAACGGCATCATGCACAACCGGCGACGGAACACCAACACCTCCCCCGCCGGGCTCTGGGCCATCGGAATGGCCTTTGGGAACGAAGCGCCGCCCGAACATCTCAAGCTCCCCTGGCGGCAGGTGACGCCCAACTCCGACTGGGTCTGCGACGAAGCCTCCCCCTACTTTAACACCTGGCAGGAGCGGGACGATCCCACGCTGATTCCCTGGGGGGACGACGTGGAGCACCTGGAGAACTATCCCAGCCTGTACGCTTGGGCCTGCGTGATCGAATTCAACCGCCCGCCGGATGTGGTTCCTAACCGGGGCTGCGCCATCTTTCTGCACTGTGCGAAGGCGGGCACCGGCGGCTGCGTCGGCCTCCGCCGGGAGGATATGCTTTCCGTTCTGGAATGGCTGGACTGCGGGAAAAACCCCTATATTCTCGTTACAGGCGCAGAATGCGCTGCTTCATCTACAGGCTCCTCCAGTCCGGATTCTGTTGCCTGTTCATTTTCCTGCGCCTGATCCTCCGCGATAGGATCAGCTGTGATTTCGACTGCTTCCGTTGTTTCCTCTTCCCGGTCTGCGATGACTGCTGCCGGAATAAAACTCAACAGAAACGCAGCCAAGAGCAGCAAAGCAAGGATCCGCGGAATGTGTGAAGAATTCATACGTGTCCTCCTTCTTTCGTATTTATGTGAAACATGATAGGTGTGTTTAGTTTGTGAAAAGAAAAATAGCACGATTCAATCATGAACCGTGCTATTTGGGTAAAAGGTATTAAATTATTGGACTACTTTGTCATACCACAGCGGGAACATATGTCATAAGCGGGAACGTCGACTATCCATTCTCCATGATTGGAATAGCCAGAATGTTCACCCCATTCCTCCCTTGGGAATGAACGCATATGAGAATTCCATTCCTCATGTGTATGAAATTCAGCACCACAAATGCAAATCAAAACATCGATCCAGTGGCCCTCTTCATCGTGATGCACCCAGTCGTGGCCAAGGGCGGCGATAGTTTCCTTCTTGCCGCAAACCGTACAGGTCTTTGCGCCAGCCTCGGTGCAGGTGGGAGCCGTCTCCGTCCAGGAGTGATTGCCGGTAGCGGCGACGGTCCGGGTCTCGGTCTGACTGCAGCGGGAGCAGCTCCGGGATTCCGTGCCGGCAGCGCCGCAGGAGGGAGCCTGAGTCTGCGTCCAGTTGCCCCAGTTATGGCCGAGGGCGTTCACCGTGCGGGTTTCCTTTGCGCCGCAGCTGCAGGTTCGGGTCTCCTCCCCCGCGGAAGTGCAGGTGGAGGCCTTAGTCTGCTTCCAGCCGCTCCAGCTATGGGTGTGGGGCGGGTTCGTCGGCTCGGTGGGCTTGGGCTCGGTAGGCTTCGGCTCAGTGGGTTGAGGCTCTGTAGAAGCCGGCTCCGTGCTTTCTGGCTCAGAAATCTCCTCGAAATTGGTTTCAGTGCTTTCGTAAGCGCCCGAGCCCTCGCTCTCATGGGTATCGCCGGTTTCAATGGGCTCGCCGGTTCCCGTGGGTTCAAAAGTTTCGGCGGTGGTCCGCGCCGCGGAATCAGCAGTTTCTTTTGGGACGGCATCTGCGGGCGCAGACTGACATCTGTGAAGGATTAACAGGGCTATCCCCAACGCAATCAGAATAACGACGAGGAGCAGTCCGTGCTTTTTCATCCAATGCCCCTCCCCTGCGATTCGCTCTGGTTGGGTTTCCCGGTCCGGAGGCAGTACAGCGCCCGGAGCCATTCCGGCTTCCCGCGCAGCTCGTCCTCCAGCTTCTCCAGCGTGCGTTTTCCAACCCGGCGATCGAAGAGAGCGAACAGGACCACCAGAGGATCGTCGGCATGAAGGCTCTTTTGGATATCGTTGGCACGGTAGGCCTCCAGCGCCCGGCAGAACTCGCCGTCAGTGTATTCCGTCCGGGTTTCCGGAGGGTATCGGTCCATCAGCGCCCAAAAATCCGCCCAATAGTCCCGGATGCTCATCTGTTCCGGCTTCTCGGCAAGCCCCTGCCCGATAAACCAGGAATTCACCGTTTCCCAGGAAAAACGCTTGAACAGAACGCCGTCCAGGTACATCTCAAAAAAGCGGCAGCCGTCCATCCCCGCCCCGGTGGAGCAGTGATAGCGCACTCTCCCCTTCCAGGCCGGGGCGATCATTTCCTGTTCCAGATATTTCCGCATTCCGCTCCAGGAGCCTTCGGCTTTTCCCATGGTGTTTATCTCCTTATATCAAATACCGCGGCGTGCCAATCTCTTATGTAATCGGGAGCTGCTCCCCCAGGAAACAGGGGTCAGGCCGGAGAATGCACAGGAAGAAGTCCTTGACCCGGGCCAGGCACTCCCGGGCCTCCCGGGCGCTTCTGCCGGCGTAATCGGTCCGGTGGGCGTCGGCCCCGTAGGTCTCCAGGCCAATAGCGTCGGCGATATAGGCCGCTCGGAACAGGTGATACTTCTGTGTGACAATAATCAGGCTGTTGACGCAGAAAATCTCCTTGGCCCGGACCAGGCTGTCGTAGGTGCAGAAGCCTGCGTGGTCCCGGACAATATGCTCCCGGGGAATCCCCTGCTTGTCCACCAGGTAGTCCTCCATGGTCTGAACCTCGTTGTACTCGTTTCTGCCGTTGTCCCCGGACACTAAAATCCGGTCCGACGCCCCGGCCCGGTACAGGGCCGCACCCAGGTCCAGCCGCTCCCGCAGGATGGGGCTGGGCTCCCCGCCCGACACCCCCGCGCCCAGAATCAGAATGCAGTCCGCCTTCTTGGCGGGCAGCCCCGCGCTGATCTCCCCATCGGTGAAGTCCAATTCCAGGATGAGGGATTGGCCGCGAAACACCACGAACATATGCGCCGCCCCGCAGAGCAGCACGCCGATCAGGGCCAGAAGCAGCAGGCGGCGAAGCAGCTTCCCCAGCTTGGACCGCTCCTTGCGGTCCTTTTTTTGCTTTTTCCGTTCTTTTTCTTGCTTCTTTTTGCTCATTTTTCTCTCTTTCCGCCTCTTTGAGGGATTCGTCAGATTTTTATATTTCAATGGAAAGGACGTTCAGGCCCAGGGCGCTGTTGTAGTTCATCTCCCTGGCATAGCGGCTGACAATCCGCAGGCCTACGTTGTGGGTGATGTCAGCCGGGTCCATCATCTCCACCATCTCCTTGGGATTGAAGCGGCGGCAGTCGTCCTTCACCCGCAGCAGCAGGGCGTCGGCTTTTTTGACCACCCGGAGCTCCACGCTGTGCCGTTTGCCGTCTCCAAAGCCGTGCTCCACCACGTTGGCGGTGAGCTCCTCCATGCAGAGTCCCGCATGGAAGGCCCGTTTTTCGTCAAAGCCCATGTCCCGGCAGAAGTCGATGATGTGCGCCGAGACCGCGGTAATTTCCTCCGGGCTGCGGATCGTAATGGCAAGCCGCCGATCCTGCGGTACGCCAAAGCCCTCTCCTATGGTGAGCAGCTCTTCCACGCTCCGGGGGAAGCGGCGGTTCCGGATCCAGGCATAAATTCCCACGGCCAGGGTGGTATAGACCCCGTTCAGCACATGGGCCGCCCAGACGCCCCCCGCTCCAAAGACCGGGGCCAGCACCAGGGCGGACAGGCACACCCCCGCGGCGCCGTCCATCACGGAAAGCACGTTGACAATCGGCATCCGGTCACTGCTCTGGTAGTAGTTGATGAAAATGCCGCAAATCGCCGAAAGGGGCATACACAGGGGATAGACGCGGAACAGCTGCTTTGTCAGCCGGAAGACGTTGGAGGCCGCGTCCGGGAAGAAAACCTTTGTCAGCGGAACCGCTGCCAGGGCAACGACCGCCGCCACCCCCGCCACAATGGGGACACCCCGGAAGAGGGCGGTTTTCATGATCTGCACAATGCCCACCCGGTCCTCCTCGCCGATGTAGACGCTCACCAGCAGCCGGGTGGCCGACGCGACGCCGGCGGTGGCGGCATACAGCAGACCGCCAAAGGTATTCAAGGCAGCCAGGGCGGCCACGCCGTCCCGCCCGGCGCAGTCCAGCAGCAGGGCGTTGATTGCAAATCCCCGCAGGGCCAGGCAGAGCACCACCAGGGCCCCGGGGAAGCCAATGCGAACAATGGGCCACAGGTCCCCGACCTCAATCCCCCGGAAGCTGAACCGGAGCACGGCCCGCTTTGGGAGGTAATAGGAAGCGAGGACCAGGAAAAAGGCCCAATAGCTCAGAGCGGTGGCAAGGCCCAGGCCGAAGAGCTCCCAGCGGAGCACGACGATAAAGAGATAGTCCAGGGCCGCGTTGACCGCCATCATCACCAGGATTCCCACATACACCCGCTTGTTTTGCTGCTCCAACTGCAAGAAGGCGGAGAGCTGGGCGCAGAGCATCTGGGGCAGAATCCCGGCGGCGGTGCCCAGAATATAGTCCCGAAGGCCACCGGCGGAGACGCCGTCCGCCCCGAGACAGCTCGCCACCCCTCCGGGAAAGAGGAAACAGGCGGCGGAGGCAAGGGCGGAGAACCCGAAGACCACCAGCATATCCAGGGAGAAGACGCTTCTGGTCCTGCGCACCTGGTTTTTCCCCAGGAACTGGCCGCAGAGAATCTGGGAGCCACCCAGAAGCACCGCGTTGACGGTCTCTATGATCTTAATCAGGGGCATATACAGACCGGTAACCGTCATCGCCTCCGGGCCGATAAACCGGCTGGCCATCACTCCGTCAATGACGGAATTGAGGCTGCCGATGGCCACAAGAAGTATCTGCACGGGAATCAGCTGAAAGAAGAGCTTTCGAAGCATCAGGGCGTCATTTTTCATCTCTGTCACCTGCGTCCTCTGTTTGGCAGCACGCGAAATCAGTTCCGGATGAATATATCTCGTCTAAATAGAGTATACCATAGAGCGACACGACCCGCAAGGAAAAAGAACGGGAAGCTAAGGCATTTGTAAATTTTTGACGTTGGACCTTGTAAGGCACAAACATTTATGCTATAATTTTATGCAGAACACCACCCGAACAGAAAGGAACACAAAATGAACGAACAGAACGATCTGATTGTTGACAGCGTAGAGGCGCTCCAGGAGGCTATCGCCCGGGTACGGGCCGCCCAGCGGCGCTTCGCCGCCTATACCCAGGAGCAGGTGGACGCCATCTTCCTGGCCGCGGCCACCGCGGCCAACCAGGCCCGGATTCCCCTGGCCCGCATGGCCGTGGAGGAAACCGGCATGGGCGTGGTGGAGGACAAGGTCATCAAGAACCACTACGCCGCGGAGTATATCTACAACCACTACCGGGATATGAAGACCTGCGGGGTGATCTCCGAGGACAAGGCCTACGGCATCAAGACCATCGCGGAGCCCATCGGCCTGGTGGGTGCCGTCATCCCCACCACCAATCCCACCTCCACCGCCATTTTCAAGACCCTGCTGGCCCTGAAAACCCGCAACGGCATGATTATCAGCCCCCACCCCAGAGCCAAGGCCTCCACCGCCGCGGCAGCGAAAATCGTGCTGGAGGCCGCCGTCAAGGCCGGCGCTCCGGCGGGGATCATCGCCTGGATCGACGTGCCCAGCCTGGAAATGACCAACCTGCTGATGAAGGAATCGGACATCATTTTGGCCACCGGCGGCCCCGGCATGGTGAAGGCCGCCTACTCCAGCGGCAAGCCTGCTCTGGGCGTTGGCGCGGGCAACACCCCCGCCATCATTGACGACTCGGCGGACGTGATACTGGCCGTCAACTCCATCATCCACTCCAAGACCTTTGACAACGGCATGATCTGCGCCTCCGAGCAGTCCGTGATTGTCCTGGACGGGGTCTACGAGCAGGTCAAGGCGGAGTTCGCCGCCAGGGGCTGCTATTTCCTGAAGCCGGAGGAGACGGAGAAGGTCCGCAAGACCATCCTGATCAACGGCGCTTTGAACGCCAAAATCGTGGGCAAGCGGGCCGCGACGATTGCCGCTCTGGCCGGCGTCACCGTCCCCGAGACTACAAAAATTTTGATCGGCGAGGTGGAGAGCGTGGAGCTCTCCGAGGAATTTGCCCACGAGAAGCTGTCCCCCGTGCTGGCCATGTACCGGGCCGCAGACATTCAGGACGCCTTCGCCAAGGCGGAGCGGCTTATCGCGGACGGCGGCTTCGGCCATACCTCTGCCATCTATCTGAACGTCCAGACAGAGCAGGAAAAGCTGGCGGAGTTCTCCGAACGGATGAAGACCTGCCGGATTCTGGTAAACACCCCCTCCTCCCACGGCGGTCTGGGAGACCTGTACAACTTCATGCTCACCCCCTCCCTGACTCTGGGCTGCGGCTCCTGGGGCGGCAACTCCGTCAGCGAGAACGTGGGCTGCAAGCACCTGCTGAACATCAAAACCGTGGCCGAAAGGAGAGAGAATATGCTTTGGTTCCGCGCCCCGGAGAAGGTATATCTGAAAAAGGGCTGTCTGCCGGTGGCTCTGGACGAGCTGAAAACCGTGATGCACAAGAAGCGCTGCTTCGTGGTCACGGACCGCTTCCTCTATGAGAACGGCCACACCAAGCCCATCACCGACAAGCTGGACCAGCTGGGCATCGTCCACAGCTGCTTCTTCGACGTGGCCCCCGACCCCACCCTGGCCTCCGCCAAGGCCGGTGCGGAGCAGATGAAGGTCTTTAAGCCCGACTGCATCATCGCCCTGGGCGGCGGCTCCGCCATGGACGCGGGCAAGATTATGTGGGTGCTCTACGAGCATCCCGAGGCGGACTTCATGGATATGGCCATGCGCTTCATGGACATCCGCAAGCGGGTCTACAGCTTCCCGAGGATGGGCGAGAAGGCCTGCTTCATCGCCGTCCCCACCTCCGCCGGCACCGGCTCCGAGGTGACTCCCTTTGCCGTCATTACCGACGAGAAGACCGGCGTGAAGTACCCTCTGGCGGACTATGAGCTCCTGCCCAAGATGGCGATCATCGACACCGACTTCCACATGACCGCCCCCAAGGGTCTCACCGCCGCCTCCGGCATCGACGCCGTGACTCACGCCCTGGAGGCCTACGCCTCCATGATGGCCACCCCCTACACCGACGGTCTGGCGATTCAGGCCCTCAAGGACGTGTTCGCCTATCTGCCCCGGGCCTACGACAACGGCCAGACCGACGTGGAGGCCAGAGAGCGGATGGCCAACGCCGCCACCATGGCGGGCATGGCCTTTGCCAACGCCTTCCTGGGGGTCTGCCACTCCATGGCCCACAAGCTGGGTGCCTTCCACCACCTGCCCCACGGCGTGGCCAACGCCCTGCTGATCTGCCAGGTGCTCCGCTTCAACGCCAGCGAGGTTCCCGCCAAAATGGGCACCTTCCCCCAGTATGACCACCCCCACACCCTGCGGCGCTACGCGGAGATTGCGGAGGCTCTGGGCTTCGGCGGCAAGGACGATACCGAATCCCTGGAGAATCTGATCGCCAACATCAAAGCCCTGGAAGAACGGGTGGGCATCAAGAAAACCATCCGGGACTACGGCATCGACGAGCAGGACTTCCTGAACCGCCTGGACGCCATGGTGGAGCAGGCCTTTGACGACCAGTGCACCGGCGCCAACCCCCGCTACCCGCTGATGCACGAGCTGAAACAGATGTATCTGAACGCCTATTATGGCAGCGACGACCCGGTTTAAGGAGGAAAAACGATGAAAATGGATCAAGTGATTGCCGTCCGCGCCAATAAGACGGTCTATCGGGACGGCGACTGTGTGGCCAAGGTGTTCAACGGCGACGCCAAGGTGGCCGTCCTCAACGAAGCCCTGAACCTGGCCAAGATCGAGACCACCGGCATCAAGGTCCCCAGGCTGCAGGAGGTCACCACCTACGAGGGCAAGTGGACCATCATCAACGAGTATATCCCCGGGAAAAGCCTGTCCCAGCTGATGAAGGAAAACCCGGATCGGGTGGACGAATACCTGGAACGGCTGGTCCGGATTCAGATTGAGATTCACCGAGCCGAATGCCCCATGCTCACCAACCTGACGGACAAGATGCACCGGAAGATTCGGGAAACCAAGCTGGACGCCACTACCCGCTACGAGCTCCGCACCCGCCTCAACGGCATGGAGCGAAAGGCCAAGGTCTGCCACGGGGACTACTGCCCCAGCAACGTCATCATCACCCCCGACGATGAGGCCTATATCATCGACTGGGCCCACGCCACCCAGGGCAGCCCGGAAGCGGACGTGGCCCGGACCTACCTGGTGTTCTGCCTCCAGGGCAATTTCCAGTGGGCGGAGAAGTACCTGAAGCTCATGTGCGACCTGGGGGACACCGCACGCCAGGAGGTTCAGCGCTGGCTGCCCATCCTGGCCGCCTCCCAGTCCGTCAAGGGCATCCCCGAGGAGCAGGAGCTGCTCCGCCGGTGGACCTCCATCGCCGAGTACGAATAAGAGCGCAGCTGATACGGAACCCCCGGCCGTGTGTCACGGCCGGGGGTTCCTGTCGGGTTATCCCGTGATTGACACAGTTCCATAATGCAGCAGCACAGCCAAAGAAAAAGCAGCCGCATCAAGCGACTGCCGTTTCTGCGCCGTGAGTCAGGATCTCCGATATGGTGCAGATATTGATAACGGACTTGAAACCACACAGTAAACAAACAAGTTACTCAACAAAAATAGGGGAAAACCTTGATTATCTGAGCTGTTTAACTATAATAAAAGACGAAAGCATTGTTCATAAGGAGGGATATGCAGTGAATAATATCGGAGAAACAATCAAGAAGCACAGACTTGAAAATCATCTTACTCAAGAAGAACTCGGGAAAACTTTGTTTGTTTCAAAGCAAGCTGTATCAAAATGGGAAAACGGCAAGACGCTTCCAGATATCATTACAATAAAGAAGTTGGCGGAACTTTTATCAATTCCTCACGAAGAAATATTAGGAGAATCTATACAACAGACAAAACAATACAAAAAATGGATCAGAATCCTTATTCCGATTGTTCTTATCAGTATAATTGCGATGCTCTTTTTTGCATTTGATGGAGTAGGTTTTATTCAAAGGAGAACACAAAGCGGTACTGCTATAGTATTATTGCGCGAAAATGGTGTTGTTGTTAAAGCAGAAGATTATGAGATTATCGGGCTGGTCAAACTAAAGCCGGGACAAAATGGGTATTCGTTTGATATTGATTACGGAGAGGTAAAGGGATCAATAATAACGTCAAATGGCAAGGAGATAGAATTCGGATTTGTGAATACAAATAATTGGCATAATGTTCAAATAATCATCAATATCAATAATGATTCCGCGTCTCAGTCGGTTATTTATAAAACAGACAACGATATAATAGAGGTAATCGAAACAAACAACAAATTCGACGAAGTTAATAAAACATCTGTTTTTCAAGGCGGAGTATAAAAACCCCTAAATGGCGCACTTACTCACCACCGCAGGCGGTGAAAATGTGCTGAAAAAGAAAATCGAGTATCCATAACTCAAGTCCGTTATGAATACTCGATATGGAAGGGCAGATCAAAAAAGATACCGAAAATCGCAGCATACCGCAGCATAACCTCATTTCGATTTCAATCCGTAATCCAATTCTGCGAATTGGATTACTCCGATTCTCTTCTCTTTTCTCTCTTATCTCTTCTCTGGAAAAAGTCGCGGGGGAAAGATTAGAGAAAAGAGAAGAGTGAAGAGAGAAGAGAGAAAAGAACAAAAAGAAAAAGCCGCAAGCGACTTTTTCTTTTTGTATAAGAGCGCCATAATGATACGTAAACCATAGAAAGAACGCCAAAATGATACGTGCTTAAGCCCGCCAAACCGGAATTTGATATTCAAAGCC
>JAGABH010000021.1 GCA_017614755.1 Oscillospiraceae bacterium
GGCGGCCAATACCCATGAAGGGCACAGGTGGCCGCCACTACGATTGCCTGCTGCCTATTGCCGAATTAAATGGCGTACTGGCTGTGGAAGAGCTCGGCATAGAAGCCCTTTTGATCCAGCAGGGACCGGTGGGTACCCTGCTCCACGATGCGGCCCTCCCGGAGCACAAGAATCAGGTCCGCGTCCACGATGGTGGAAAGCCGGTGGGCAATGACGAAGCAGGTGCGGCCCCCCATGAGCTTGTCCATGGCCTTCTGAATCAGCAGCTCCGTGCGGGTGTCCACGTTGGAGGTAGCCTCATCCAAAATCAGGATGGGCCGGTTGGCCAGCATGGCCCGGGCAATGGTGAGCAGCTGCTTCTGGCCGGAGGAAACCGCGGTGCTGTCCTCGGAGATCACAGTGTCGTATCCCTGGGGCAGACGGCGGATGAAGTGGTCGCAGTAGGCCTGGTCGCAGACCCGCTGAATCTCCTCCCGGCTGGTGTCGGGGCTGCCGTAGGCCACGTTCTCCGCCACGGTGCCCTTGAAGAGCCAGGTCTCCTGGAGTACCATGGCAAAGAGGTTTCGGTTGGCGGCCCGGGAGAGCTCGGAAGCGTCCCGGCCGTCGATCAGCACCCGGCCCTTCTGGATGTCATAGAAGCGCATGAGCAGGTTGACAATGGTGGTCTTGCCTGCGCCGGTGGGGCCCACGATGGCCACCTTCTGACCGGGCTTGACGTCGATGCAGAGATCCTGGATCAGGGGCTTTTCGGGCACGTAGGAAAAATCCACGTGCTCGAACACCACATGGCCCTCGGTCTCTCCCTCCACGGTGCCGGCGGGGTCCTCCTCCTCGGGCAGGTCCAGCATGGTGAACACACGCTTGGCGGCGGATTTGACGTGCTGGACGTAGCTCAGGCCGAAGGCAATCCGCTCCAGCGGCGCGGAGAGCTGACGGGCAAAGAAGATCACCGTCACCACCGTGCCGATGGGCACGCCTTTCCGCAGGATCAGCCAGCCCCCCAGAACGGCCACGGCGATATAGGCCAGGGCGTCCAGGAAGACGATGACAGGCTGCACGATGGAGGACAGGAAATTGCCGAAGATGCCGTTGCGCTGGTGGCGCTGAGAGAGCTCATCGTATTTCTCCTGCAAGTCCTCCTCCCGGCAAAAGGCCTTGGTGGTGGGATAGTTGGTGTAGGCCTCCTCTGCCAGCGCGGTCAGCTCGCCGCCCAGGTTGAAGTGCTTGTCCCAGTGCTTTTCTCCCAGGGTCGCCATCTTGGCGGAGAGGAAGACAGACAGGGGGGACAGCAGCACCACGGGAATCGCCATACGCCAGTCCGTCACAAAGAGGATCACGGCAATGACAATCATCTGAAGAAAGCCGGAAATCAGAATCTCCACGATGCCGTAGATGGAATCCGCCATATTGCCCACGTCCTCCATCATCCGGTCAATGACGTCTCCGGCGGGGGTCTTGTCCACATAGGACACCGGCAGCTTTCGCAGCTTCTCGGACAGGCGGATACGAAGCTCCGCGCAGAAGAAGCGGCTGACCACGTTATTCAGCAGATAGGAGTTGCCGTAGGTGAGCCCCGCCTGGAGGGCATAGATTCCCAGCAGCAGTCCCAGGCCGGGCAGCAGGCTTCGGGCCAGATTGGGGAAGGGCTCCTGGACCCACTTGTAGAGTCGGTTCACCAGGTCGCCCAGCAGCTCCGGCGCGGCCACGGCACAGCCGATGAGAATCAGGCAGATGAAGGCGCAGAGCAGAATCCAGCCCCGCAGGGGCTTGATCTCCCGCAGCAGCCGCTTGCCGGTCTCGTCAAAGAGACGGCTCTTTCCCTTCTTGCCTTCCTTTTCCTGCTCAGGTTTGGTCTGTTCGACCGGTTCTTTTTCTTCGTTCAGTTCAATCTTTTCGTTTTGTTCATAAACAGCCATTATACCCCACCTCCAGTCTGGGAGAGGAAAATCTCCCGATAGATGGAGCAGCTTTCCAGCAGCTCGGCGTGGGTGCCAGCCCCCACCAGAGCCCCGTCGGCCAGGACGAAAATCCGGTCGCAGTGCATGGCGGAGACCACCCGCTGGGTGATGACGATGCGGGTCTTGCCCGCCAGCTTCTCATTCAGAGCCTTACGGACCTTGGCCTCGGTGAGGAAGTCCAGGGCGGAGAAGGAATCGTCGAAGATATAGATCGGAGCCTCCTTCAGGATGGCCCGGGCGATGGCAAGCCGCTGCTTCTGACCGCCGGACACATTGGTGGCCGCAGGCTCCAGCTTGAAGCTCAGACCCTGGGGCTGTTCCCGGATGAAGTCCGCCACCTGAGCCAGCTCCAGGGCGGCCCAGAGCTCCTCCTCCGTGGCGTCGGGCTTTCCCATGCGGAGATTCTCCGCCACCGTCCCGGCGTAGAGCATGGACTTTTGCAGGGAGCAGGAAATATTTGCCCGGACATCCTTGGGCGCGAATTCGCTGACCTCGGTTCCGTCAAAGCGCAGAGCACCTTCGGTGGTCTTCCGGAAAGCCAGCAGCAGCTCCGCCAGCGTAGTCTTGCCGGAGCCGGTGCCGCCGATAACGGAGACCCACTCCCCCGGCCGGATGTGGAGATCCACGTCGGTCAGGGCCGGCAGAGAGCTGCCGGGGTAGGTGAAGCTCACATGGTCCAGGTCAATGGCCCCGGAGAAAACCCGGCCCTCGGCGGGTCGGTCATCCTCCAGGCCCGTGGACTCCGTGACCTGGCTCAGCCGCTTGGCAGCCACCTTTGCGTGGGGCAGCATGACAATGGCAAAGGAAACGGAGACAATGGCCCCCAGAATGATGTTGATGTACTGGATGATGGCAAAGACGTCGCCGGGGGTGAGGCCGCTGCCCCGTTCCATGCGAAGGCCGCCCAGATAGACCACCAGCAGGGCCGCCGCATTCAGAGCAAAGGCGGCCATGGGATCGATGATCGCCATGCGGACGTTGGCCCGGATAATGTTGTTGGCCATGACCCGGGTGGCGTCGGTGACCCGCTCGTGAGCGTATCGCTCCCGGTCAAAGGCCCGGATGACCCGGACGCCCCGGAGCCGCTCCCGGACCAGGTCGTTCTGCTTGTCGCAGTACTCGTCGGAGACCTCCCAGAGATGGGCAATCTTCTTGCTCATCAGCATGACCGCTCCGATCAGCAGGGGCACGGCGCAGAGGATCACCAGGGAAAGCCGGACGTCCTTGCGCATACAGAGGAAGACGCCCCCCAGGAACATGAGCGGAATGATGATAATGCTGCCGCAGAGCATGGAGATCACCCAGTTCAGGGTGCCCACGTCGTGGGTGGAGCGGGTCACCAGATTGGAGGCGCCGATCCGGCCCACCTCGGACAGGGTCATGGTGTGGACCTTGCGGAACAGGGCGGAGCGAAGACTCCAGGTATAGCCGGAGATCACATGGTAGACCACCCAGTAGCCCCCGGCCACAGAGGCCAGGCTCAGCAGGGAGATGCCCAGCATCCAGCCGGCGGTTTTCAGAATGTAGGGAAAAGTGTCGCTCTCCGCCGCGCCGTAGACGCCCTTGTCCAGCACATTGGACATCAGCGTAGGCAGCAGCAGATTGCAGACCGCGGAAATCGCCATCAGCAGAGTCGCCAGGGCGATTTTGCCCTTATAGGGCTTCAGATAGGATAGCAGCTTTTTCATTGAAATCCCCTCCTTTCTTCGGGGAAAATGCCGATCAATACTTCAAAAAGCCTGAAAATGGGCGCAAAAATACCGCAGCAAAGCAGCTCCCATCATGGCTGCATTCTGCGGTTGCCAAATATATGAAAGTCACTTAAAACGGCGCACGGAAAAGAAGGAGATCCTCCCCGACTCGCCCAATATTCAGTTCACTTGAGGACAACCTCACCGTTGTTAATCATCTTTAAGAAATTGCGCATTGTTATTTTTTCTCCTTTCCCGCCCGATTTATCGGACGCTTCGCCACGGAATATAACACACACGGCTGCGTTTGTCAAGCGTCAGTTTCCATTTATTTCCGTATTTTTTCATTTTTGCTTCTATAATTCCTGCCCATAACGTCAAAGAACCCCCGGGCAAACCCGGGGGCCTTTGAGAAAAGAAGAGAAGAAATGAAAAGTACAGCGGCTTTGTCGCTTCCATTTACACGTGCATCATAACCTCTATTTATGAACAGGGTATGAATGTCATGGAAACAAAGATTAAACCTTTTGTAAACAATGGGCCTCCAGATATTCCACCACAGCCGCAATGCTGCCCTCGACACAGGGACGGACCAGCGTACACAGTCCCAGGGCCATTAATTCGGGGACGCAGTCGGCGGGAGCGAAGGCCAGATCCGCCTCCCGAAGCATGGAGGCATCGTTCATGGCGTCTCCCGCGCAGACCAGGCATTTCCTGCCCAGACGCTTTGCCAGCGCCCGTGCCGCGGCGCCCTTTCCGGCCCGTTTGTCCTGAAGGTCGATGATCTTCATGGCAGCCCGATCCGCCCGCAGCATGGGCCAGTCCCGCATGATCCGCTCCTGGCAGGCCGTAAAGCGCGCGTTCTCCTCCGGGGTACCCCGGTAGAACTGCCCCACGTCGTTTCCGGCGAACCGGCCGAAGAGGGCCAGCTTATGGTAGCGTTCCGGGGCCTCCGTCACAGGCACTGTCCTGGCGTTTACCCCCTGGGCCCGGTAAAAAGCCTCCCGGCCCGGGTCCTCCCCGATCAGATAGTGGGCATCCACCCCCTGAACCTCCAGCAGCAGATCCGGGAAGGCGTCAAGGAGATATTCCAGCAGCTCCCGGCCCGTGGGCATCCAGACGGTCCCGGAGAGGGTTTCCGTGTCGTAGTCGTAGGCCGCCGCCCCGTTGTAGAGGATCAGCGGGGCGTTGGTGGGGATGATCTCCCGGTAGGGCCGGTACATGGGTACGCTGCGGCCGGTGCCCACGGTGAACAAGCCGCCCCGGTCCGTAAAGCGCCGAATGGCCTCCAAATTCGCCGTCGGAATGCTGCTGTCCGGCGCCGTCAGGGTGCGGTCAAAGTCGGAGACGAGCAAAATATCGGTATAATTCAGCATGGCGTATTCCTTTATGTTCTTGATGTATGTCTGTATGGAAAGCGTTTGACTTTTCGCTTGCGGTCCATGGTTTCGCAGGGTTGAATCTGCGCTCCGGATCGGTGGACGGCAGGCGTTCACTGTGGGCCGCCGGGGGCTTGTTTTCCGACTGCCCGGCGCCGATTGCCTGCGCACCCCGATCCCAGTTGCCCATCATATCCGCACCATTCAGGAAAGTCAATAAAAAACTGTGGAAATTTTCTTAAAAAAACCACAAAAAAGGATTGCAATTTCGTAACAGAACGGTTATACTAAAGCAAAGTGGATGAAAATGGTTTAAAGTTCCACAAATTCCCACGATTTTTCGTCCGGTGGAGGAGGTGAGCAGGTTGTTCGGCAAGTTTACGCACAATGTGGACCCCAAGGGACGTTTGTTTGTCCCGGCCAAGCTCCGGGAGGAGCTGGGTGACGTTTTCTATGTGATGATCGGTTTGGAGAACAGCCTGATGGTCTTCCCCGAGGCAAAGTGGGAAAAGGTCAACGAGAGCTTTAACTCCGTTCCCCTCTCCGATTCCGGCGCCCTGCGCTACATCCGCTCCAACGTGGCAAAGTGCGAGCCCGACAAGCAAGGCCGCTTTGTCCTGCCCCCCATCCTGCGAAAATACGCCAACCTCACCGAAGACGTGACCTTTCTGGGGCAGGGCGACCACGCGGAGATCTGGGACGCTGCCGCCTACGAGGCCAAGGAAGCCGCCTGGCTTGGCAACGCGGATAACCTGGCTACCGCCCTGAAGGAGCTGGGACTGTGACAGACTTTCATCATGTATCGGTTTTACTGGAGGAATCCATCGATGCGCTGAACATCCGGCCCGAGGGAATCTACCTGGACGGAACTCTTGGCGGAGCGGGCCATTCCTCCGAAATTGCCCGGCGTCTCACCACCGGCACCCTGATCGGGGTGGATCGGGACCCCAAGGCCCTGGCCGCCGCAGAGGAGCGGCTGGCCCCCTGGATGGACCGGGTAAAGCTGGTGCATTCCAATTTCCGGGAGCTGGACGCCATTCTGGACAGTCTGGGCATCCCCGCCGTAGACGGAATTCTCCTGGACCTGGGCGTATCCTCGCCCCAGTTGGACGAGGCCTGCCGGGGCTTCAGCTACATGGCGGACGCTCCCCTGGATATGCGGATGGACCCCTCCGATCCCCTGACTGCCTGGGCCGTGGTCAACACCTGGCCCCAAGAGGAGCTGCGGCGCATCCTGTTCACCTACGGGGAGGAGCGCTACGCGCCGCTGATTGCCGCCGCCATTGTCCGGCGGCGGGAGCAGGCCCCCATTGATACCACCCTGGCCCTGGTGGACGTGATTCGCGGGGCGATGCCCCAAAAGGCCCTGCGGGAAAAGCAGCACCCCGCCAAGCGCAGCTTTCAGGCCATTCGCATCGCCGTCAACGACGAGCTGGGAGCGGTGGACGGGGTTATGAGCCGGGCCATTGACCGGCTGAATCCCGGCGGGCGGCTGGCCGTCATCACCTTCCACTCCCTGGAGGACCGGATCGTGAAGAACGCCATGGCCGAGGCCGCCAAAGGCTGCACCTGTCCCCCGGAGTTCCCGGTGTGCGTCTGCGGGAAGAAGCCCCGGCTGAAGCTCATTGCCCGCAAGCCCATTACCGCCGGCGCGGCGGAGTTGGAGAATAACCCCCGCTCCCGGAGCGCCAAGCTGCGGGTGGGTGAAAAACTCTAAGCGATCATTTCTTACATTATGATCAACCCCGAAAGGAGGAGGACGAAATGGCCGACAGAAAATACGATTTCTACGGCAGCGCAGCCTATGACGTGCGCACAACAGCGGTTCCCCGCCCCCGGCCTGCCAGGCTGCCCGAGGAAAAACCGCTTCCCAAGGCCAAACAGGCCCCAAAGCCCCGGCTTGCCATCGCCCCCCTGGCGGTGGTTGGATTAATCGTTGTGGGCGTTCTGCTGATGATGGTCGTGTACAGCTATGTGCAGCTCTATGAGGCCACGGATCGGATCGGCGAGCTGAGCAAGGACCTGGCTTCCGCTCAGGTTGCCACAGAAAAAATCCGCTCCACCTACGAAAGCCGCATTGACCTGGCTCAGGTCGAGGCACGGGCCAAAGAGCTGGGCATGACGCAGCCTTCAGCCCGCCAGACGGTCTATCTCAACATCGCCGGCGCGGATCACGCGGAGGTTTTGCAGGTCGATCAGCGCGGCTTCCTGGAAAAGGCCTGGGATGCCGTATCTGACAGCTTCAACGGCGTTTTGGAATACTTCCACTGAACAAACCATATAACCAAAAGGGGCGCGCACCGGGTGCCGCCCCTTTTCAAACTCATAACTCATCGTTCTGAACTCACAGTTTGTATCGGGGGTGGCCCGTTTTGTCCAAGAAACCAAAAATCAAATTACTGAAGCAAACCGTCCCGGCCTATGACCGGGAAAAGGCCGGACATGGCGTGCTGCGGCGGACGACCTTCATTATGGTCTTCTGCGGCATTCTGCTCTTCCTGCCGCTGATCTGGCAGCTGTTCCAGCTGATGATTATGCAGCACGACCGATATGAGAGCAGCGCCATCAGCAATCAGACCCGCTCCACCACCGTCACCGCGGACCGGGGCGTGATCTACGACTGCAACATGAACATCCTGGCTGCCTCCAAGACCGTGGAAAACGTCTTCATCGACCCCTGGGAAATCCACAACTCCAACGAAAACGTGGACTTCATCGCCAACGGTCTGGCCGCGATTTTGCAGATCGACCCCGATCTCATCCGGGAAAAGGCTGCCAAGCTGGATCGGCGCTATGAAATCATCGCCCGGAAACGGGAGCCTGAGCAGGCCGACGCCGTCCGCAGCTTTATCACCGAGAACAATCTCACCGGCATCCACCTGGAATCCGACTCCCAGCGCTACTACCCCGCCGGAACCACGGCGGCTCAGGTGATTGGCTTCACCAACGCGGAGAATCGGGGCGGCGAAGGTCTGGAAGCCTATTACGACGACGTGCTCCAGGGCACCGCCGGAGCAGTCATCACCACCCGGGGCAACTACGAAACCCAGATGCTCTATTCCTACGAGAAATACTACGAGGCCGACGACGGCAATTCTCTTGTGCTGACCATTGACGAAACCGTGCAGATGTACCTGGAGAAGAACCTCAAGGCCGCCATTGAAAAATACGACGTACAAAACGGCGCCTTCGGCATTATCATGGACGTAAATACCGGCGCGATTCTGGCCATGGCCATTGAAGGCAGCTACGACCCCAACAACTACCTGGAGATTCTGGACCTCAGCACCCTGGAAAAGCTGGACGAAATTGACGACCAGCTCAACGCCCACATCCCCGACTCTCCGGAATACCAGGCCCTTATCAAGGCATACAACGACACCGTGGCCTCCGCCCGCCTCAAGCAGTGGCGCAACCGCTGCGTTTCCGACGGCTACGAGCCCGGCTCCACCTTCAAAACCATCACCCTGGCCGCCGCTCTGGAGGAGGGAGCAGTCAACGAAAGCACCAGCTTCTATTGCAGAGGCCAGAAGGACTATGTGGACCGTGAATCTACCCTGCACTGCTGGAAAACCGAGGGCCACGGGGCGGAAACCCTGGCCAAAGCCCTGCAAAACTCCTGCAACATTGCCTTCGCCGACATCGGCATCATGCTGGGCGGCGACAAGCTCTACGACTACATCGATGCCTTCGGTCTGCTGGAAAAGACCGGGGTGGATATGGCCGGCGAGGCCACCGGCGTCTTCCACACCAAGGCTAAGCTCATGGAAAACGCCCAGCTGACCACCGTGGCCTTCGGCCAGTCCGTGAAGCCGACCCCCATTCAGATGGTGCGGGCCATCGCCGCCGTGGTGAACGGGGGCTATGTGCTCCAGCCCTACGTAGTCTCCGAGATTCTGGACGAAAACGGAAACGTGGTGGAAAAGCACGGCAAGACCGTCATCCGCCAGGCCATCAGCGAGGACACCTCCAAGGAGATGTGCAAGCTGATCGAATCCGTGGTTACCGACGGTACCGCGGGCAACGCCAAGCTCCCCGGCTTCCGGGTGGGCGGCAAGACCGGCACCTCCGAGAAGCTGGACGTCTACGACGAGAACGGCCAGCAGACCAAGGACCGCATTGTCTCCTTTGTGGGCGTGGCGCCCATGGACAATCCCCAGTACATCTGCCTGGTGGCCCTGGATACCCCCAGCCGCAAAACCGGCATCTATATCTCCGGCGGCGTGATGGCCGCTCCCGTAGTCCGGGACATCTTCTCCGACACGCTGCTTTACCTGGGCGTACAGCCTGACTACACCGGCGTGGATATGAGCACCGTCAACATCCCCATGCCCGACGTGCGGGATTATACCGAGGCGGAAGCCGCCGACATTCTTGCCCAAGAGAGCGTCAGCCTCAGCTACATAACCGTAGGCGATGGCAGTACCGTAACCGGTCAGATTCCCGCTCCGGGCGAAATGCTCCCCGGCAACTCCCAGGTCATCCTCTACCTGGGGGCGGAGGTCCCCAACGACAAGGTCACCGTGCCCGATCTCAAGGGCCTGCAGCCCGCAAAGGCCCGGGCCGTCATGGGAAATACCGGCCTGTACCTGCAAACCAAGGGCTCCAGCTGGGCCTATGCCGTGGTCACCGATCAGGAGCCCGCCGCGGGCACCGAGGTCCCCCGGGGCACCACCGTCACCGTGGAGCTGACGGACCAGACGGCACTGGATTGATGGGCAAGCGACAATTTTACGATTGACAATTAGGGTGATACCATGTTATTATCTGAAATCTTGAGGGAAATCCCGATTCTGGAGGCAAACGCCGATCTGAACACCGAAATCACCGGGGTCAGCTATGACTCCCGGCGGGTGGAGCCGGGACACCTGTTTGTGGCCATCACCGGCTACGCCGCCGACGGCCACCGCTTCATCCCCATGGCGGCGGACCGGGGCGCGGTTTGCGTGCTCTGCGAGCGGAAGCCGGAGGGAGACATTCCCTACGTGCGGGTCCCCGACAGCCGGGTGGCCCTGGCGATGCTGGGGGCCAACTGGTACGGCCATCCGGCG
This sequence comes from Oscillospiraceae bacterium, assembly GCA_017614755.1. Classification (GTDB taxonomy): domain Bacteria; phylum Bacillota; class Clostridia; order Oscillospirales; family Oscillospiraceae; genus JAFRPC01. The sequence continues at coordinate 10,080 of JAGABH010000021.1, forward strand.
GAAAAGATGACTATTCTGGGCGTCACCGGCACCAACGGCAAGACCTCCGTGACCTATCTGCTGAAATCCGTGCTGGAACAAACCCTGGGCGCTCAGGTGGGCCTGATCGGCACCATTCAGAATATGATCGGTGACCGGGTCATCCCCACGGAGCGCACCACCCCGGAGAGCTTTGAGCTCCAGGGCCTCTTTGCTGAAATGGCGGAGGCGGGCTGCACCCATGTGGTGATGGAGGTCTCCTCTCACGCCCTGTTCCTGCATCGGGCAGACTGCATTCCCTTTGCCGTAGGCGCCTTTACCAATCTGACCGAGGATCACCTGGACTTCCACAAGACCATGGAGGCCTATCGGCAGGCAAAGGCTCTGCTTTTCCGGCGCTGCGGCTTCAGCGTTTTCAACATTGACGACGAAATGGTGGCCAAAACCGTGGGGGAGGCCGCCTGCTGGACTCTGACCCTGTCCGCCGCCGGCGGAGAGGCGGACCTCACCGCCTCTGACATTGAGCTGGGCTCGGACCATGTGGCCTTCACCGCCAACTATAAGGGCTCTGCCTGCCCCGTCCGTCTGGGCATCCCCGGCGAGTTCACCGTCAGCAACGCTCTGACCGTTCTGGGCATGGCCATCGGCCTGGGCATCCGTCCCGACGCGGCCGCCAAGGCCCTGGAACACGCCGAAGGCGTCAAGGGTCGGCTGGAGGTGGTTCCCACCCCGGGGAAGGACTATACGGTTCTCATTGACTACGCCCACACCCCCGACGCTCTGGAAAACGTCCTGCGCTCCGTCCGGGGCTTCTGCAAGGGACGGCTGATTGCCGTTTTCGGCTGCGGCGGAGACCGGGACCCCATCGAACGGCCCATTATGGGCAAGATCGGCGTCAAGCTGGCGGATCTTGCCATTATTACCTCTGACAATCCCCGCACCGAGGACCCGGAAAAGATTATCGCCGATATCCTCAAAGGGGTGCAGGGCCTTGACAAGCCCTATCTGGTGGTGGAAAACCGCCGGGAGGCCATCGCCCGGGCCATGAGAGAGGCCAAAGCCGACGACATCATCGTTCTGTGCGGCAAGGGCCACGAGACCTACCAGATTCTCGGCACGGAAAAGACGCACCTGGACGAGCGGGAAGAAGTTGCGAAGCGATTGACAGTTGGCAGTTGACAGTTGGCAATTTGCGGAGGTTTTCTCTATGATTACATTAAAGCAGGCTGCCGCATGGTGCGGCGGAACGGTATTGCCGGAATTTGAGAATATCGCCTTTCAGGGCGTCGAGAACGATTCCAGAAAAATTCTGCGGGGGCAGCTCTTTGTGGCCTTGAAGGCGGCCCGGGACGGCCATGACTTCATCGGCAAGGCCCTGGAGGCCGGGGCCGCGGCGGCCCTGGGGGAGCGGCAGCTCCCCGGCGTGCCAATGATCGTCGTCCCCGACAGTCTGGCCGCCCTCCAGGAGATTGCGGCAGGCTGGCGCTCCACCCTCACCGGCACCCGCTTCATCGCTCTGACAGGCAGCGTGGGAAAGACCACCACCAAGGAAATGACCGCCGCGGCCTGCTCCGCCGTGTTTAAAACCCAGTGGACCCGGCAGAACTTCAACAACGAAATCGGCGTGCCCCGGACGCTGCTGGATTTGGAGCCCTCCACCCAGGCGGCGGTGGTAGAGATGGGCATGAACCACGCGGGAGAACTCTCCCGCCTCACCCGTCTGGCCAGGCCTGATATTGCCGTCATCACCAACATCGGCACCATGCACATTGAAAATCTCGGCTCCCGGGAGGCCATCTGCCGGGCAAAGCTGGAAATATTGGAGGCCCTTGCCCCCGACGGCACAGCCGTCCTCCACGGCGACGAGGAGCTGCTTCGGAACAATCCGCCCGCCTGCCGGACCCTGTGGTTCGGTCTGGGTGAGGACAATGACCTGCGGGCAGAGAAGATCCGGCTGACCCCCGCGGGGTCCAGCTTTACCGCCGTGGGCCTCGGCCGGCGGGTGGAGGTCACGCTCCCCGCCCCCGGAAAGCACAACGTGGTCAACGCTCTGGCCGCCCTGCTGACCGCCCATTGCGCGGGGGTTCCCCTGGAAGACGGGGCCCGGGCCCTGGGCAGCTTCGTCAACACCGGCGACCGGCTGCGGACCTATGGGCAGGATGGCTTCACCGTGGTGGCCGACTGCTACAA
>JAGABH010000022.1 GCA_017614755.1 Oscillospiraceae bacterium
AACGCCATCAGCAAGACCGATTACACCGCTCCCGGCCACAAGCTTCCTTCCGTTGCCATTGATCCCGCCAAGTGCGTCAAGTGCGGCGTCTGCATGGGCAACTGCAAGTTCAAGGCCATCAGCAAGCAGTAAGGAGGACAGAACATGGAACAACTTTTAACCGTCAAGTTTAACGGCGTAGCGGAGGTCCAGGTGCCGAAGGGAACCACCATCCTGGAGGCTGCCCGCAAGGCCGGCATCACCATTCCTACGCTTTGCTACCTCAAGGACATCAACGCGATCGGCGCCTGCCGTATCTGCGTGGTCGAGGTCAAGGGCGCCCGCGGCCTCTGCGCTGCCTGCGTCTACCCCATTGACCGGGACAACACCGAAGTCTTCACCCACACCCCCAAGGTCGTGGCCTACCGCAAAAAGACCCTCGAGCTGCTGCTGTCCGATCACAACTGCTCCTGCCTGTCCTGCGTCCGCTCCGGCAACTGCGAGCTCCAGGAGCTCTGCAAGGAGTACGGCGTGGAGAACCAGGACGCCTACAAGGGCGCGAAGAACCCCTCCGACATCGACGAGTCCGCGATCCACATGGTCCGCGACAACTCCAAGTGCATCCTCTGCCGTCGCTGCGTAGCTGCCTGTGAGAAGAGCCAGGGCATCGGCGTCATCGGCGCCAACGAGCGTGGCTTCAAGACCAAGATCTCCTGCGCCTTCGAGATGGATCTGGCTGACACCTCCTGCGTCTCCTGCGGTCAGTGTATCGCTGTCTGCCCCACCGGCGCGCTGTATGAGAAGTCCAACATCGACGACATCTTCGCCGCCATTGCCGATCCCGACAAGTACGTGGTCGTGCAGACTGCCCCCGCCGTCCGTGCCGCGCTGGCCGAGGAGTTCGGCAAGCCCATCGGCACCAACGCCCAGGGCAAGATGGCCGCGGCCCTGCGCCGTCTCGGCTTCAACAAGGTATTCGACACCAACTTCGGCGCTGACCTCACCATCATGGAAGAGGCCAACGAGTTCCTGGATCGTGTGAAGAACGGCGGCAAGCTGCCTCTGATCACCTCCTGCTCTCCCGGCTGGGTCAAGTACTGCGAGCACTACTACCCCGAGTTCACCGACAATCTGTCCTCCTGCAAGTCCCCCCAGCAGATGTTCGGCGCCATCACCAAGAGCTACTATGCCGAGAAGATGGGCATCGACCCCAAGAAGATCGTCTCCGTCTCCGTCATGCCCTGCACCGCCAAGAAGTTCGAGATCGGCCGTGAGAATCAGTCCGGCGCCGGCCTGCCCGACATGGACTACACCATGACCACCCGCGAGCTGGCCCGCATGATCAAGCGTGCCGGTATCCGCTGGGACGACCTGCCTGAGGAAGATTTCGACCGTCCTCTGGGCGAAGGCACCGGCGCTGCCGTCATCTTCGGCGCCACCGGCGGCGTTATGGAAGCTGCTCTGCGTACCGCCGTGGAATGGCTCACCGGCGAGACTCTGCCCCGTCCCGACTTCGTGGAAGTCCGCGGCGTGGAGGGCATCAAGGAAGCCACCTATCACGTGGCCGGCCTGGATGTGAACATCTGCGTGGCCTCCGGCCTGGCCAATGTGGGCAAGGTTCTGGATATGGTCAAGTCCGGCGAGAAGAACTATCACTTCATCGAGTTCATGGCCTGCCCCGGCGGCTGCGTCAACGGCGGCGGTCAGCCCCAGGTCCATGCCTCTGTGCGTAACTTCGTGGACATCCGCGCCGAGCGTGCCAAGGTCCTGTATGATCTGGACGAGGCCAACACCATCCGCAAGTCCCACGAGAACCCCGAGATCATCGAGCTCTACGACAAGTATCTGGGCAAGCCCGGCTCCCACAGAGCTCACGAGCTCCTGCACACCACCTACGTCAAGCGCGTGGTGCATAAGAAGTTCTAAGATCGGAAAGCCGCCGGCGGCCTGCGCCGCCCACGGCCCAACAAAAGGCACTCCTTCGGGAGTGCCTTTTGCGTTGCGTGGGAGAGAAAGGAGTTCAGAGTTCAGAGTAGTAGGGGCGGCCAAACCTCCCCTGCAAGCAGGGGAGGGGGACCGGCGAAGCCGGTGGAGGGGTATTGCCTGCTTCCCTGTGGCAAACATTCTTCCGGCAGGGCGATTTGTCCGGCTGCGTTGTGATTGCCTGCTCACGCCCTTGAAACGCACCCATGCCTCCGGCGGCCCCCTTTCTTGTTCCGGCAAGAAAGGGGGGAAAGAACCGGTCGGGGAGGGAGAAGATTCCGAATCTCTCCCCCCTCCCCGGCCCCACCCCTCATTCAAACGGCCAAAAGGGGCCCGCCCCTTTTGGAAAACCCCGCAAAACAGGAAACCCGCCGCGCTTCACGAAACGCTCTGTTCCGAGCCCGCAGGGGCGGATGCTCACATCCGCCCGTAGGTTCAGCGCCCTGTAGCGGCGCACACCGGTGCGCCACAGTTCAGAGTCCGCAGGGGCGGCTCTTATCCGCCGGGATGAGCCGCGCTCCGCAATCTGCGGGCGTTCAGCCATCATTTTTCAAAAAATTTGAAAACGTACTTGACAACCCTCGATGTTCGTGGTATATTGACGGCAGAGGTACTTAGAGCATCGATGTAACACGAGCATCGAGGTAAGAAAGAGGCAAAACATGAAAGACAAGAAATGGAAAATCCCGGAGCAGCGACAATGGAATCCCGGTGAGCCCGGCTATGATCCGACAAAGGACCCGAATTCCCCGGAGGAAAACCTGATTGACGCCTGGACGGATCGGGCGGTTCGGCGGATCGTTCTGCCCAAGGAGCGAAAAAAATGCCGGGCGGAGTTGGTCGACCATATGATCGACCGCCACATTGAGGGGCTTAATCATGGACTCTCCCCCCAAGCGGCAGCAAGAAAGGCCGTGGAGGTCATGGGGGATCCGGACGAGACCGGCGCCCTGTTGCGGAAGATTCATCAGCCCTGGGCCAGTTGGATGCTTTGCCTGACTCGGGTTTTGCTGGTGTTGGTACTGGGCTGGGCGTTGATTTCCGGTGCGCTTTTCGGTGGAGATTCCTACGGGAGCGCCACGAAGGAGACCGTCCTGAAGCGCCGTACCGGCAGCACCGGGGAATTGGGCTCCTTCGGCTGCTTCGATGTTTCGGTGGTAAGCGCGGAACAGGTTTTGGGGCGAAATGATTGGTATAAAGACGATACAATGCAGTCCACAGATAGCCGGGAGCTGCGGATAACCCTGCGGTTTTCTTCGGCGCCCTGGTATCGGCCTGATAGCGGGGCCCTGGCACGGAGCATTTGGATTCGGGACGATCAGGGCAGGGTTTTCGCGGAATGGACCAGCGCGATTCCCGCGCAGGATATGCCGGAACAATGGTGGTACCATAGAGATCTGTATGTCCAATGTGAAAGCAGCCCAAACCTCTTCGGACAAAACGATGTTACCGTTACTATTAGCAATAATAGTAGTACGGAATGGATGGAGCTCTTCTATAATTGGAACGGCACGGAGCGGTCGATCAAGATTTGGTTTGATCCCTGGGAGGAGGGCGATGTGGAAGCGCTTTCCGAAGAGGAGGCGGCAGAGGCTGCCCGAGCTTTGGCCGAGCCGGAGCGGGTTTATTCTGACAATGGCTCCGCAGGGAGCATGGAGATCGTCTCCGCCCGGGCAGTTTCGGTGGAGGGGGAGCCGGAGGATGGCAGGGTGTGTATTCCCTGGGCCAGGCTGTTCCGCTGTGAGGATCCCGCAGATTTGCAGGAAGAGAACCCGGAGCCCTGCTGGTATATGCAGTGCGTTGTGGCATTCCGGGGAATGCAGGCCGCGGATAGTTTCAGCGAAGAGTTTCGTGACGGACGGATGCTCAAACTGAATGCTGTACACAAACAGGGATATGCGCAGGGACAAACTATTAACTGGATTCAGGTACGCGAAGAAAGCAGTGAGGACACAATTTTCTATCTGGTTCAGTGGGAATGCACAAATGAAATGTCGTATTATGAGCTGTCCATCAATGGAGGGAAAAACATCAGGATAACGCTGACGCCGGGGGAGGAAATCGCTGAATGAAAAAGCTGTGGAAACGGATTCCAAAGTGGGGAAAGGTTGCGCTGGACCTGCTGCTGGTTGTGGGAATCCTCTATCTGGCCTGGTGGAAGCTGGGCTATCCCATGCCCACCGCAGAAGCGGCCTTCCGGAAAGCGCAGCGGGAAGCTCTGCTGCCCGGAAAATGGGAGTTGGAGGCTTTTGTGACCAACGATGGTTACGATGGGAATCATGGCCTCGGGCTGGGCTGCGACGGAAGCTCCGCCTGCATTGCGGCACTTTCGCACGGTAAGGGCTGGAAAGGCAGCGGCGCTCGTGTGTATGAGCCCATCGAGGGAGCCTTCCTGGCACCGACTCCGGGGCATACGATTAGCGTCTACGATCTCCGGGAGTGCGGCCCCTTCCTGGCTGTGAAGGTACCCGGTGCTGCTTCGATCCGGGTCAGCGTAGAGTTGGACGAGTATCGGCCCCAGCCGGACCAAAACGAAAATAGGGAGGTCTACCCCGGCGGAAGCTACCCTATGGAGATGGAGGAGGCAGACAATGGCTGGTTTCTGGCCAGCTTCGCTCCGGAGACTTCGCCTGCGGATGCAGTAATCGGAGGAGAAGGACCGGATGTTTGGTCTTTTGACCCGGCATTTTATAACTATTCACAGTGGATTTACGCGGTCAGTGAGCGGGTAAGAGACAGAAATCCTCACCGCCAGAGTGACTTCAGCGGCCGCTTCCGGGTGGAGGCCCTGGACGAGACCGGCGCTGTCATCAAAACCGTGACCTGGGACCCGCTGGCGGATTAAACTGGAAAACCATTCAGGATGAGCTACCCGCCCGCCCGAGGCACAAGGTTTCGGGTTCAGAGCCCGCAGGGCGGCCGCCTGTGCCCTTCATGGGTAGACCGCTGGCCGCCGGTTCCGGGTCCCGCAGGGGCGGCTCATATCCGCCGGGATGAGCCGCGCTCCGCAATCTGCGGGCGTTCAGCCATCATTTTTCAAAAAATGAAAACGTACTTGACAACCCTCGATGTTCGTGGTATATTGACGGCAGAGGTACATAGAATATCGATGTAACTTACTCCTCGAGGCAAAGCAGATTGAGCGAGGATGCCTGAGTTTTAGATTTCGGAAAGGGGGAGAGGAGAACTTGAAGCAAAATAATAACCTGTTTCGGGGCTGTGTGCCGCGGCTGGTGCTGGGCCTGCTGAAAAGCGGCGAGGGGTCCGGCTTTGAGCTGATTTCCCGGCTGGAGAACCGGGGCTGCGTGTTCTTCCGCCAGCAGGAAGCGGCCATTTATCCCGTCCTGCATTTTTTGGAACACAAGGGTCTGGTCCGGGTCTGCCTGCGCAGGCGGGAGGACGGACGCTTCCGCCGCTGCTACCGGCTGACGGCCAAGGGCAAGGCCAGACTGAATAAACACAAGGAGCCGCAGCGTCAGGAGGATGTGAAAAAATGAAGCTCAATTTCGAAATCAGCCTGCGCGTGAATACCTGGATTCGTGTGGCCCTGCGCCCGATTCGGCTTCCGCTGACGAGAAGGACCCTGCGCAGGGAGTTTTTAGAGCACTTTGAGGACTGCCGGGACGCCCAACTGGACAAGGGCCTTACCGAACGGCAGGCGGAGGAGAAGGCCCTGGAGCTTTTGGGCAGCGCCAGTGGGGTGGCCAAGCTGCTGAAGCTGGTCTACCGGCCCAGGATTTACCTGGTCCGGGCGGCGATCCTGCTGCTGGTTCTCCTGTATCTGCTGCCCTGGCCGACGCGGATTACCAGGCAGATGTACGGCACGGTCTATTGGATGGACGGCTCGCCCCCGGAGGCGATCAGCTTCACCGTGGAGGGCTGGAAGCTGGACTACCTGTTCCGGGACGACAAGCTCAATCTGGAGCTGACCTGGGGCGAATCCGAAGAGGGAGACAAGCTGTTCCAGCTTCCGCTGTTGAAGCCCAAGGAGGCTCTTGGCTACGAGACCGGCGGTTTGCTGTTTGATGCAACACCCGGCGTTTGGGACGCATACTTCGGGCCGGTCTATCAGAACGATGATCTGTTTGAGCCGACCTATACGTATCCAATCGGCCACTTAACACTCAGCCGCGACGGCACGAGCTGCTTGCTTTCGAGGATTGATGGCAACTGGTACGTGCTGGCCGCCAACAACCCCAGCGCAAATGAAAATGAGCTTCGAGCCCTGTATGGGGAGCGCCTGGAGAACATTCTGGGCAGCGGAACAAGCGTTGAAGCGAATATCACGAGTGAATAAAGGAGGATAATACCATGAAAATCGATAAGAGTTTACTTTCCGGCTCCACGGGGATGCTGCTGCTGAGCCTGCTGAAGAGCGGGGACAAGTACGGCTACGAAATGATTACCCTGCTGGAGGCCATTTCCAACGAGGTCTTCCAGATGAAGGAGGGCACCCTCTACCCGGTGCTGCACAATCTGGAAAAGCAGGGCTTTGTGAAGGCCTACAACCAGGAGAACGACAAGGGCCGGGTCCGGCGCTACTACCACCTGACTGAGAAGGGAGCCATGCAGCTTGTGGAGCAGAAGGACCAGTGGGAGGTCTTCTCCGGCGCGGTGAACACCGTGCTCCACTGCGGGGCAATGGGGTAAACCATGATAAACGAGAAAGAGGCAATGGAGTGGGCAAAAATCGCGGAGCAGGCAAGCGCCGACGACGCGATGAAGGCTTGGCTGGATTGCGCGACGAAATCCCTGCGCTTTCCCCCAGATCGCAAGCGGGTCCGACAGGAGCTGCGTGAGCACCTGGAAGACCGGGCAGAGAGTATGATGGATCAGAGTTTGTCGAAGACGGAGGCCGTGCGAAAGTCCTTGGAGATGATGGGCAGCCCGGAGGAGACCGGAGAGCTGTTGCGTCAGGTCCATAAGCCCTGGCTGGGCTGGGTTTTGCGGGGCGTCCGGCTGGCTCTGATCGCGCTGGTGATTGTGATTGCCGTGAAGCTGATCGGTGGGACAGACGGCCTGCGCTTTCTGTCCAAGGACCAGGTGCTCCGGGAGTTCCACCTGGCTGACCAAACCTATACCTACGGGAAAGAGAAAGAGGTGCACACTACCGTCGCGGAGCGGCCCTGGATCGGCAGCGACGGAGTGGAATTCGGCGCCTTTACGGTGCGCTTCGAGGACGTGATTTACCGATATTATCGAAGAGACTGGATCGCAGAGGACGGCAAAACCACAACCGTCTGCGACCTGGATGCCGACGTGCTGCTGCGCTTTACCGGCGCGCCATGGGACAAGCTGCCCCAAAATTTTTTCAACGGGTACGTTCGGATCGTGGACGACAACGGAACAGAGTACATTACTCAGCGCCACAGCTATGATGAGACAAGGTATATCGATGTTGCCGTCCGTCGCGTATTGCCCTGGGCCTATGTGGCCTGCATCCGCTTCGACGACGGCGATTGGCCGGAGGACGCCAAACGGCTGGACATCTTCCTGGGAGAGGGAGAATCGGAACAGAAAATGAGCGTCTGGCTGGAGGACTGGCAGATTCGGAATGCGGACGCGCTCCCGGAGGCGGACGAGGCGCACACCGATCTGTGGGAAGAGCACCTGGACTACGCGTGGTACAGTATTTGGGAAGACCGGAAAGAGTTGGGGTCTTTCGCTCCGACTGCGGGACAGAAGGACGAAGCGGAGCTTTCCATTCTTCGGGCGGCGCTGGACACCTACCCGGAAGACACGGAGAATCTCAAGGAACCGGACGGGGATAAGCCTTGGACAATCTTCTGCGGAGAGGTGGCGGAATGTATTCTGACGGTCCGGGAAGATATGGCGCTTCAGCCCTTTTCCGCTGCCGGGATGAAGGAACGGCTGCGGATCGTAGACCCCGCCCAGGGGCCGGACGCCCCGGCGATCCCCTATGCGATACAAAATATCGAAATTTGCCGAAACGTTACCGTTTGGCATATTAGCTGGCAGACGACGCCGGGCGTGGAAGCCTATGAGCTGCAGTTTTGGCCGACCCAGGAGGGCACCGCCGGCACGCTGACCATGGAACTGAAAGAGGAGAGAGAACCGTGATCAAGCATTGGAAACGAATTCCAAGAGGATGGAAGGTCATCCTGGATGGCGTTGTTGCTTTGATTCTTCTGTTTGTTCTCTGGATAATACTGGAATGCCCCCTGCCCACCGGAGAGCTGGCCTTCCGCCGGAGCGTATCGGGAGCAGGACTTCCCACCCGAGACCCGGACCTGATTTTGGAGCTGGAGTATGACAGGGTGGACAATGGTAAGCTGGAAACGACGGATTTGGCCCTGGGCCTGCTGGCGGAAGGAGACCATGTTTTGCGGGTCAGCCTGGACAAAAAATGGTTCGGCTGGAAGTCCGAGGCCCCCCTGTTGGTGGTGCCTGCCGCGGAGGGTGTGTACTATACGCCCCTGCCCGGTTGGGGAGACAATCTTCACGGCTTTGCCAACAAGGAGCGGTTCTTTCAGGCTGCACGCGGGCTCCACAGAGAAGAAGGCCCCTGTGACGTGCGGGTCCCCGCCTTTGCGGTGAAGGCCCCCGGTACAGATGCGTCCCTGACGCTGATTCTGGGAGACTGCCAGGATGAAGACGGCGCGACCAAGTCCGGGGGGCGCTTTCCGCTTCTGCTGGAAGAAGCGGAAGGGGGCTGGTTTGTGTTCCGTTGGTACAGTTTGGATATCATCAACCATTTGCAAGGTGAGGAAAGCCGTACCGGCGGCTTTACCGATGAGAGCTATTGGGTTCTGAATAGATGGATGGAGCACTACGATATTGAGGGTCACAATTTGGTTACTGCTGCCCACCTGGAGCTTACCACCCGGGATGCGGAGGGAAAGGTTCTGAACCAAGTCACCTGGGAGCTGCCCTGAATACAGGGGCCTGCATCCCGTAGGGGCGGATGCTCACATCCGCCCGTTGGTTCCGGGCCTGCAGGGGCGGCCAAACCTCCCCTGTCAAGGGGAGGGGGACCGGCGAAGCCGGTGGAGGGGTGTTGCCTGATTCCCTGCGGCAAACATTCTTCCGGCAGGGCGATTTGTCCGGCTGCGTTGTGATTGTCCGGTCACGCCCTTGAAATACGCCCGTGCCTCCGGCGGCCCCCTTTCTTGTTCCGGCAAGAAAGGGGGGAAAGAACCGGTCGGGGAGGGGGAAGATTCCG
>JAGABH010000023.1 GCA_017614755.1 Oscillospiraceae bacterium
GATTGCAACCACACGTCCCGAGACCCTCTTGGGTGATACTGCAGTTGCAGTGCATCCAGATGATGAGCGGTACAAGGCTATTGTAGGCAAGAAGCTCAAGCTTCCTCTGACAGACCGGGTTATCCCCATCATCGCCGACACCTATGTAGACAAGGAATTCGGAACCGGTATGGTCAAGATCACCCCTGCCCACGACCCTAACGACTGGGAAGTAGGCAAGCGGCACAACCTGGAAGTAATCAACATCCTGAATCCGGACGGCACACTTAACAACAACTGTCCGGAGAAATACCGCGGCATGACCTGTGCAGCTGCAAGAGAGCTGGTGAACCAGGATCTTAAGGACCAGGGACTCTTCAAGGGCGAGGAGAAGCTGGTTCACTCTGTAGGACACTGCTACCGCTGTAAGACTGTGGTAGAGCCTTTCCTTTCATACCAGTGGTTCGTAAAGATGCGCCCTCTGGCAGAGAAAGCCCTTAATGCATGGAAGAAAGGGGAGATTGTGTTCCATCCGCAGAAGTGGGAGAACACCTATACACACTGGCTTGAGAACATCCGGGACTGGTGTATTTCCCGCCAGCTCTGGTGGGGCCACAGAATCCCTGTATGGTACTGCGACAAGTGCGGCGAGATGATTGTTGCACGTAAGGATCCGGCTAAGTGCCCTAAGTGCGGATACGACCACCTGCGGCAGGACGAGGATGTGCTGGACACCTGGTTCAGCTCATGGCTGTGGCCTTTCTCCACACTGGGATGGCCGGAAAAGACCGACGACCTTAAGAAGTATTACCCCACCAGCACTCTGGTCACTGCATATGACATCATCTTCTTCTGGGTATCCAGAATGATCATGGCAGGCCTTGAGTTCACCGGCGAGGTTCCATTCAAGGATATCTATATCCATGGTCTGGTGCGCGACAAGCTGGGAAGGAAGATGTCCAAGTCCCTGGGCAACGGCATTGATCCCCTGGAGATGATTGACCGCTATGGCTCCGACGCCCTGCGCATGAACATGATCACCGGCAACAGCCCCGGCAATGACACCCGTTTTTTTGTGGAGCACTGCGAGGCCATGCGGAACTTCGCCAACAAGCTCTGGAACGCCAGCCGCTACGTGATGATGAACCTGGAGATCGAAAAGAACCAGCTGCCGGAGCGGGAGAAGCTGGAGATTGCCGACCGCTGGATTCTCTCCAAACTGAACCGGACTGTCCGGGAGGCCACCGAGAACATGGAGAAGTTTGAGCTGGGCGTGGCCATCCAGAAGATTTACGACTTTATTTGGGACGACTACTGCGACTGGTATATCGAGCTTACCAAGGCTCGCCTCTACGGCGAGGACGCGGAAGCGAAGCAGACGGCCCAGCAGGTTCTGCTCTATGTGCTCGACCAGATTCTGCGCCTGGTCCATCCCTTTATGCCCTTTGTGACGGAGGAAATCTGGCAGGCGATTCCCCATGAGGGAGAGGCTCTGATTGTGGCCTCCTGGCCCCGCTGGGACGAGAGCCTGGATTACCCCACTGAGGAGCAGCACATGGAGTCTGTGATGACGGCCATCCGCACGGTGCGCAACCGCCGGGCCGAAATGAACGTGCCGCCCTCCAAGAAAGCCGATCTCTATGTGGTCACCGACAAGCAGGAGGTCTTCACAGAGGGGGCGCCCTTCATCACCCGTCTGGCCTACGCGGATCGCGTCTTTGTCTCCGCGGAGGAACCCGCTGACCATGAATCCATGGCGCAGGCCGTGACCCCGGACGCCAAGCTCTATCTGCCTCTGGCCCAGCTGGTGGACATCGAGAAGGAATTGGCTCGGATTTCCAAGGAGCGGGAAAACGCCGAGAAGGAGATTGCCCGGGCCGAGGCCCAGCTTTCCAACGAGAAATTTGTCTCCCGGGCCCCTGCCAACGTCATCCAGGCCCAGCGGGAAAAGCTGGAGCAGAGCCGGAAACTCCTGGCCCAGTTGGAGGACAGTGAAGAGCGCCTGCGCAAGCTAAAAAAATAATACTTGTATATTGAGACAAAATAGGTTACAATAGGCTGAACCGCAAGCGAATATACTAACCACCGACAGGAGGTTTTTCTATGATCGAACTGCAAACCGAAAAGGGCGGCATCAGTGTCAGCAGCGCGGTGTTTACCAACATCGCCGGTGTTGCTGCCTCCAACTGCTTCGGCGTCAAGGGCATGGCGGTCCGCTCCATGACGGACGGGCTGGTCCATCTGCTCCGCAAGGAGGCCATGGGCAAGGGCGTTCTGGTTACGTTCCATGGCGATAACACCATTTCTATTGACCTGCACATCATTGTGGACCACGGAGTCAACGTCCCCGCTGTGGCGAAGTCCATCATCTCTGAGGTCAGCTATGTGGTAGAGAAGACGACCGCTACCGAGGTACGGAAGGTCAATGTCTTTGTCGACTCCATGATCGTCGGCGGATAACGGGAGGAAACACAGTTGAGACAGACAATAGACGGGGCTGCTTTTCGGCGCATGATTATCAGTGCCGCTGCGGCCATCGAGATCAACAAGCAGCACATCAATGAGCTGAATGTCTTTCCCGTTCCCGACGGCGATACGGGCACCAACATGAGCATGACCCTCAACAACGCCGTCGCGGACCTGAAACGCTGCGAGGACCCCAACCTGACCAAGGCTGCCGATATCACCGCCTCCGCCCTGCTTCGGGGAGCCCGGGGCAATTCCGGCGTCATTCTCTCCCTGCTTTTCCGGGGTATTGCCAAGGAGCTCAAGGGTGCTGAGGAAGCTACCGGCGAGCGTTTTGCCGCGGCGATGCAGACCGGCGTGGAGAGCGCCTACAAAGCCGTTATGAAGCCTGCCGAGGGCACTATTCTGACGGTGGCCCGTCTGGCCGCTGCCGGAGCCCAGGAAGCGGTCCGGGAACACGACTATGTGGAGTTTGCCATTGAGGCAGCCATCGACCAGGGTAAGATTGCCCTGGAGGATACCGTCAACCAGAACCCCGTGCTGAAAAAGGCGGGGGTTGTGGACGCCGGCGGCGTGGGCTGGATTACAATCCTGAACGCCATGCTGTCTTCCCTGCGGGGCGAGGACATTGTTGCCCCGGAGGACGGCCAGCAGACTGCCGCCAAGGACGAGGCGAATTTCTCCGATTTCGACACCGAGGACATCACCTTCGGCTACTGCACAGAGTTCATCGTCTCCCGTGAAAACGGGAACGATCCCGAGGAACTGCGGGAATGGCTGGATACCATGGGGGATTCTCTGGTTCTGGTGGATGACGACGAGATCATCAAGGTTCACGTACATACGAACCACCCGGGTCAGGTGATCGAAAGAGCCCTGACCTACGGCGGCCTGGTGACTGTGAAGATTGAAAATATGCGCCTGCAGCACACCGAGAAGGTTCTCTCCGAGGCGGAGAAGAACAACCAGGTGGCGAAGCCCGAAAAGCAATACGGCATGGTGGCCGTCTGCGCCGGAGAGGGACTGTCTTCTGTCTTCAAGGACCTGGGCGCTGACCAGGTTATCAAGGGCGGTCAGACCATGAACCCCTCTACCCAGGATATTGCCCAGGCCATCAACCGCACTCCCGCGGAGACGGTCTTCGTCTTCCCCAACAACAAGAACATTATCCTGGCTGCCGAGCAGGCCCAGCCCCTGACGGAAAAGCAGGTGGTGGTGGTCCGCTCCCGGACCATTCCCCAGGGCATCAGCGCCATGCTGGCCTTTGACCCCGACGCTTCCGTGGAGGATAACCTGATGGCGATGCGGGAGGCCAGACACAATGTCTCCACC
Source organism: Oscillospiraceae bacterium (assembly GCA_017614755.1). Taxonomy (GTDB): domain Bacteria; phylum Bacillota; class Clostridia; order Oscillospirales; family Oscillospiraceae; genus JAFRPC01. The sequence continues at coordinate 3,778 of JAGABH010000023.1, forward strand.
ATGCAGGTAACTTACGCGGCCCGGAACTCCGATTTCGACGGCTACGCCATTCACGAGGGAGACTATCTGGCCCTCTACGGCTCCGCCCTCTTCGGGACCAGCCGGGACGTCAACGGCCTGCTGAAGGAACTGGCGGAGAAGATTGCCAGCGAGGGGAAGGAGATTGTCACAATCTTCTACGGCGCGGATATCGATGAGAAGACCGCGGAAAAGGCTTTGAAGATTTTTGAGAAATCCTGCCCCGATGCGGAGATCAGCCTGATCAACGGCGGTCAGCCCGTCTACTATTACCTGATTTCTGCCGAATAACGAAAACAGCAAA
>JAGABH010000024.1 GCA_017614755.1 Oscillospiraceae bacterium
TGGAGCGGGTGACGAGGCTCGAACTCGCTACCTCCACCTTGGCAAGGTGGCGCTCTACCGGATGAGCTACACCCGCGAATGGTGCCTCAGGCCAGAGTTGAACTGGCGACACGCGGATTTTCAGTCCGCTGCTCTACCTACTGAGCTACCGAGGCGGATAGAAGAGCCAAGCCAAACGGCTTGGCTCTTAGTGGCGACCCGGAACAGACTCGAACTGTCGACCTCCAGCGTGACAGGCTGGCGTGCTAACCGACTGCACCACCGGGCCATATATGGTGGAAAGTACAGGGCTCGAACCTGTGACCCCTTGCTTGTAAGGCAAGTGCTCTCCCAGCTGAGCTAACCTTCCGTACTTTCGGTCGCCTCTGTCCGGCGACGTAGATGATTATACACAAGCAGCAGAGATTTGTCAAGAACTTTTTTTGGTTTTTTGGGATTCCTTTTCCCGACCGTTTCCGAAGAATTATCTTCACAAATTTGCTCATACGTGTTATAATGAGAAATGAGCCTGTGCTTCCACAAGCCCACAGGAAGGAGGGAGAGAGAATGCGATCTTCTGACAAAACCAAGCTGATATTGGCTGAGGAGCTCAAACGTCAGTCCAGAACCACGCAATTCTGCCGAATCACCGTGGGCGGCCTATGCGCCGCCTGCAATCTGGACCGGAGAACCTTCTACAATCATTTTCGGGACATCTACGATCTGGCCGCCTGGATCTTTGAACGCTCCATCGCGGACTGCCTGCCCAAGGAGGGTGAAACATCCGGGATTCACGAGGTCGAGGAGGCCCTTTCCCGGTTGAAAAAGGACGCCGTTTTCTATCGGCGGGCCCTGGCAGAGGATTCCCAGAACGCCCTGGGCCGTCATATGCTGGCGCATAATGCCGGCTTCTACACATCCGCCCTGATGCGTCTTCTGAAAACAGACCGGCTTTCCGAGGATGTTCAGTTCGCGATCTACTACCACTGCTACGGGTCTCTGGGTATGATCCGAAAGTGGCTGTTCCACGACTGCACCCCCGAACCCGCAGTGCTGGCAAGGCAGCTGCTTGCCTCCATGCCCTCTGCCCTGCGTCAGCTCTTTGACCCGGAATCCTGACAAATCGGAGCGGCGGCCGGGACCCGCTCTGCAAACTTCAGCGGGCTTTGACCGTATCCCCGGGAGATTGTTTAAAAAAACACTTGATTTTTTAAGAAAGTGTGCTATAATAAGTCGGCCTATGAATGGAGCGGTCCTCTGGCACTGCCGGCGCCAAAGCGCAGCGGCATTCCCTGTGACATGAACGCCCAAATATAAAGGAGGAAACAATCATGGATCTCATGAAGGCTCTGACCAGCCAGTACATGAAGGACGAGCTGCCCGTCGTTCGGGTCGGCGACACCGTTCGTGTGCACGTCAAGATTAAAGAAGGCTCCCGCGAGAGAGTCCAGGTTTTCGAGGGTACCGTCGTTGCCAAGAAGCACGGCGGCATCGAGGAGAGCTTCACCGTCCGCCGCCTGAGCTACGGCGTCGGTTGCGAAAAGGTTTTCCCCATCCACGCCCCCAACATCGTCAAGGTTGAGACCGTTCGCCGCGGCAAGGTCCGCAGAGCGAAGCTCTACTACCTCCGCGATCGTCTGGGCAAGGCCGCCAAGGTCAAGGAGCGCGTGTAAGCCCCAACCGAAAACCGGTCCTGTGTGCTGCTGCATACAGGACCGGTTTTTTGTTAATTTTCGGTAAATTCAGGAAATACTTTCCCCGGGGCGGGGCATTCTATTTGACAAAAGGCAGGTGTATAGTGTATAGTATAGGTTGATATTCTGGACGATTCTGCCCGGAAGACAATCATCCTTTCCGCTGCGGCAAGACCGCGTTTGCGCCGGCACAGCCGCCTTGGAGGTAGTACAATGAATCAGGAACAAATTAAACGCAAAAGAGTCCCGGACCCCCGGCAGCGGACGCTGACCGGGAGCGTTGTCCATCTGCTCTGGCGTATCATCGCTTCCGTGCTGGCCGTGTGCATTTTCCTGGGAATCGCGGGCGGCGTGGCCGCGGATCACTTCTTTGACCAGGCCAAGTCTTATATTGTCAACGATATTATCCCCATCGCCCACTACGACCTGGACGGCGTGAAGCTGAACCAGTCCTCCTTCATTCTGGCCAAAAATCCCGAGACCGGAGAGTTTGAGGAGATTCGGCAGCTTCTTGCCATCGAGAACCGCATTTGGGTCAACTACGAGGAAATCCCCGCCGACATGGTCAACGCCACCGTCGCCATCGAGGACAAGCGTTTCTGGGAGCACGACGGCGTGGACTGGATGCGCACCATGGCCGCCTCCGCCAATATGTTCATCGGCGGCTCCACCTACGGCGGCTCCACCCTGACCCAGCAGCTTATCAAAAACCTCACCGGCGAACGGGACGTCACCGTGCGCCGAAAGCTCATGGAAATTTTCAAAGCCCTGGACTTTGAGGAAAACTATACCAAAGAGGAAATCATCACCTGGTATCTGAACACGATCTACCTGGGAGAGGGCGCCTACGGCGTCAAGAGCGCAGCCCACATCTACTTTGGCAAGGAGCTGGACGAGCTGACCACCAAGGAGTGCGCCTGCATCATCGGCATCACCAACAACCCCTCCCGCTACGATCCCTATATCTATCCGGAAAACAACGAGTACCGGACCCAGACAATTTTGCAGCAGATGTTCGAGCAGGGCTATATCCCCGACCGGGATACCTATGATGCCGTCAGCGATCAGGTCCTGGAATTCAAATCCATGTCCACCGCGGATCAGAAGTTTGTCTGCGAGGAGTGCGCCTATGAGGCGGTCATCGGAAAATTTACCGCCGACGGCGACTACTATACCTGTCCCCAGTGCGGCCATCAGAACCAGTTTGACGTTGAAAAGAAGGACTACTACACCTACTTTGAGGACACGGTGATCCGGGACGTGAGCACGGACCTGGCGGCCCTCAAGGGTATCACCTACAACGCAGCCAATCAGATGGTCACCACCGGCGGATTCCGCATCTACTCCACTCTGGACCTGGAAGCCCAGGCGAAGGTGGACGAGGTCTATCAGGACATTGAGAACGTCCCCAAGACCTATTCCTCCCAGCAGCTCCAGTCCGCCATCGTCGTCATTGATAATGAGACCGGCGACATCGTGGCCATGGCCGGCGGCGTCGGAACCAAGGAGGGCAACCTGACCTGGAACCGCGCCACCATGAGTACCCTGTCCCCCGGCTCCTCCATCAAGCCTCTGACCGTTTACGGCCCCGGCGTGGCACTGGGAATCATCACCCCTGCCTCCGCCTACGAGGACTCTCCCTATATGAAGCTGAACGGGAGAGACTGGCCCCAAAACGACAGCCGCAGTTACAGCGGCTGGATGCTGGTCAACAACGGCGTGGCCAAGTCCCTGAATACCATCGCGGTCAAGGTGCTGGCCGACGTCACCCCCGAGGTCAGCTTCCAGTTTGCCAAAGAGAAATTTGGCCTGTCCAGCCTTGTGGAATCCGAGGAAATCAACGGCAGGGAGTTTACCGACATTGACCTGGCACCCTTGGGCATGGGCCAGCTCACCCACGGCGTGACCGTCCGGGAAATGGCTACGGCCTACGCCACCTTCCCCAACAGCGGCGTCTACCGGAAGGCCAGAACCTACACCCGGGTGGAGGACGCCGAGGGCAATGTTATCCTGGATAACACCCAGCAGACCCATGAAACCATGACCGCCCACGCCGCCTGGTATATGGTCTATATGCTTCGCTACGCCTGCCTCTACGGCACCGGCTCCAACGCCCGGTTCGGCGACGTTCCCGTGGCCGGCAAGACCGGCACCACCACCAGCAACCGGGACCGCTGGTTCTCCGGCTTCACTCCCAAATACACCGCCTCGGTCTGGTGCGGCTTCGACACGCCGGAGGAGGTCCGCCTGGTGGTCAACACCAACCCCTCCGTGGTCATGTGGAAATCCGTAATGACGAAGCTGATGGAAGGAATGAGCAAGGAAGAGGTCGGCGACTTTGTCCAGCCGGACGATGAGCGTTTTGTCAATGTCCAGGTATGCAGCCAGACCGGCCTGCTGGCCGGGCCGAAGTGCACCTCCCGTTCCGTCAGTCTGTTCGCCTCCGACGTGCCGGAGGACACCTGCGACGCCCACCTGGAATTTGAAATTCAGTTGTGCTATCCTGCCGGGACCTCCGGAAAGTCCTACTGCGCCAACAGCGACTGCATTGAATATCATAAGATCGTTTCCAGCGATCAATTCAAGATGCTTTGTGAAGCCGTGCCGGATCTGAACCGATTTAAGGAAAACACGATTCAGAAGAAGACCATCTTCATGCTGAAGGACGAAGAAAACGATTCGCCGACTCTGGAAGACGCTCTGAAAGAGAACGAGATTACAGTCTGCACCGAGCACAGCCACGAGCGGCTGCAGGAGTTGAAAAAGGCGTTTCAGGAGGCCCTCATATCGATCATGCCTATTCCTGACCCCGAGCCCGAGCCGGAACCGGAGCCGGAACCCTGACTTGAATCCCCGCACCCCAACGGAGGACGAAACTATGTGGATTTCTGATCAATGGAAGCAATATGAACTGCTTGACGCCTCGGACGGTGAAAAGCTGGAGCGCTGGGGGGACTATATTCTGGTCCGCCCGGACCCTCAGGTCATTTGGAACACGCCCAAGTCCGACCCCAGGTGGAAGCGCTTTGACGCCCGTTACGCCCGCTCCAACACCGGCGGAGGCCATTGGAGCGAGCACCGGCTCCCCGACCACTGGACCCTTTCGTACCGGGAGCTGACCTTCCTGGTGAAGCCCATGAATTTCAAGCACACCGGCATTTTCCCGGAGCAGGCCGTCAACTGGGACTTCATCACGGGCACAGTCCGGAAGGCGGGAAGGCCCGTCAGTGTTTTAAATCTCTTTGCCTACACCGGCGGGGCCACTCTGGCCGCCGCCGCCGGCGGCGCCGCGGTCTGCCATGTGGATGCGGCCAAGGGCATGGTGCAGATGGCCCGGGACAACGCCCGGGCCTCTGGCCTGGAGAATGCCCCCATCCGCTGGATTGTGGACGACTGCGGCAAATTCGTGGAGCGGGAGATTCGCCGGGGCAAGCGCTACGACGCCATTATTATGGACCCGCCCTCCTATGGGCGCGGACCTTCCGGCGAGGTTTGGAAGCTGGAAACCAGCCTCTATCCCTTCCTGGAGCAGGTCAGCCGGGTGCTCTCGGATCAGCCTTTGTTTGTGCTGGTAAACTCCTATACCACCGGCCTGGCTCCCTCCGTGGTGGGCTACCTGCTGGACAGCATTCTGACCCGCCGCTACGGCGGCCGCACCGAGTCCCAGGAGCTGGGTCTGCCCGTCACCGCCTCCGGTCTCTGCCTGCCCTGCGGCGCGACGGGACGATGGACAAGGGACAACTGAGAATTGACAAGTGAAAATTGAGAATTATTGATGAGGGCCAAGAATTGGCGTTTTTCAAACGGCAACCTGAAAAACAAATTCATTGTCAATTGTCACCTGTCGATTCTCAAATAGACTTCGACAAGGAGAAGATATGTCAACAATCATACGTGCAGAAGATTTGAGCTTTACCTACCCGGCATCCGGGGAGCGTCTCGCGCTGCCGGTGTTTGAAAATTTGAATATTGAAATCGCCGAGGGCAGCTTCACCGCTGTCATCGGGCCCAACGGCTGCGGGAAATCCACCCTGGCCAAGCACTTTAACGCTGTCCTGCTGCCCACGGGAGGCAAGGTCTGGGTGGAGGGAAAGGACAGCTCCGATGAGAAGATGCTGCTGGAAATCCGCCGTCAGATCGGCATGGTCTTCCAGAATCCCGACAATCAGATCGTTGCCAACGTGGTGGAGGAGGACGTAGCCTTCGCCCCGGAAAACCTGGGCGTCCCCTCTCCGGAGATTCGGCAGCGGGTGGACGAGGCACTGAAAACCGTGGGGATGTACGAATATCGGGAGCACGCCCCGCACCTGCTCTCCGGCGGGCAGAAGCAGCGCATCGCCATCGCGGGCGTGCTGGCCATGCGGCCCCGCTGCATTGTCCTGGACGAGCCTACCGCCATGCTGGACCCCCGGGGCCGGGAGGAGGTTATCTCCACCGTCACCCGCCTGAATCGGGACCAGGGCATTACCGTGGTACTGATTACCCACCATATGCAGGAGGCCGTGGGAGCCGACCGGGTGATCGTCATGCACAAGGGCGGGATTCTCACCGACGGCAGCCCCCGGGAGGTCTTCTCCCAGGTGGAGCTGCTCCGGAAGGCGGGGCTGGATGTACCCCAGACCACGGACCTGCTCTTCTCCCTCCGCGGCGCCGGCTGGGACCTGCCCCTGGACGCACTGACTCCCGAGGAGTGCGCGAACGCGATTGCCGCAGCAATGCAAAGGGACAATTGAATGTGTGTTTCAAATTACAATTTGAAACACTCCGATCATCGTCAACCGTCAACTGTCCCCTGTCAATTCAATCAGGAGGATACCTCATTGGACCCTACCAAACCGATCATTGAAGTTCAGGACTTGACCCATATCTATTCTGCCGGTACGCCCTTTGAGCATACCGCCATTGAACATATCAGCCTCTCCTTCCACCCCGGGGAGCTGGTGGGCGTCATCGGCCATACCGGCTCCGGAAAGTCCACCCTGATTCAGCACCTGAACGGCCTGTTGAAGCCCACTTCCGGCAAGGTGCTGTACAAGGGCGAGGACATCTGGAAGGATAAGAAATTCACCCACTCCGTCCGCGGAAAGGTGGGGCTGGTTTTCCAGTACCCGGAATACCAGCTTTTTGAGGAGACCTGCTGGAAGGACATCGCCTTCGGCCCCAAAAATCAGGGCATCTCCGGCGACGAGCTGGACGCCCGGGTTCGCCGGGCGGCAGGCTTTGTGGGAATCAGCGAGGAGCTGCTGGAAAAGTCCCCCTTTGACCTCTCCGGCGGGCAGAAACGCAGAGTCGCCATTGCCGGCGTCATCGCCATGGAACCGGACGTGCTGATTCTGGACGAGCCCACCGCCGGTCTGGACGCCGCGGGCCGGGACTCCATTCTGGAAAACATCCGGGCCTATCAGCAGGCCCAGAACGCCGCCGTCATCATGGTCAGTCACTCCATGGAGGAGGTGGCGGCGCTCTGCTCCCGGCTGGTGGTTATGAACCGCGGGACGGTTGCCATGGACAACACCCCCGCCGACGTCTTCACCTGCGCGGATAAGCTGACCGAGATGGGCCTCTCCGTGCCCCAAGTCACCTCTGTCTTTGCTCTGCTCCGGGCCAAGGGTCTGGACGTGCCGCCGGACGTTTACACGGTGCGCTATGCCGTGGCCCGTCTGCTGGAGCGGAAGGAGGGCCGGCCATGCTGAAGGACATTACCCTGGGCCAGTTCTTCCCCGGCAAGACGGTGGTTCACCGGCTGGACCCCCGGACGAAGCTGCTGCTGCTCATTGTCTATATCGTCGCGCTCTTCCTGGCAAAGTCCTATTTTTCCTATGGGCTGGTTCTGGCCTTTCTGATTGCCGTCACCCTTCTGGGCAAAATTCCCTGGAAGGCAATGACCCGCGGCCTGAAGCCCATGCTGATTTTTATTATCTTTACGGCCCTGCTCAACCTCTTCTACACCAAGGGCGGTACCCTGCTGGTGGACTGGTGGATCTTTGAAATCTGGTCCGACGGCGTCCGCACCGCCTTCTTTATGGTTCTGCGGATTATGATGCTGATTTGCGGCACCTTCCTGCTGACCTATACCACCTCCCCCATTGCCCTCACCGACGCTCTGGAACGGCTGCTGAACCCTCTGAAAAAAATTCACGTTCCGGTACACGAGCTTGCGATGATGATGTCCATTGCCCTGCGCTTTATCCCGACCCTGATTGAAGAGACCGACAAGATTATCTCCGCTCAAAAGGCCCGGGGCGCCGACTTTGAAACCGGCAGCATCATTCGCCGGGCCAAGGCCCTGATTCCGATTCTGGTGCCTCTGTTTGTCAGCGCCTTCCGCCGGGCCGATGAGCTGGCCACGGCCATGGAGTGCCGCTGCTACCACGGCGGCGAGGGCCGGACGCGCTTGAAGGTGCTTCGCTATGCCCGGATCGACCTCTTCGCGTTTTTCGTGGGAGCGCTGCTGCTGGCAGGGGTCATCGTTTTACGACGCTTCGGCTTGTGAATGTAAAGAGTAAGAAGGAAACAGTAAAAATTTAAAATACTTCTTACTTCCTACCTCTTACTTCCTGCCCCTTACTTCCTATTTCCTACCTCTTACTTCCTACTTCTTACCTCTTACTTATGAAAAACATTGCTCTGATTTTGAAATATGAGGGCTCCGCCTACCACGGTTGGCAGGTGCAGAAAAACGCGGTTTCCGTGGCGGCAACCATGGAGAAGGCCATTGCCATGGTTGTGGGCCACCCGGTCCACGTCACCGGCTGCGGCCGCACCGACGCGGGCGTTCACGCCCGGCGCTATGTGGCAAATTTCCGCACCGATTCCGCCATTCCCGTGGATCGGCTCCCCTATGCCCTGAACACGCATCTGCCCGAGGATATCGTGGTCTCCGACGCCTTTGAGGTCCACGAGGGCTTCAACGCCATCGGCTCCTGCGTAAAAAAGGAATATACCTATCTGATTTACAACTCCCGGATTCGGGACCCATTTTATGTTAACCGCGCATGGTTCTACCCCAAACATTTGGATGAGGGGATCATGCGCCGGGCGGCGGACTGCTTTGTGGGAACCCACGACTTTGCCGCGGTTCGCTCCGTGGGGACGGATGTGAAATCCACGGTGCGGACGGTGTATCACTTTGACGTGGAACGGGACGGAGATTTGATCTCCTGCCGAATCTGCGCCAACGGCTTTCTCTACAACATGGCCCGGGCTATGGTAGGCACTGCGGTCTACGCGGCGGAGGGGAAATTTCCCCCCGAGGCCGTGGCGGACATTCTGGCTGGGAAAAACCGTACCGCCGCCGGTCCCACGGCTCCCCCGGGGGGCCTGTATATGACCCGGCTGTGGTATGACGACGGAAAGGCGGTATTTCACATTGAATAATTCTGATCTGCCGGCTTCCAAAGCCGTGCCCCGGAAGAAAGGCCGGCGTCTGCGCAGGGTCCTCTGTATCCTTGTGCTGCTGCTGGCTCTTCTGGCCGTTCTGTACCTGCTCTTCCCGGGGCTGGTCAATCTGGACCCCGTGGTGCGTTTCTTCCGCTACATGGGTCTGCGGGACAAGGAAACCTACGGCCGTATTACCCTGGACGGCGGCGCGGGAAACGTCTACGCGGGCTTTGACGACGGCCTGCTGATGGGCAGTGAAAGCGGCGTGACCCTCTACTCCCTGGACGGGGAACAAAAGGTACTGATTCAGGGCTCTCTGCCCACGCCGGTGCTGCGAACCGGCGGAGACGTCTGCCTGGTGTTCAGCCCCGGCAGCGCCTATGCCGCCTCCGTGGGGGCGGGCGGAACGGTCCTGATGGACGGAGCCCTCTCCGGCGATTTTATCAACGCGGATGTGAGCACAGACGGCTACACCGCCTATATAACCACCGAGAGCGGCTACAAGTCGGTAGCCACCGTTCTCAACCCCAAGCAGGAGCCTCTCTACCGCTTCTCCTCCCGAACCCGTTATCTCAACGCCTGCGCCGTCTCGGATGAGGGCGAGCTGCTGGCCGTGGCGAGACTGGAGGAGGAAGGCGGCGTTTACCACTCCGGCATCACCATTCTCCGGACAGACCTTCCCCTGACCGATCTGGAGCAGGACGGTGCCGAAACCGCTCGGCTGGAGCTGGGCAACCAGGTGGTCTATGAGCTCCGTTTTCTGGACCCCACCCATCTGATGGCCGTGGCCCAGAATGAAATCGTTTTTCTCAACGCCCAGGGAGAGCGGCTCAACGCCCTGCCCCGGCACGCCGGCGAGCTGGCAGACTATGCGGTCAGCTCGAAGGGCTGGGTCATTCTGGCCCTGGAGCAGAACGGCGGCGGCTGCCGCATTCTGACCATGGACGCCGAGGGCAACGCCTTGGGCGAGCTGGACCTGCCGGATCGGGTCCGCTCCGTCTCCGCGGCGGGAAACTACGCCGCCGTCCTGACAGAGACCAGTGTGCAGACCTTTGATCGGCAGCTCTCCGCCTATGACCGTTCCTGGGACGTACTTTCCGCCACCCGGGCCATCGCCCGCTCCGACGGGACGGTGCTGCTGGTGGGCAGCGGCGGGACAAAGCTGTTTATCCCGTAATATTTGGGGTATTATGCCCCATCCCGAAAACCTCTTGAAGGGAGAATACCACATTGATGAAACCAACCCTTTGCAGCCGCTGCAACAAAAATGTGGCTGTGATCTTCATTACGAAAATCGAAAACGGAAAAACCACCAATGAGGGCCTTTGCCTGAAATGCGCCAAGGACCTGGGCATCAAGCAGGTGGACGACATGGTGAAGCAGATGGGCATCTCCGATGAAGACCTGGAGAATCTCTCCGGGGAAATGATGTCCATGCTGGGCGGCAATCCCGACCCGGACGCCCCGGAGGACGACCCCGACGGCCAGACCGCTACCTTCCCCTTCCTGAACCGACTCTTCGGCGGTCTCACCGGCCAGGGAGGCAATATGCCCGCCCCCCGGCAGGAACAGCCCAAGGGCGGTACCGCCGCCCCGGCTCAGAGCTCCAAAAAGAAACACAAGTTCCTGGACAGCTACTGTCTGGACCTGACCCAGCGGGCCCGGGAGGGCAAGCTGGACCGGATCGTGGGCCGGGAGGAGGAGACCGAGCGGGTCATTCAGATCCTCAACCGCCGCCAGAAAAACAACCCCTGCCTGATTGGCGAGCCCGGCGTGGGCAAAACCGCCATCGCCGAGGGCCTTGCCCAGCGGATCGTGTCGGGCAACGTGCCCTTTAAGCTCAAGGACAAGGAGGTTTTTCTGCTGGACATGACCGCCATGGTGGCGGGCACCCAGTTTCGGGGCCAGTTTGAGAGCCGGATGAAGAATCTGATCACCGAGATCAAGACCTGCGGCAATATCATCCTGGTCATCGACGAGGTGCACAACCTGGTGGGCGCAGGCGACGCAGAGGGTTCCATGAACGCGGCCAACATCCTCAAGCCTGCCCTTTCCCGGGGGGAGGTTCAGGTGGTTGGCGCCACCACCTTCAAGGAGTATCGGAAGTATATCGAAAAGGACTCCGCCCTGGAGCGGCGCTTCCAGCCCGTCACGGTGAACGAGCCCACCATCGAGCAGTCCATCGCCATCATCAAAGGCATCGCCGGCTACTACGAGCAGTATCACGGGGTGGAAATCTCCCCCGAAATTGCCCGGCAGACCGTCCTGCTCTCCGAGCGCTATATCACCGACCGCTACCTGCCGGACAAGGCCATTGACCTGCTGGACGAGGCCTGCTCCGACGAAAATCTCCGCAATCCCGTCATTAACGAGCTGGCTTCCGCCTCCAAGGATTTGGCAGACGTGGAGTTTGAGCTGAAAATGCTCACGGAAAAGGACGAGGAGAAAACGCCCGAGGACTATGAGCGGATCGCCACCCTGCGGTCCAAGTCCATGCAGTTGGGTGAAAAAATCGCCGAGCTGGAAGCCAGGCCCAAGCCCCGGCTGACCATGGAAAATCTGGCCCGGGTCATCGAGCTCTGGACCAAAATCCCCGCCGCCAAGATTCAGGCCCAGGAGTACGAGCAGCTCCGGAGCCTGGAAGCCAACCTGAAAAAGCACGTGGTGGGCCAGGACGAGGCCATTGCCGCCATCTGCTCCGCCATCCGCCGGAGCCGGGCAGGCATCAGCCCCAAGAAGCGCCCCGTTTCCTTCATCTTTGTGGGCGCCACCGGCGTGGGCAAGACCGAGCTGGTAAAGCGGCTGGCCGACGAGCTGTTTGAATCCGTGGAGTCCCTGGTGCGGCTGGATATGTCCGAATATATGGAGAAGCACTCTGTCTCCAAGATCATCGGCTCTCCCCCGGGCTATGTGGGCTACGACGAGGCCGGACAGCTCACCGAGAAGATTCGCCGGAAGCCCTATTCCGTCATTCTCTTTGACGAGATCGAAAAAGCCCATCCCGACGTACTGAACATCCTCCTGCAAATTCTGGACGACGGCCGCATTACCGACGCCCAGGGCAGGCTGGTAAACTTTGAGAACACCATCATCGTGATGACCTCCAATGCGGGCTCCGACCGGAAGGACGGCTCCGTGGGTTTCGGCAAGAGCCTCACCGAGCAGACCAAGGACAAGGCCCTGAAGGCCCTGGGCGAATTCCTCCGGCCCGAGTTCATCAACCGGGTGGATGAGATTGTCTGCTTCAACAAGCTCTCCGAGGCCAACTTCCGGGATATCGCCGTCATTATGCTGAACGAGCTGAAAACCGGCCTGGATGACCACGGCATCGCCCTGGGCTGGGATGATTCCGTTCTGGATTATCTCACCAAGAAGTCCTACTCCGTCCAGTACGGCGCGAGAAATCTCCGCCGCACCATTGAGAAGGAAATTGAGAATCCCATCGCGGAGAAAATCATCGACAGTTACCAGGAGCCCATTCGGATTATTGCGCTTTCCGCCGACGAAAACAGCATTACGGTTGACGCAAGATGAAGGCGAGGCAAATCGCAATGGGCGGCATCTTTGCCGCCCTTGCTCTGGTCATCCTCCTGCTGGGCGGAATCATTCCCGTGGGCACCTATATCGCTCCCATGCTGGCTTCCCTGCCGCTGGTGGTCCTGCTGGCGGAGCTGCCCAAGAAGCTCTGCCTGGGCTGGTACGCCATCGTGGCCTTCCTGGCGGTTCTGCTCTGCCCGGACAAGGAAACAGCCTTTGTCTTCGTCTTTCTGGGCTGGTATCCCCTGGCCAAGCCCGGCCTGGATCGGCTGCCAAAGCTGCCCGGTCTGGTATGCAAGCTGCTGATCTTCAACGCCGCCACAGCGGCCCTTTATGCCCTGCTGATTCTGGTCTTTCGGCTGGAGGCTCTGGTGCAGGAGGCCAAAGAAACCGGCCTGGTTATGCTGATCGTCCTCCTGTTGCTGGCAAACGTGTGCTTCCTGCTCCTGGATTTCCTGTTGGCAAGGTTGACCCTGCTGTATCGAATTAAAAGAAAGAAGTGAGCACGGCGCTCACTTCTTTCTTTTTACGCGGTCAAAGCTCCCGGATTTGTTTATTGAACAGCAGCAGGAGGGCGGTGACGGTGAAGCCCAGGGCGCAGAAGGACAGCAGCAGCGTACTTCCCAGTGTCTCCAGAATCGCCCCCGCAAGGACGGAAGCTATGGGGATCATCCCCTGGGAACCGATGCTGATGATGCTGTTGACCTTGCTGAGCTTATCCTTGTCCACAACACGCATCAACGCGGTGTTGATGGGGATATTGATGAAAGAAAGCAGCGCCCCCAAAACAAGGAAGAACAGGCAGAAGGCGATCAGAAACCCGTTGAGGGACACGCCCCGGTCCACCAGCAGCCAAAAACAGACGGTAAAGCCGATCATCAGGGCGGCGGTGGCGCAAAGCCTGTGGGCAGTTTTCGCCCCGCACTTCTCCTCCTGGGCCCGAGCGCTGAGAATCGCGGCGCCCAGCAGGGCGCTGAGCCCGCAGCACACGGTAAACACGGAGGACCAGAGCTCCGGCGTCAGAAGCTGATCCAGCAGATAGGACGGCGCGGAAGCCAGATCGGTTTTGACGAAGTAGGGCAGGAAATTCCCCGTCACCGGCGCGAAGAAGAAATTGATGAACAAAATCGCCCCCAGCAGGGCCAGAATCGCCTTTTTTGTTTTCAGATAGCTGATTCCCTCCCCCATGTCCCGGACGGCCAGCTTCAGCGTCAGGCGCTCATGGGGCTTGTGATGTTCAAATCGAATCAGCATTTCAGAGACGCCGGAAGCCAGGTAGCAAATACCCACCACCAAAAAGAGCAGGGTAATCGGCATGGACGCATACAAAATTGCTGCCAGGATGATACCGAGAATGCTTTCCAGGGAGCTTTTCATGGAAAAATAAGCGTTGGCCTGCTGCAGCTTCTCTTCCTCCACAATATGCGGAAGCAAGGCGCCGGACGCCGGCGTAAATATTCCGCTGACGCCGTTGCCCAATATGCCCGCCGCAAACAGAATCACAAGCTGCGCATTGTTCTGCGGAAACAGCTGTAGGAGGGCCGTGGCCAGAAGAATCAAGCCGCCTTTCACATAGTCGCAGACGTACATAATTTTCGCTTTGTTGAAATTGTCTCCCAGAACGCCGCCCACCGGCGTGAAAACCAGCAGCGACACCCCGCACAGCGCCAGATACAGGCCCTGCAAAAAGGCGTTGTTTTCGGTGATTTCTAGGATGTAAAAGCCCACCGCAAAGCTGTAAAGCAGTGCGCCAAGCTCCGACACCAAAGCGCCGAAAAAGACCAGACGGTAGTTTCGGTTGCGGAAAACGTTTCCCGTCCTTTTCATATCAGTTCCCATGTTCCGAAATCTCCTTCCACTGCCCGGTGAACACCGGATCGTCCAGCAGTCCAAGCAGGCATTCAATACCGGAAGCCGCCGTGGCCCCGAAGATGTCAAAAACCACCCTTCGTTCCGCCTGATCGGCAAATCGCATTCCATTCATGGTATATTCCGGCATGGAATCAAAGCGGCGGGCCACGTCCCTGGCTTGAATCAGGGTATCGGCGGATTCCGATTTCATTCCTGCCTTAAACTGCAAATAGGCCAGCACAATCAGCATTTCCCCATAAGTCTTTTCCAAAAAATCCGGTTTGGCCTCCGTCTTTAGTCCCGTCAGAAGGTCTATCCCCCATTTTGTAATGTCCAGCGCCGATTTCCAGTCTCCACGGGATCGGAAAACGAAGACGCAGCCAAACATCGTGGTAAGCAGATTGGACAAACCGTTCAGGAACGCTTCCGACAAAAAGGCCGCCGCTTCAT
The DNA here is from genome assembly GCA_017614755.1 of Oscillospiraceae bacterium. GTDB lineage: Bacteria > Bacillota > Clostridia > Oscillospirales > Oscillospiraceae > JAFRPC01. The sequence goes on from JAGABH010000024.1 coordinate 14,892, forward strand.
TCTGACGATTCATAAAGACCGCCAGGCAAAAGCCGATCTCACTGCTGAAAACGCCGCCGGCGTTGTTTTTCTTCCAAAACTCGACGCTCTTCTCCTGCTCTCCCAGCAGGAGCCAAACCATCGACAAATTTCCGCAGATGGTGGAATCGCTGATGCGGGGGTCCTCGTTCTGGGGCAGCAGGGCCCTGGACTGCTCGAACAGCTCTACAGACCTTCTGAGCCTGACCCGGTCCCGGGTGCTAACGCCAAAGGCCATATACACCATGGCGCAGCCGTAGACAGCCCGGAAAGAGTGCGGGTACTTCCCCAGGGTCTTTTCTGCCTCGGAGAGGGCCGTTGGGTCCATGGAGACGCAGTATGACTCCAGCCGCTCCAGAGCCGCGTCCAGGCGGTTGTCCTTGACCCGATAGCCCAGGAGCACGTCCACCGAGATATCAAAAAAATCCGCCATTTCCACAAGCAGATTCAGCTCCGGCAGGGACTGGCCGGATTCCCATTTGTAGACAGCGCCCACCGTTACGCCAAGCGCTTCCGCCAGCTTCTCCTGGGTCAGCTTCCGCTGCTTTCGGTACAGACGGATGTTTTCAGAAAGAGACAACTGCATAATCTGGTCCCCCTTTGGCTTTTTCTGTATTATACTTGGTTTTCCGCAAAAAAGGAAGACACTACCAATACTAAAATAATAAAATTTTTTATACTATCAGTACGGAAATTGATGGGCGACGAAATTCGCGTAAGGGCGGCCACCTGTGCCCTTCATGAGTATCGGCCGCCAAACCGAGGCAGAAACTACCATCAACGCCTGTAGCGCCGGCTATTAGCCAGCCGTTTGTGGCACAAAAAATCGTCTGCGTCAGCAGACGATCCGAAGATATTCGATAATTTGACCCTGTTGCGTCGTCGGATTCTGGTCCTGCCTCCGGCGGCCCGCTTTCTTGTCCCGGCAAGAGAGCGGGGAAAGAACCGGCCAGGGAGGGGGAAGATTCCGAATCTCTCCCTCCTCCCTGGACCTTTCCCTCATTCAAACAGCCAAAAGGGAGTGCCCTTTTGGAATTCCCCGCTATCACCGCTCGCCCGTACTTCTCTTTCAGATTCCTCCAAGCGGGCACTTTTATATATTTTATATATGGCGTTCTATGGGACTTGCTTTTTCTGTCGTTCTGTTATATAATATCCTTGCGGCACAATTGTATATTTTTGACCAAACAGGTGCATTTTACATTGGTAAAAATGCGCTCTTCTCGTTTTGCACCTGTTTGGTGGTCAAAGCAATTGTGTCGCAGCAATCGAAGCAGTGCATTTTTCGTGCGCAGCTTCGGCTGCGCACTTTTCTTTTAGGAGGGCACAATAATGAAAAAATTGCTTACTTCGCTCGTTGCAATAATCGTTATCGTCATTGCCATCTATTCGATTAATCATTCAAAAAATGTAGCAATCAATCAAGTATCACAAACAGCACAAAATAACAGCAATGCAGAAAACCAAAACAGCAACTCGCAGGCTTCTCAAAGTAGTCAAAGTGGCAGCAACGCCGCAAATCAGTCAAGGGAAACCGTCAAACCAACCGAACCAGTCCACACACCCAAAAGCTCATGTGATGTTGGGCGATACACAACCGTATTCTATCGTACCATTCTCAATGATGATAGGGTATTAATTGGTGTTCCCATCTACAATTCAGGAGAAACCGACTTGTACTTGGACTCCGCAACCATTGACCTAAAGGATGATACGGGTCATTTAATTGATTCTATCAGGCATGTTTCATTCTATCCGAAAGTCCTAAAACCCGGCGAAACTGCTTGGGGATTTGAGGATACCATAATCAAAGAGAAGCCCGAAACAGGATTAATTCTTGAAACTCACCTCGATGTTAAAGCTGCAACCGTTCCTTGTGTCCGCTATGAAGTATCTGATATTACAATCAGTAATGAACGATTCGGCGGCGTTGAAGTAACCGGTCAAGTAACTAACACATACATGAAGGAACTGGACCAAATAAATGTGGCAATTCTATTATTTGATAATGATGACAACCTGGTTGCATGTCTTCATACTTATATCTACGGGCCAATAAAGGCCGGGGAAATGCGGGGATTCTCGACTTCCACTCTGTCCTCTTATAAAGAGCTTGTGGCTGAGAATATTAAAACCTATGCTGTATACGCTTATCCAACTCAATATCAATTTGGATAATTGAAAATTTTGGCCGCGGGAAATGGTTTCTTCCATCTCCTGCGGCCTGTTTCCAGCGGGAAAAGGGCCGGCAGATTGCCGGCGCTACATTTTTATACCCAGACCTCCGCTGTAAGAAACAGCCGATCCTTGCGGCTCTTGCCGCCGAGCTCGGCGACGGTGGCCTTGCCATAGCCCTTCAACGCAATCACGTCGCCCTCGGAGACGGGGGCGTCGTTTTTCAGGCAGGGCAGATAGTTCAGGCTGGCGGCCCCGGCGGCGATGAGCTTGGCGGCCTGGGTGCGGGAGAGGCGGAAGGTCTCGGCCAGCACCGCGTCGAAGCGGAGACTCTGGACGGTGAATTTGACCTCCCGGCGCTTTCGTTCCGGGGCGGGGACGTCCGAAAGGGAGGCAATCGCAGCCTTTACGCTGACCCGGCCCGCCTGTTCCAGGGAGGCCAACTGTCCCGCCACGGAGGGCAGGCAAAAGACCCAGGCCAACTGACCCTGAATCCAGATATCCCCCACCCATTCCCGGCGGACCCCCAGGCCCAGCAGGGCTCCCAGGTAGTCCCGGTGGCCGGGGGTGCCGTAAAAAGCCTCCAGGGCCAGGACGCTGATATACTCCTCCGGATCGAAGTCCGTTTCCTCCATCCAGCTCGGCAGGAAAAAGGCAACTCGCCGTTCACAGTCCGGCTTGCCGCCGCTCAGGAGCATCCGGCAGCCGGAAAGGCCCCGGGCGAATTGAACCACAGCTCCCTGCTCGGCAGGGGTGAGAAAGGTCGTATGGGTGACGGCGTTGGTCTTTTCACACTGCCGGTACAGATCGTCAATTCGTTTCAGTAATGCTTCGTGTTCCATGTCTTTTCCTTTTTCAGCAGGGGCTTCGGGATCGGCGGGCGCCCAAACTCGCAAGCGTCACGGAGTATAGCCGCCCCTACGGGGTGGAGGGGAGATTTTCGCCAATGGTACCCATGCGCTGGCGGTTGTGGGTGTGCAGATACTGCGCAATGTCTCCGTAGATGCGGTCGATCTCTTCCCCGAATTCCCGGGCGGACTGGCGAATCACGCCGGAGCGCAGGGCGGAAACCTGGATGAGATTGTCCGAGGTCACCACCCGGGCCTGGGCGTTCCTGCCAATGTCGTGAAGCAGGCGCTCGATGTAGGCGTCGCCGGTCTCGTTCTCCCTGGTGTAGACCACCTGAACCCCGTGATAGTCGAAGCGCTCTCCCTTGCCGCCCTTGACCTGATAGGCGTCAAAGACCAAAATCGTCTCCGTGCGGGTGAAGGAGGCATAGTTAGCCAGAATCTCCATGAGCCGGTCCCGGGCCTGTTCCAAGTCCGTCTGGGCCAGGACAGCCAGGTCCGGCCAGGCAAAAATCACGTTGAAGCCATCCACAATCAGCACAGGCTTTTCCCCATCCAGCCTTCCCCCCGGGGGGAAGGTGGCAACGCCGGAGGCGCTGACGGATGAGGGGGTGTCCGCTGCGCGCACTGCTTCCGATGAAGTCCCCTTCCACACCGAGGCAGAATACTGGGGCCGCCTGATGGGGCCAAACTCCCGCTCCAAAATGGCCTGGAGTTCCTTTTCGCTGATGGAAAACCGGCGTCGGGACGGCGTCGCGGCTTCCCGCTTGGGGGCCAGCACGCTTTCCAGGTGCATATTGGTGAAAACCTTGTCCCACTTCACCGTGAAGCCGCCGCCGTGGGCACAGAAGACGGAATCCGGGGTATTATCCAGGTCTCCCTCGGGGTCATAGGGGTGGGCAGCCCGGACAGCCTCCGGGTCGTGGCAGAGCTCGTAGCCCTCCACCTCCAGAGCCAGCTTGCCCAAGCCCCGGGTATATGCCGCCACCTCCCTGGCGTAGTCCGTCATGGCGGCCACCGGTGCCCGGCCCCGAAGCAGGCTCATGCCCCCCAGGTCCTCCGGCGTATCGAAGCTGCCGAAGCGGGCCTTGATATCCGTAATGGCCCGGCCGATCTGAGCCGTGGGCACCTCCAGCCGGAAGCGATACCAGGGCTCCAGCAGCACCGAGGGGGTCTGCATCAGGCCCTGGCGCACCGCCCGATAGGTGGCCTGGCGAAAGTCGCCGCCCTCGGTATGCTTCAAATGGGCCTTGCCCGCAGCCAGGGTCAGCTTCATATCCGTGATGGGGGCGCCGATGGCCGTCCCCAGGTGTTCCTTTTCTGCCAGGTGGGTCAAAATCAGCCGCTGCCAGTGGCGGTCCAGCTTGTCCTCGCTGCAGGTGGTCGCAAACACCAGACCGCTGCCCCGGGGCAGGGGCTCCAGCAGCAGATGGACCTCCGCATAGTGGCGCAGGGGCTCATAGTGCCCCACGCCCTCCACGGTGCGGTCGATGGTCTCCTTGTAGAGGACCCGGCCCTGGCCCAGCTCCACAGGCAGGTCAAAGCGGTCCAGGATCATGCTTTTCAGCACCTCCGCCTGGACCTCTCCCATGAGACCAACGGAGAGCTCCTGGAGCCGGGGGTCCCAGCGCAGGCGCAGCATGGGGTCCTCGGCCTCCAACTGCCGCAGCTTGGGCAGTACCAGCCGGGGGTCCGTCCCGGCGGGCAGACCGATCCGATAGTGCATCACCGGCTCCAGAACCGGGCTGCCCGCGGCGGCCTCGGTGCCGAAGCCCTGTCCGTTCCAGGCCGCCGTCAGGCCCACCACGGAGCAGACCTGCCCCGGGAAGACCTCCTCCACGGCGATGAAGCGGCCTCCCTGGTAGCGGCGAAGCTGGGTAATCTTTTCCTCCTGGCCCTCATAGCTCAGGCTGTCCCGAACCTGCAGGGAGCCGCCGGTCACCTTCAGGTGGGTCAGGCGCACGCCCTGGGCGTCGTGGGTAATCTTAAAAACCCGGGCGCCGAACAACTCCGGCCAGCGCCGGGGCCTCAGCAGACCGGTAAAAGCATCTAAAAATTCGTCGATTCCCGCCAGCTTCAGGCCGGAGCCGAAGAAGCAGGGGAAGATTTCCCTGGCTGCCAGCATATCCCCCAGGGTGGCGGAGGTCACGGCGCCCTCTTCCAGATACTCTTCCATGGCGGTCTCGGCGCACATGGCCAGAGCCTCGTCCCGGTCGGCGTTGTCCGGGGAGAAATCCACCACCCCGTCCCCCAGCTCCCGGCGAAGCCCCTCCAGCAAATCGGCCCGGCTGATCCGGGCCAGGTCCATCTTGGTGACGAAGAGCACCGTGGGAATCTGGTAGTGGCCCAGGAGATTCCAGAGGGTCCGGGTGTGGGCCTGGACGCCGTCGGTGCCGCTGATGACCAGAACGGCGCAGTCCAGCACCTGGAGCATCCGCTCGGTCTCGGCGGAGAAATCCACGTGGCCCGGGGTATCCAGCAGAGTCAGCTCCCAGCCCTTCCATTCCACATGGGCCTGGGCGGCAAAGATGGTGATGCCCCGCTCCCGCTCCAGGGGGTCGTAGTCCATGGCCGTGTCCCCGTGGTCTACCCGCCCCAGGCTCCGAAGCCGGCCGCAGCGATATAAAATTGCCTCCGCCAGGGTGGTCTTCCCTGCGTCCACATGGGCAAGCAGGCCCACGCAGGCGGTTTGTTTTGTTTGGTTCATAAAAGTGCCCTTCTGCGTTCATGAGGAATCGTGTACAGAGCAAAACCTTCTCCTTGAGGGGAAGGCATTATAATGGCTTCTGCTTCATCCGGGCCCAGCTGCGGGGGTACTGCTCCGGGGTTTTCCCGGTCTTGTGGATGACAATGACAGAGTGGGTCGCGCCGCCGATCTCAAAGGCCTCTGTGCGCTCGTAGGAGCCCCCCAGAAGTCGGATGGCGTTGGCCGCCTCATGCAGCTCCTCCTGGGCCAAAGCGCCCTTCATGGCCAGGAAATAGCCCCCCCGGTGGACGAAAGGCAGGCAGAGCTCGCAGAGCAGGTCCAGCCGGGCCACGGCCCGGGAGCTCACCACGTCAAACTTCTCCCGGTGGTCCCGGGCAAAATCCTCCGCCCGGCCCGCCAGGAAGCGGGCCTCCACCCCCAGGGTCGGCAGGGCCTCTTCCTCCAGCCAGCGCATCCGCTTCTGGAGACTGTCCAGCAGGGTCAGGCGGATTGTGGGCTCCGCGATTTTCAGCGGCACCCCGGGGAAGCCCGCTCCCGTGCCCACGTCCAGCAGAGACTTCCCCGCCAGGGGCAGGACCTTCAGCAGACTCAGGCTGTCCAGCAGGTGCAGCTCCGCCGCCTGCTCCGGCTCCGTAATGGCCGTCAGGTTCATCACCTTATTCTTCTCCAAAACCGCCTGGCCGAAGCGGATAACGGCATCCGTCCGCTCCTCCGGCAATTCAATTTTCAGCCGTTCCAGTCCGGCCAGCAGCGTTTCTTTCATTGGATTTTCCCTCCACAGTTTTGTGTCATTATACCATGTTTTTCCCCTCGATGGAAGTACATTTTTCCCGGTGGTTGACAATTCTGAAATCCGGTGATACACTGGGGAAAAACAAGGAGGGATGCACCGTGAAAACCGTTACCGTCAAGGGCGTTGGCAGAGCCTCCGCCGCCGTGGACACCGTGGAGCTGAGCTTCCGGGTCTGGGCCAAAAACAAAAGCTACGACAGCGCCCTGGAGGCCGCCGATAAGCAGGTCTCCGCTCTGGAAGAGGCTCTCACAGCCGCGGGCTTTCCCGCCGCCGATTTCCAGACCGCGGGCTTCCACGTCAACACAGAGTATGAGAGCGTCTGCGACGACAAGGGCAACTATCACAGCGAATTTTCCGGCTACACTTGCAGCTATGACCAGCTGCTGCGCTTCGACTTCGACGCCGCCCGGCTGAGAGAGGCGCTGAACGCCGTGGCCGCCAGCAAGGCCAAGCCGGAGCTCCAGGTCCGTTTCACCCTCCGGGAGCCGGAAAAGCTGGAAACGGAGCTGCTCCGCTCTGCCGCCGAGAACGCAAAAGCCCGGGCCGAAGTCCTCTGCGCCGCCTCCGGCTGCCGCCTGGGGGAACTGCAAAAGATCGACTATAACCTGAACCATCTGAACTTCCACTCGGAAACCGTAATGGAAATGGAGGACTGCGCCGCGCCCCTGATGGCAAACGGCGCAATGAAGGCCAGGCGCAGCTTCGGCTCCGCCCTCCGGCCCCAGGACATCGATCTGCGGGATACCGCGGTATTTGTCTGGGAGATTTTGTAGCGCGGGCAGGCTGCCCGCAAAAGGAGGATTTCGCATGGATCGCTCTGAAATGATCAACAGCTTTTACGATGGATACCGCGAAGACATACGGCTGGCAAAGAGCCGCCACGGACAAATGGAATATCGAACCACAATGCACTTTATCCACCGGTATCTGCCTGCCAACGGGACGGTTTTGGAGATCGGCGCCGGGACGGGCCGCTACTCCGCAGCCCTGGCCCGGGAGGGGTATCAGGTCACAGCGGTGGAACTGGCGGAACGTAACCTGGCGATTCTCCGGGAAAACGGGGCGGGGCTGGACAATCTAACCGCCTTGCAGGGAGACGCCGTGGATCTCAGCCGATTTGCCGACAACAGCTTTGACCTGACTCTGTCCTTCGGACCCATGTATCACCTCTACGACCCGGGCGAACGAGACGCCGCCCTTCGGGAGGCGGTTCGGGTCACGAAGCCCGGCGGTGTCATTCTGACGGCCTTTCTCTCTGTCCACGCCATTCTCTACGACAACTACCTGCAGGGCAACCTGGCGACGGGGCTGAGAGAGAATTTTGACGGAGATTTCCGTGTGCTCCATTTTCAGAACCAGCTCTTCACCGGCTACGACATTCCGGAACTGGAAGCCCTGTATCGGGACCTGCCTGTGACGCAGATTACCCTGGCCGCGGTCAACGGGATTCTGGAGCTGGCCGAGGGCCGGGCGGATTTCTCCATGACAGACGAAGAGTTTGAGGCCTACGCCCGCTATCACCTGCACTTCTGCCAGCGCCGGGAGCTGCTGGGCAGCTCCGGCCATTTGCTCCATATCTGCCGGAAGAACTAAGATTCAAATTCGGACAAAGAACCAACCCGCCGCTTCCTCGGGAAGCGGCGGGTTTTCCTTGGGTCCGGCGCAGGGGTTAATCCATTGCGTCCGCCCAGTGATGCAGCATTTCCAATGCCTGGTCGTATTTTTCTACGGGCACCGCCCCCAGATTCAGCTCGTAAAAGCCGCTGCCCACAGCAAGATAGCCATCCAGGCTCATATACTCGCTGTCATACTGGGGCCGCAGCACGGCGATACGGCACTCCAAACCGCCGGGGGTGGTGTAGGTCAAAAACTCCACGTCCCGGGGGTACTCGCAGGTCCACATCCCCTCGGAGACAAAGTCCGATTCCGGGGCGTTTTCCGTCAAGATCGTCACTGTCTCCGTGGCGCCGATATCATTTCTAACAATGTGCTGCGCCCAGAGGCGCACAGATTCCACCCGGCCCTCGGCGTCGCCGTGGGCGGTCACGCTGCATTCACAGTCCTCAAAGGGGAAGCTGGGCGTTTTCAGTCCCGACAGGCCGATGTATTCCATGGCCTGATCGATCCCGGCAAATTGCACCGTGCAGTCCCCCGGATCCACTGCCATGGAGGAAAAGACGGGCTGGGAGTTGCCCTCGGCGTACTGCCGCGCAATGGTCTCGCCGACGGTTTGAATCTCTCCCGTAAAGCCGCTCCAGGACACCAGGGGAAGCTGCGTCCTTGCCTCAATGCCCTGTTCTTCCGTCTCCGGCTTGTCGGTTTTTCGCAGTTCGATCTGGCTCACCACGGCATAAACCGTGCCGCCCAGGAGAATCACCGCCGCGGCAGCCGCGGCCAGCCGTCCCAACAGCTTCGGACGGGCGCGGCGGGCGGGTGCGGACGCTTCGCCCAGCAGGGCGGGGTCAATGTCGTTGATTTTTTTCATAAAATCCAGTTCTTTCACAGGTCATACCCCTCTTTTGTCAGTTGTTTCGCAAGCTCCTGTCTGGTGCGCAGAAGCAGAGACTTCACCTTGGCCTCGCTCATTCCGTACCTGGCCGCGATTTGCCGCAGGGGCTCCGCATACCAATAACGGCGCACAAAGACCTGCCGTTTCTCCTCGGAGACGGACCACAGCCAACGGCTGACCGCCTCGCTCAGCGCCCGGGCCTCCACGGCGGCTTCCGTGTCCTGATCGGAATGGAGTATCTCCGCCAGCTCGTCGGTAAGGGCAACAATCTCCGCGCTGCGTTTTTCGGCAGAGAGCGCCTTTACGCAGTTGAGCGCTCTGGCCCGGACGATCTTTGCCAGGAAAGGAAACAGGTAGTCCCTCGGCTCATGGGGCGGGATACGGTTCCAGGCTTCCAGCCAGGCGTCGTTGACGCACTCCTCCGCCGCCCCCTGATCCCCCAGGATTCCCCGGGCCAGGGCCAGCAGCCTTTTCCCGTATTTCTCCCCGGCATAAGCCAGTGCCGACTCGTCCTTGGCAAGAAACAAGTCTACGATCCGCGCATCATCCATACAGTTGCTCCTTTTCTGATTTTTGAAGGCCTTCACTTAGGGAATCAACTTTTTGGGGCGCTTGGTTGCGAAAAAACCTGAATTTTTGGCTTTTTGTGTTATGTTAACCGCTTGACCGCCTCCCGGACGGCGGAGAGCAGGGCCTCCGCTTCCGCCTCGGTGGTAAAGCGGGAGAGCGAAGCCCGGACAGAACCGTCGATGACTGCCGGGGCAACGCCCATGGCCTCCAGCACATGGCTCCGATGGCCCTTGGCGCAGGCGGAACCGGCGGAGACATAGACCTCCTGGTCTTGCAGGCAATTGATGAGGCCCTGGGAGCGGACGCCGGGAACGGCGAAGCTGACGATATGAGGGGCCGCCTGGGCTCCGTTCAGCACCACGCCGTCCATGGCGGCAAGTCCGGCGCGGATGCGTTCCTTGATGGCATTCTCCCGGGCCAGATCTTCCCGAAGGGTGGGCAGAGCGGCCTCGCAGGCTGCGCCAAAGCCCAGAATGTTTGGCACTGCCTCGGTGCCGGAGCGGAGCCCGCTCTCCTGGCCGCCGCCGTGGAGATAGGGGGGCAGGGCCAGACCCTTCCGGATATACAGGGCGCCCGCTCCCTTGGGTCCGTGAATCTTATGGGAGCTGACGGAAATCAAGTCCGCCTCCAGGGCGGAGGCCCGGAAGGGCAGCTTCAAAAAGCCCTGGACTGCGTCGGTGTGGAAGATGGCGTTGGGGGCCAGCCGGTGGGTCAGCTTTGCCATGCTCTGAATGGGCATGACAGCGCCCACCTCGTTGTTCACCATCATCACGGAAACCAGGATCGTGTCCGGCCGCAGGGCCGCCCGGAGGGCCTCCAGGCTCACGGTGCCGTCCGCCTCCGGGGCCAGATAGCTCACTTCAAAGCCCCGGGCCGCCAGCTCCTGCATCGGGTGCAGGATGGCATGGTGCTCGATTTGGGTGGTGATGATATGTTTCCCCCGCTTGCCCAGCTTTTGGGCGGCGGAAAAGACGGCCCAGTTGTCCGCCTCCGTGCCGCCGGCGGTAAAGAAGACCCGGTCTGGCTCCGCCCCGAGGGCCTTGGCCACTGACAGGCGGGCGGTCTCTACCCGCCTATGGGCGTTGATGCCTAAGCTGTGCAGGGCGCTGGGGTTGCCCCAGTCCTGGGTCAGTGCCTCGGTGATGGCCTGTACCGCCTCGGCACAAGGCTTTGTGGTTGCGGAATTGTCAAAGTATGCAAACATGTCTTTCTCCTGTTTTCTCCGTGGCGCACCGGTTTGCGCCGCTACGGGCCCTAAACCGGTGGGCGGATGTGGGCATCCGCCCCTACGGGTTCTGAATTTCGGACCCGATACCTCGGACGGGCAGCCAATGTGCAGTCCCTACTTTCCAACGCAAAAGCGCTCAAAGATGCGGTTTGTGATGTCCTCCCGGACGGTGCTGCCGGTGAGCTCGCCCAGAGCTTCCAGGGCGGCTTCCAGCTCCGTCAGCACGGCGTCGGGGGTAA
>JAGABH010000025.1 GCA_017614755.1 Oscillospiraceae bacterium
CTCCGGTGGAGTTGCCCTTCTGTGACAGGGTCAGCGCCATTCTGAATATGTACCTGCCCGGGCAGAACGGCGGCACGGCTGTGTACGAGCTGCTCTTCGGTGAGAAGAACCCCTCCGGCAAGCTGGCCGAGACCTGGCCGCTGCGCTATGAGGACGTGCCGAGCCACGAGACCTTCGGCAAGTGCGTCAACGAGATCTATGCCGAGGGCTGTGAAATCGGCTACCGCTATTACAACAAGCACAATATCCCCGTCCGCTTCCCCTTCGGCTTCGGTCTGAGCTATACGAGCTTTGAGAAAACCGACTGGACAAAGGTCGGCGAGGGTTGGACCCAGACCATCACCAACACCGGCGACCGGTACGGCGCAGAGGTTGCGCAGCTTTACTTGGATGGCGAGCTGCGGGGCTTCCAAAAAGTCTGGCTGAATCCCGGCGAGAGCACGACTGTTACGATCACGCCCGAGTCGGAGGATGCGACGGATTACCCCGATTCGTTGACGATCCCGGAGGACCCTGAAAGATTCCCTGTTACGCTGGAATCCCGTTTTACCGACCTGCAGCAATCCTTTCTGGGCAGGATTCTCTACAACGCCGTTCTCTCCGTCGCCACGAAGCAGGCCAAGGCCGCCGAAAAGCTCCCGGACGGTCCGGAGAAGGAGAACAAGCGCAAGGGCGCACAATTCCTCAAACGCATCTTAGAGAGCAATTCCCCACGCTCCATGTCCATGACCGCAGGCAAGTCCATGCCCTACAACTTCGCCCAGGGCTTTGTCGAACTGACTAACGGTCATCTGTTCAAAGGCGCAGGTTGGTTTATGAAAAAAATCAAGGTCCCGGCCCTGCCGAAGGATCAGAAATAGGAGGTTCCCAATGAAAAAGGCTCTGTTTTCCAAGCTCCCCGCCAGCCGCATCCAAAGTCCGACGGTCACAGGCAAAGAGAAGTGGCTGGGCTATCTGCTGGGCCCCGCCGGCGCGCTGCTCTTAAACGCAGTATTGGCAACCTACCTCAACGTCTACTACACCGACGTTCTGAATCTGACGCCGCTCTGGAACGGTCTGTTTCTCACCGTCTTCCCCATCGTCTCCAAGGTGATCGACGCCATCACCAACGTGATCATGGGCTACGTGATCGATCACACGAAGACCAGGCAGGGTAAGGCACGGCCGTGGCTCTTCCTATCCGCTTTCCTGGTTCCGATCACAGGCATCCTGCTCTTTACCGTTCCCAACGGCAGCGATACGGTGAAAGCCATCTGGGTCATGATCTCCTACAACCTGTTCTACTCCTTCGCCTACACCATCTTCAACATGAGCCACAACCTGATGGTGCCGCTCTCCACCCGGGATTCCACCGCCCGCGGCGGCCTGTCGGTCTTCAATCAGATCACCACCATCATGATGTCCGGCATTCTGGTTGCGCTGGTGTTCCCCATGGTCATCATGCCCATGGTGGGCGTCAATCAGATCAGCTGGATCACCCTCATGTCCATTCTCTCCATCCTCGCTCTGCCGCTGACGCTGTTGGAGTACTTCTTCACCAAAGAGCGCGTCACCGAGGAAAAGACGGACGAGGCTCAGGCAGACGAGATCCCCTTCCGCACCCAACTCAAGACCATCCTCACCGACAAGTACATGATTCTTATGTACCTGTACTTCTTCATCTACACCATCGGCACGACCCTGAAAAACATGGGCCTGGTCTACTACTGCAACTACGTTCTTGGCACCTACAACGACGGCACGACCCAGATGCTGGTCTCGGTCATCGGCGGCATCCCCATGGGCATCGGCATCTTTGCGGTATGGCCGCTGGCGAAGAAATTCGGCAAGCGGAATGTGACAATGGTGGGCTTTGTACTCTACGCCATCGGCTCTCTGATCTGCTGGCTGTTCCCGACAAACATGGTGATTGTGCTGGTCGGCCAGTTCATCAAGAACATCGGCGGCCTACCCTGCGCTTATGTGTTCATGGCGCTGTTTGCCGACTGCCTCGACCATCTGGAGTGGAAGAAGAAGCTCCGTGCCGACGGCACGGCCATGTCGATCTACAATATCATTGCGGTCGCCATGGTGGGCATTATGACCGGTGTGTTCAACTGGCTCCTGGCAAAGGCCGGGTACTTGGCTCCTTTCAGTGCTGGCAGCACGGCCGAGGCCGCCGCGAAGCTGGCGGAAAACGGATGGACCTCGCAGATCGCGCTGGAATCCGTGAAGCCTGCCCTGGACGGCACGCTGACCGTTGCCCTGCAGCAGCCGACCAGCGTTAACTGGGTCATTACCTTCTCCTTTGTGGGGCTGGAGGTCTTCACCGGGCTGGCGCTGGTGGCGATCCTGTTCTTCCTCCGGGTGGAAAAGACAGTGGGCCAAGCTCAGACTGAGATCCAAGCCAGACGGGAGGGAACCAAATGAAGGCAATTCGACTGAGAACGGAATACCTGAAGAATCCCCTTGGCATTGACATCCAGCATCCCCGCCTGATGTGGAATTGTGAAGGCGGCATTCGTCAAACTGCCTATCAAATCGTGACAGATCACTGGGACAGCGGCAAGGTTGCGTCCGACTCCATGCAGACAGTCTATCCGAAGGAACTGTATTCTCGCCAGCGTGTGAACTGGAAAGTCCGCCTGTGGGATGAGAATGACGAGCCCGGGGAATGGAGTGAGAACTTCTTTGAGATGGGGCTACTGGACAAGGCCGACTGGCAGGCCAAGTGGATCACCGGGAACTACACGCCTCGCAAGAAGGAGCGCTATCCCGTGGACTGCTTCCGCAAGGCCTTCACGCTGAAGCAGCCGGTTCGGCAGGCACGGCTCTATATCACCGCCTGCGGGCTGTATGAGGCAAAGCTGAACGAAAAGCGGATCGGCGATTTCGTCTTCGCCCCCGGCTATACCGACTACCGCAAGCGGGTCCAGTACCAGACCTGCGACGTCACTGCTCTGCTTGCAGACGGCGAAAACGAGCTGACCTTACAGCTGGCGGACGGCTGGTATCGGGGTTCCTGCGGCGCCTGGGGCATCAGGAACCAGTACGGCACGGAAACGAAGCTCCTGGCGCAACTCGAAGTCACGACGGACGACGGAAAAGCCCGCGTGATCGGCACCGATGGGAGCTGGCAGTGGTCCAACGACGGCCCGATCCGCTTTGCCGACAACAAGGACGGCGAGATTGTGGAAGCCTTCCGCATGCCGTCGTACCGGAGCCTGGCGAAGCTCACGAAGCACAATGTCGTCCCGACAGCCTCCAACAACGTGTCTGTCACGGAACACGAGCGATTTCATCCGACCATCACAACCGCTCCCAACGGAAAGAAGCTCCTGGACTTCGGCCAGAATATCGCGGGCTATGTGGCCTTCCGGGTCAAGGCCCGGGTCGGTCAGCGCATGGTATGGCGCTTCGGCGAGATGCTGGACGAAGACGGCAACTTCACGCAGAAGAACATACAATTATCACGCA
>JAGABH010000026.1 GCA_017614755.1 Oscillospiraceae bacterium
CGGCCCCTGTCCGGCAGCGCGGCCCTGGCGGTGGGGGCGGATCTCATGGCGGCCCACGGGCCGGATTCTCTGGTTGGCCGCACCGCCGCCGTGATGCTGGGCAGCTCAGAGACCACGTTTTATACCGTTTCGGTGTATTTCGCCGCCGCCGGAGTCAAAAAGACCCGCTGCGCCATTCCCGCCGCCCTGATTGCGGACCTGACGGGCTTTGCGGCGGCAGCAGTGACGGCACGGATGTTCAATTGACAGGTGACAGCTGACGATTAGAGGTATCCCTTCGGGATTGTGTTACAATCGTTCAAATGGAAATTTGAACGATACCTTCAAATGTCAATTATCGACTGTCACCTGTCCATTCAAACTTTCGCCCTTTACATTTCCCCACTAATCTGTTAGAATATAGCAAATTCCTTAGAGTTGGGTGAACACAATGGATAAACTTTTAACGATTATTTCCGAGCACGTCTGCGCTGCTTTTACGGCGGCCGGCTATGACGCCGCCTACGGCCGGGTGACGGTTTCCAACCGGCCCGATCTCTGCGAGTACCAGTGCAACGGAGCTATGCCCGCCGCCAAAGCCTACCGCAAGGCTCCTATTCAGATTGCAAACGACGTGGCGGCACAGCTGGCGGATGATGCGGCTTTCTCCGAGGTCCAGGCTGTTGCGCCGGGCTTCCTGAATCTGCGGCTTACTCCGGACTTCCTGGCGAAGTATTTGGAGCAGACCCGCACCGCCGAGCGGTTTGGCCTGGAGCCTGATCCCAAAGCCTGCACCGTAGTCATCGACTACGGCGGCGCCAACGTGGCCAAGCCCCTGCACATCGGCCATCTCCGTTCCGCCATCATCGGCGAGAGCCTCAAGCGCATCCAGCGCTTCTTTGGCAACGAGACCGTCGGCGACACCCATCTGGGAGACTGGGGCCTGCAAATGGGTCTGGTGATTGCCGAGCTGCAGGAACGGCAGCCGGAGCTGTGCTACTTTGACGAGAATTACACCGGTCCCTATCCCACCGAAGCGCCCTTTACCATCTCCGATCTGGAGAAGATTTACCCCGCCGCTTCCGCCAAGTCCAAGGAGGACGAGGCCTTTGCCACCCGCGCCCATGACGCCACGGTGATGTTCCAGCAGGGCAGGCCCGGCTATCGGGCTCTGTGGCGGCACATTATGAACGTCTCCCTGCCGGATCTTAAAAAGAACTATGACAGCCTTGGAGTCAGCTTTGAGGCCTGGCTGGGCGAGAGCGACGCCCAGCCCTACATCCCGGAAATGCTGCGCCAGATGGATCAGAAGGGCGTCCTGGTGGAGAGCGAGGGGGCCCGGGTCATTGAGGTTCAGGAGCCCACGGACACCAAGGAGGTCCCGCCCTGTATTCTCATCAAATCCGACGGCGCTACCCTCTACGCCACCACGGACCTGGCCACCATCAAGCAGCGGATGGAAACCTGGAACCCCGGGCGGATTCTCTACGTGGTGGACAAGCGCCAGAGCCTCCACTTTGAGCAGGTGTTCCGCTCTGCACGGAAGGCCGGCCTTGTGAAGCCGGAGACGGAGCTGCGGCACATCGGCTTCGGCACCATGAACGGCAAGGACGGCAAGCCCTTCAAAACCCGTGCCGGCGGCGTCATGCGGCTGGAGACCCTGGTGGCCGAAATCACCGATTTTGTCCGGGCCAAGGTGGAGGAGAACAACCTGGTCACCGGCGAGGACGTGGAGAACACCACCGCCAAGATCGCCCTGGCCGCCCTGAAATACGGGGATTTGATGAACGCTCCCACCAAGGACTATGTCTTTGATTTGGATCGGTTTGCCGCCTTCGAGGGCAACACCGGCCCCTATATTCTCTATACCATCGTCCGGATCAAATCCATTCTGGCCCGCTTCGGGGCCTGGGAGGAGTTGTCCATTGCGGCTCCGGAGACCCCGGAGGCCAAGGACCTGATGCTGGCCCTGACCCGACTGCCCGATGCCCTGGAGCTGGCCTATCGGGACTGCGCCCCCAATACGATCTGCGCCTACATCTACGAGCTGGCGGGCTTCGCCAACAAGTTCTACCACGAGACCCGCATTCTGGCCGAAGAGGACAAGGAGAAGCAGAAGGGCTATATCGCGCTCATCGCCCTCACCAAGCGGGTCCTGGAGACCTGCATCGACCTGCTGGGCTTCGAGGCCCCGGAGAAGATGTGAGTGTGGAAGCAGGCAATAGGGAATAGGCAATAGCAGACGAGGATACGGAGGCAACAGAGGATGGCCCCGCGCCTGCGCTCGCCCGTAGGGGCGGATGCCCACATCCGCCCGCACTCGCCCGTAGGGGCGGCCACCTGTGCCCTTCATGGGGATCGGCCGCCAGCCTGCGGCACGAGGTTTCGGGTTTAGAACCCGTAGGGCGGCCTGACCACAGGCTGCCGTTTCCGTAGGGGATGGGGTTCCCGTCCCGCGGTTCCTGCGCCCATTGCAGCACGGGCAATCTGCTCGCCGTTCCCTCGACCGGCTTCCACAACGACAAAAAACCGACGCCTCGCAGCGTCGGTTTTTTGCGGTAAAACCGGTTTTGAATTGAGACAGCCCCCTGTCTGCATTACAGCTTTTCCAGCATGACGAGCAGCAGCAGGACAAAGCTCACCAGCACCACAAGGGCAAAGACGGTAAAGCCAAGGCTGAAGCGGCCCTTCTTGCCCTGACTGGGGGCCACCAGACCCACGCCCCGCAGAGCGCCCACCACGGGTTTATAGAGCAGCATGGCGAGGCCGGCATTGATGCCGCCCTTGATCAGATTGAAGGGCAGGAACACCGAAGCCAGCATACCGCCTACAATCTGCCGCTTGGCCGCAACGTCGGTAACCTCGCCCATGCTCATGTAATAGGGCGTCACAATATAGTTCCAGACAACCATACAGGCGGCCATGACCAGCACGCCCACGCCCAGCCCGATCACGGCGCCCTTCATGGTTCTGCGCTTGGAATAAATCCATGCGGCGGGAACGGTAAAGGCGCAGCTTGCCAGGGCGTTCATCAGGAAGCCCCAGGGGCCGGTGCTGCTGATGGTCAGCATCTCGATCAGGGAGACCAAAACGGAAATAATCACGCAGCTCACGGGCCCAAAGATGAAGCCCGCGATGACGATCAACGCATCCTTGGGCTCATAGCTCAAAAAGCCGGAGACAGGCGGAATCCATTTTGTAATCAGGACCGCCACGAAGGACAGGGCGGTAAACATGGCCATGCAGGCCAGATACCGGACGGATTTTTTTTCTTTCAAGGGTAACACCTCCAAAAAATGTGCCTGAAGGCTGTATGTCTTCAGGCACATTCATTGACAGGCAACGAACAGCATCTTCTTCCATCCAGACTGTACTGTCGGTCCCGGAATCACACCGGGTCTGCCCGAAGGCTCGCGGACTTTCACCGCCGGTCGGGAATTTCACCCTGCCCTGAAGATATACGGTATTCAGTTCCCGCGTATTATACATCATCTCCCGGAGATTTGCAAGAGTTTTTTGCCTGGAAGATTGACAAGCGGGGGAGGCGGGTTTATAATGGGTCTATCTGAAAAGAAGGAGGATAATCAGGCATGATCTGTCCAAATTGCGGCCGCGAAACCACGGGGAAATTCTGCCCCTTCTGCGGCTCCAAGCTGAACGTCGAGACCGCCGCTCCGGCAGCCAACGATGAGGTCCTTCAGGACCAGTCCAGCGAGCAGAACCCGACCCAGTTTACCGCGTCGATTCCCCAGTATAACGAGACAAATCCGAATCCATACAGCGGGGCAAGCCAGCCCCAGTACAATGCGCCCGGCCAGTCCTACAACGGGGGCGTTGGCTTCCAGCAGAATCCCGCGCCCGG
This sequence comes from Oscillospiraceae bacterium, assembly GCA_017614755.1. Classification (GTDB taxonomy): domain Bacteria; phylum Bacillota; class Clostridia; order Oscillospirales; family Oscillospiraceae; genus JAFRPC01. Next base: position 3,842 of record JAGABH010000026.1, read on the forward strand.
CTATGCGCCTCAGCAGAGCTTCAACTCCGTTCAGCAGCCGATGGGCGGCTATCAGGACGGCCCCCTGGGCCCTGTGGGAATGTCCCCCGCCAGCGTCCTGGTCCGGAAGCTGGCCTCTTCTCCGCTCTATCTTTTTGCGGCCCTGCTTACCACCATAGTCTATGTGGTTTCCGCCTACTTTACCGTCAAGGCCCTGATTTCCAACTTCGAATTTCTGGACCGCTGCGCCACTTCCTACACCTACTGGCTGAATAAGGGCGAGTACATCGGCAACATTGTGGGCTACATTGTCACCCTTGCCCTGTATTTCTTTACGCTGATTGCCATATGGCGAATCTTTACCACCGCTGCCAGCAAGCGCAGGGAGCGGATGGGCACCGGCAGCCTGACGTTTTTCCAGGTTTTCTATGTGATCGCCCTGGTGTTTGCCATTCTGGGCGTGATTCTCCTGACTGTGCTGATGGTGATGCTCATTGCCGCCGACAGCTACAGCGATTTCTTCCAGGACGCCATCCTGCGGATCGACGAGGCGCTGGCGAAAGCCGGTATTGTCTTTCCTGCTCTGGAGGTGGGTTTCCGGACCTTCCTGTACATCTTCCTGGGCGTGCTTTTGGCGTGTATGCTGCTGGCGACAATCTATATGTTCCGAATTATCAAGAGCCTGAAAACCGCCAAAGAAGTCATCAAAACCGGCGTCCCCGACGATCGGGTTTCTGTTTTTGCCGGCGTGATGATGATCCTCGGCGCTTTGGGCAACGTGTACAGCGGCGTCTACAGCTACATGATCAAGGGCAGCGGCTCGGCACCGGAGATTATCACCGGCGTCAGCCTGATTCTTAGTGCGGCGGCGGCTGTCTGCTTTGCCATCATCCTGTTCCGCTTCCGCTCCGGGATGCGGAGTCTGGGCGTCCGCCACGGGGTCAAGTATTACTGAGAACCCGTGCGGTTCCGCGGAATGATTTGCCGCCTCCAACCAGCCGAAACAGGCTGGACGGAGGCGGCATTTATTGCAAAAAAATTCGCTGAAACGGAAAAATCCCGGGGGAAAAACGGGAAAGAAGATTGACAATGGGGGGCATAAGGGTCTATAATATCCTTAGTTTTATCCGAAAGGAAGGAGGAAATTCAGGCATGATCTGTCCAAACTGCGGTCGCGAGGCCTCGGGCAAGTTTTGCCCCTTCTGCGGCTCCAAGCTGAATGTCGAGACTGCCGCCCCGGCTGTCGACGACGGAGCAAGACAGGATCGGCCCGCCCCGGAGGCCGCGCCGATCCAGGCAAACGTCCCCAACCAGAATTATGCGCCCAACCAGAACCGGAATTACCCGCCAAATCAGAATTACTCCCCCAACTATACACCCAACCAGAACTACCAGCAGAACCAGAACTACCAGCAGAACCAATACTACGCCCCCAACCAGGGCTACGGCAACCCGGGCTATCCCCAAAACCAGCCCTACAACCCCGGCTTTGCCTACAACCAGAACCGCAACCCGGGCTATGTTCCCCAGCAGGGCTTCAACCCCGGCCAGCAGGTGGTGGGCGGTTATCAGGATGTTCCTCCCGGCGCCCTCGGCCAATCTCCCCTGGGGTATCTTCTGCGAAAGCTGGCCCGTTCGCCCCTGATGCTTCTCAGCGCCATTCTGGTGAGCCTCTATGCCTGCGGAGCGGCCTACGTCTGTATCGCGACGGCTGTTCGGGCGATTGATTCTCTGGGCAGGAGATACAGCTCCTACTCGGAAATTGTTCAGATTATCAGCCTTATTACATCCGTGACGCACTTTGCGATGGCCGTCTGGCTGACCGTTGCGGTGTGGGTTCTCTACGGCTCGGCGGCTTCCCTGGGCGGGCTCAGGGGCTGCAAGGTCTACGCCCGCTTCCGCCTGGTGGTCTTCAGTCTGCTTTCTCTTTCCGCGCTGATTTCCCTGGTGGCGGCGATTGCTGATGAGAGCTCCGGCAGTGAGTTTCTCATTGCTGTGGTCCGTCTGTCCTCGGAGGGTATGTTACACAATGGCTTCTTCGTGCAGGATCTGTTGTTTGATGACGTCATCCCGGTGTTGATTTGCTATGTTGTTGTGTTCGTTCTGGCTGTGATCCGGAGTTCCATGCTCTCCACGGTGTGTTCCTCCTCCGACCGGATGCTTCGCTACGGCGGCCCCGTTCAGAAGCGGCTGGTGCCTGCGGGAGTTCTGACCCTGATTGCCGGCCTCGTGCTTCTGGTCTCCAACATCTATACGCTTGCGGAGTATGGAAGAGGCTTCGAGAATATCCTGTTCTTCTGCTCCTGCATGGCCCTGGGACTGGCAGACATCTTCTGTTCCATCGTCCTGTTTATGAACTCTGCTAAAATCAAATCGCCTCAGAGCTATTGAACTGACAGTCGCAGACTGACATGGGGGATGGCGCGGAGATTCCGCTCCATTCCCCCAAATTAAGGAGGAAAAAGCTAAAATGAAATGTCCCAACTGCGGCTGCGAGTCGTCCAGCTGGCTTTGCCCCAACTGCGGTGCCGTGTTAGCAAAGGCGCCTGATCCGCAGACCGCGGCGGCCGACGGGGTAGAGGCGGAGCTTAAGGGTCTTTTGTCCGGTACGAGAATTCTGGGGAAGCAGGCCCGTTCGCCCCTGATGCTTCTCAGTGCCATTCTGGTGACGGTCTACGCCATCGGCGCCTGTATTTACTGCGGCGGTCTCATCAGAGGTCGGATCGGCTATACAATTATCTACGGTTATTCTTCCCTGCAAAGCAGCATAACCGCTGTGGAAGTAACGCTTGCGTTTCTCCGTCTTGCGATGGCCCTCTGGCTGTTGGGGACCATGTGGGTGCTCTATGGCTCCAGGGCCTCAGTCGGCGTGCTCAAAAACTGCCGGGTCTATGTGCGTTTCCGGCTGATTGTTTTTGGGCTGCTTACTCTTTGCCTGCTTACCCTTTGCCTGCTGGTAGTCGTGATCGGCGATTTCGGCAGCGGCTTTCATAGCACTCTGGCCGCACTGACGGCAGGGGGAATCGCCCAGGCCGGTTTCTCTGCTATCGAAGTTCTGAGTGCCAGTCCAGTACAGTTCATTTTGGTGATCGCGGCCGTGTTTATTCTGGGCGCGATTCGAAGCGCGTTCCTTTCCGGTGTGTTTTCGGATGCCATCCGGCTGTCCGCCGGGGGGAATCCCGTTAAAAAGCGGATTATGCCTGCGGCTGTCCTGACGATCCTTGCCGGCGCGGGACAGATAATCGCCAACCTCTTTCTGTTGCTGCGATTGGAGAAAAAATCCAGCTGGCGTTTCATTGAGAGAGGCGTCTTCTGCCAGATTGTGAATTGTTATGGCTGCATTGCTCTTGGCGTCGCGCTGATTTTGTGCGCCGTCGTGCTGCTCAAATATGCTAAAAAGCTGGGGCTTGTCAAGGAATGAGCTCATACGACAAAAATCCCGCTGCGGACATTCCGCAGCGGGATTTCTTATGCCATGCTTACTTCTTGAAGATGGAGAAGATGGCGTCAATATCGTTGATGTCTCCGTTGTCCACGGGAGCGGGAGCGGGGGCGGTAACGGGAGCGGACCGGACGTTATTGACGGGGGCGGGGGACGGCCGGCTGCCGAAGTCGTTGGTCAGAGCGGAGAAGGAGCGGCGCTCGGGCTGCTTCTCTTCGGCGGGCTTGGGCTGGGAGTCAAAGCCGGTGGCGATGACGGTGACCCGCATTTCTTCCTCGAACTCCTCGCTGAAGGTGGCGCCGAAGATGATGTTGGCCTCGGGGTTGGCGGCCTCCATGACGATGTTGGAGGCGGTCTCCACGTCGTCCAGGCTCAGGTCAACAGAGCCGGTCACGTTGATCAGGACGCCGGTGGCGCCGTTGATAGAGGTTTCCAGCAGGGGGCTGGCCACGGCGGCCATGGCGGCCTGCTCGGCCTTGTCCCGGCCGGAGGCGGTGCCGACGCCCATGTGGGCGCGGCCTGCGTTCTTCATCACGGCGGAGACGTCGGCGAAGTCCAGGTTGATGATGACCCGCTCGGAGTAGCTTACCAGCTCGGAGATGGAGGTCACGGCCTGCTTCAGCACGTCGTCGGCGATACCGAAAGCGTTGGCAAAGGTGATCTTCTGGTCGGTGACGTATTTCAGCCGATCGTTGGGAATAACGATCAGGGAGTCTACCTTGTCGGAGAGGGCGGCAATGCCCGCCTCTGCCTGGCGCATCCGGTTGGCGCCCTCAAAGCGGAAGGGCTTGGTGACCACGCCCACGGTGAGGATGCCGGCCTCGTGGGCCAGATCGGCAATGATGGGAGCAGCGCCGGTGCCGGTGCCGCCGCCCATACCGGCAGTGATGAAGACCATGTCGGCGCCTTCCAGAGCCTTGGCAATGGCGGCCCGGGATTCCTCAGCGGACTTCTTGCCGATGTCGGGCTTGGAGCCTGCGCCCATGCCGCCGGTGAGCTTTTCACCGATGGGGAGCTTGTTGGGGCACTTGGACTTGTTCAGATCCTGCCGGTCGGTGTTGACCACCAGGAACTCCACGCCCTCGACGCCCGCGCTGAGCATCCGGTTCACGACGTTGTTGCCGGCGCCGCCGACGCCGATCACCTTAATATTTACAACTTTTTCGGGATAATCTGCCATGGGTTCATCCTCCTATGTATCTGTAATCGTTGGACTGTGTCCGAAGCGTATTGTATGCAGTTTGGTTGCTTTTATACCGTTCTATTTTAACCCGCGTTTTCAATTTGGTCAATAGAAAAATATGATTTTTTGTAAAAAATCGTAACTTTTTTACCGAAATTCCAGAAAGTGGACCTTATCATCCTCCTGAAATGTCAAATCAATGATGCCGGAGCGGCCCTGAACCTCGCTGTTTTCCAGGGTGGCCTGCAGAAATTGCAGCTTGTAGGTGAGGTTTTCCGAGGTGCCCAGACGGATCTCATAGCGATCCCCGGTCCACCAGAGGGTCAGGTCATAAGAGGTGCTCACGTCCACCCGGTCGATCTGCTTGACAAAGGCGGTGCCCTCCAGAGCGGGAATGATGTCCTCCACCACCCGCTTTTTGGCGGCGATTTCGGAGAGGTCCGCCCCCTCGTCGGCGACGGGCTGGATGTAGTCGCCCGGCTTCGGGACCTGGATGGGCATTCCGGTGACGTACAGGTGGGTTTTGGCTTCCTTTTCCTCCGCGGCCTCCAAAATCCGTCCGTCCCGGCTCATCAGCCACCAGCCGCCCGCCTCGTCCTGAATGGAGTAGGTGACGTCAAACTCCGTGAAGGAGATAATCACTGTTCCAGGGAGCTGCTTTTTGATCTGAATGTCGTTGACGTAGGGCAGGGCAGCATGGATTCGGGCTGCCGCGGTGGCCTTGCTGAGACTCAGCAGATTTTCGTCCATGTTGATGCCCGAGGCGGCGATGATCTCCTCCCGGGTGTAGTAGGCGGGCTTTCCGTCCTGTCCCGCGGGCAGGACAACCTCGATGTGCTTGACCTTGAAAAAGATAATCATGCTCAGCACAATGACGGCCACCACCGCCAGCATGATCAGGAACTTGAAGCCGAAGTTGGTGTTGTAGACCCGGCGGGGCTTTTTTGCCTTTTTCCGATTTTTGGGAGGCTGGGCCTTGCGGGGAGGCGCCTGTCGGTCCTGCCGCCGGGGCGGCTCTGTCTGTTCCGGCTCCGAAAGGCCCTCCAGTCGGTCAAAGGGCCGGGGCGCCCGGTCGAGCCTTTCCCGTCGGGCCGCTTCCCGGCTGGCGGCGTTTCCCGTCTTGGGCCGGGGATTTTTGGGCCGGGAGGCCGGATTTCGGGGCCGTTCCCGGGATACGGTGGTTTTTCCCCGGTCTGTGGGCCGTCTTCTGTTGTCTTGTTCCATAGCTGTCTCCTCTATGTGCTGTGGGCTTCCGCGCCGATGGAGCGCAGACGCTGAATAAAATCGCTGTATCCCCGGTCCAGATGCCAGGCGTCGTGTATTTTGCTTTCTCCGTCGGCGGCCAGGGCGGCAATGACCATGGCCGCTGCGCCCCGCAGGTCTGTTGCGGTGACCTCCGCGCCCTGAAGGGCTGAAACGCCCCGAACCCGGGCCAAATCTCCCGCGGTCTCAATCCGGGCCCCCATGGCCCGCAGGGCGGGAATGTGGCGGAAGCGGTCGGAGAAAACCGTTTCCTGAAACAGGGTGACGCCGGAGCCTCGAAGCAGAGCCGCCATAAGGGTGGCCTGGGCGTCGGTTGGGAAGGCCGGATAGGGTCCGGTGACCACAGTTCCGGCGCCTCGGAGGGGGCCGGCCTGGAGCGTCAGGCTTGTGTCGGTTTCGGTAATTTCGCAGCCTGCCAGCCGCAGCGCCTCCAAAACAGGCCGAAGCTGGTCCGGGTAAAGGTCTGTGAGGGTAAGGGTTCCGCCGGCGGCCGCCGCCGCGCAGAGCCAAGTGGCTGCCTCCATCCGATCCGGAAGAATCCGGTGCACCGCTCCGTGTAGGGGAGCGGGGACAATTCGGAGGCAGGGCGTCCCTGCTCCGGTGATGCGGGCGCCGCAGGCGGCGAGAAAGGCGGCCAGGTCCCGAATCTCCGGCTCCCGGGCCGCGCCGATGATGCGGACGGGTCCGGCGGACCCCAGGGCGGCCAGCATAAGGTTTTCCGTGGCGCCTACGCTGGGGTAGGGGAGAATTACAGTCCCGCCCGCAGGCCGGCCTCGGCAGAGGAGGCGGCAGTTTTCCGGGCAGATTTGAACGCCCAGCGTTTTCAGCGCCGTCAGATGGATATCCAGGGGCCTGGTCCCCAGCACGCAGCCTCCTGGGAGTGGAATATCCGCTTCCCCCAGTCGGGCCAGCAGAGCCCCCAGCAAAAGCACGGAGGACCGGAGCTTTCCGGCCGGAGCCGGATCGGGGGCGGAGCCCAGGGGACCGCGGCTGTCTACTGTCACCAGGCCCTGGGAGAACCGGGTTTTCAGTCCCAGGCCTTCCAGCAGGGCCCTGGTTACGTCCAGGTCCCGAATGGCCGGACAGTTGCGCAGCGCAAAGCGGCCGGGAATGGCCGCCGTGGCTGCCAGAATCGGCAGCACGGCATTTTTGCTGCCCTGCACCGCCAGGGTCCCCCCCAGAGGCCGCCCGCCGGTTATGTAGATGGTATCCAATAACCGCCCTCCTTGCACAGCATGATGGTTCATACTATGCGGGGAAAGCGCGGTTTGTGAGGCGACAGGTGACAGCCAAATCCTTGTGTTTCGCAAACTGCAATCTGCGAAACTCCGAAAACTGTCACTTATTGGCGCCGCTCGGCTGCAAGCTCCAGAATGGTGTGATAAATCCGCTCCGCACTGTCCACCACAGCCATTCGCTGGAGGGCTTCCCGCATTGCCTTGCGTCTGGGGACGTCGGCCAGCAGGTCCCGGGCGGCGTCGTAGAGAGCCTGGGCGGTGAGGCCGTTTTCCAGCAGGACTACGGCGGCGCCGCTGCGCTCCAAAACCCGGGCGTTTTTTTCCTGGTGGTTGTCTGTGACATTGGGAGAGGGGACAATGATGCAGGGGGTTCCGGCGGCCTCAATTTCATTGAGGGAGGAGGCCCCTGCCCGGGTGATAATCAAATCCGCCGCGGCCATCAGGTCCGGCATATTGTGGATATATTCCCGCAGATCCAGCTCCGGGTGAGCGGAGAGGTCTACGCCTTTTTCCTTGACCAGGTCAGGCATCCACTTCCAGCCAAAGGAGCCGGTGGCGTGGACGTGGTGCCAGGGGCAGCCGTCCCGAACCTCCAGGGCCAGGAAGTCGGCCATCCGTTTGTTCATTTCCCGGGCCCCCAGGCTGCCCCAGGCGGAGATCACCAGGGGTTCCTCCTTCAGACCCAGCCGCTGCCGGGCCTCGGCCCGGGTGGTGTAGAGAAAGGCCTGCCGCACGGGCATTCCCACCACCTGGACCCGTTCCGGGTGCTTGTAGTGGGCCTTGCTTTCTTCAAAGCAGACCATGATCCGGGTGGCGGAGTCCGCCACCATTCGGGTGGTAAGGCCGGGCATGGCGTTGGCCTCGTGGACGGCGGTGGGGATTCCCCGCTTGGCGCCCTGGCGCAGCATAGGATAGGAGGCGTAGCCTCCGGTGCCTACGATGACGTCTGGCTTAAACGCTCGGATAATCCGATCCGCCTTCTTCTTCGCGTCCCGGAGGTTTTTCAGGGTGACCAGGTTGTGCCAGATTCCCTTGGGGGTCAGCTTGCGCTCATAGCTGGAGATTTTCAGAGTTTCCAGCCGATAGCCCTCCCGGGGTACCAGCTTGGTCTCCATCTCTCCCTCCGCGCCCACGAAGAGAATATTCGTTTCCGGCTTCCGCTCCCGGAGCAGATTCGCCACTGAGACAGCCGGATTGATGTGCCCCGCGGTTCCGCCGCAGGTGAAGACGACGTTCATAGGGTTCTCCTTTCGGGAGAGGATTGCGTTTTGCCTTCCGCTTACGCTTTCACTTTTCCCACGCTGTCCCGATTGACGCACCAGCGGGAAACCGCCAGAATGACGCCCATTTCAAAGAGCTGGAGCAGCAGCGCGGTGCCGCCGTAGGAGAAGAAGGGCAGGGAAATGCCCGTGGGGGGCAGGAGGCCGGAGACCACGCCGATGTTGAAGAAGACCTGCACGGCCAGCTTGGTGGTGAGACCGGCGGCGACCAAAGTGCCGAAACGGTCCCGGGCGTGAAGGGCGATCCAGTAGCCTCGCAGGATCAGCAGGGCGAAAAGCAGCAGGATTCCCACTGCGCCCACAAAGCCCAGCTCCTCGCAGACGATGGCGAAGATATAGTCATTGTGTTCCTCAGGAAGATACAGATATTTCTGACGGCTGCGGCCCAGGCCCAGACCCAGAAAACCGCCGGAGCCGATGGCGTAGCGGGACTGAATGGCCTGATAGCCGCTGCCCAGGGGGTCGCTCCAGGGGTCCTTGTAGGCGGAGATTCGGTCGCCGGCGTAGCCCTTGGTGTTCACGTAGATGAAAACGAAAAGCGCACCTACCAGAAGACCCAGGACCAGCCACTGTTTTTTCGTGCCGCCGATCAGCATCATCATCGCGCCGATCAGCAAAATAATCAGGGTGGCGGAAAGGTGCTTCTCCAGATACAGAAGACCGGCGATCACCACCATAACTACTGCGTAGGGAACAACGCCGTAGCGGAAGGTTTCCATCTTGTCCTGCCAGACGGCCATCATGGCGGCGAAGGAGAGAATCATGCCCAGCTTTGCCACTTCGGAGGGCTGGAAGCGAATGCCGGCGATGGAGAACCAGCGCTTTGCGCCGTTGACCTCCACGCCCGCGAGGGGCACCAGCATCAGCAGGAAGACGGAAACGCCCAAAATCAGCAGGGCGGTGCGGTACCAGATAAAGTAATTCAGCCGGCCTACCACCAGCATCACCAGAATGCCTGCCGCGGCAAAGCCCGCCTGCCGCACGAAGTAGTAGGCGGGGTTTCCGGTATCCCATTTGGCCCGGGCGTAGCTGGCGGAAAACATCATCAGAAGTCCCACCAGGGTCAGCAGAACCACCAGCAGCAGGAAGGGAAGATCCAGAATGCCGGTGGAGGTATTCCGAGTCTGCTGTAGATCGGGTTTTTTGTGACTCAGCAAGGCGTTTCGGCCTCCTTTACCGATTATCGAAGGGGCGCGGTAGAAAGATACGCGATCACGCACATGACCACGCTGACGCTGACGAAGACGACCCAGATCTTGACCTCGTTCCATCCGCTCATTTCAAAGTGGTGGTGGATGGGGGTCATCTTGAAGATACGCTTGCCCTGGTGGTCGGCGGACAGGTGCTTGGTGAGCTTGAAATAGCCTACCTGCAAAATCACAGACAGCGTTTCGACGATGTAAACCAGACCAACCAGGATCAGAATCAGAGGCATATCCAGGGCAAAGGCCATGCCGCAGACCGCACCGCCCAAAAACAGGGAGCCGGTGTCGCCCATAAAGACCTTAGCCGGGTGGAAGTTGTAGCAGAGGAAGCCCCCCAGGCCCCCCAGCAGGGCAGCGGGGAGAATGGCCAGCTCGGCCTTTTTCACGGCGATGGCCGTCACCAGGAAGAAAATCATCACCGGCATGGTTACGCCGGAGGCCAGGCCGTCAATGCCGTCGGTGAGGTTCACCGCATTCACGGTGCCCACAATGACGAAAACCGCGAAGGGAATGTAGACCCAGATGGGAATGGACCAGGCGACCTTGGAGAAGGGAATCCAGAGGGTAGAGGTCAAATGACCTGCCCGGTAGAGAATGTAGAGGTAGAGGGCCGAGGCGGCCAGCTGGAGCAGCAGCTTTTGCAGAGCGGTGAGGCCGAGATTCTGTTTCTTTTTCACCTTGAAGAAATCATCCAAAAAGCCGATGGCGCCGAAGACCAGGGCAAAGGCAAAGACCAGCGCCGAGGTCCAGGAGCCGAACACGAAGCCCATGACGACGGTGCCCAGCAGGGAGGTGAGAATGAAAATCAGCCCGCCCATGGCCGGAGTTCCGGTTTTGCTCATGTGCCAGCTGGGGCCCACCTCCCGGATCGTCTGCCCCGCCTTCATGGCCCGCAGCCAGGGGATGATAAACCGCCCGGCAATCAGCGCGATTGCAAAGCAGGGAACGATCATCAAAATGGTTGTCAATATCTGTCCGTCTTTCATGGGTATTCCTCCGTGTGTGGAATAATAAACAGGTGTTCCGCAGCGGCGCACCGCGGGACAAGGTTCAGAGTTCAGGGTTCAGAGTTCAGAGTCCGTAGGGCGGCCGCCTGTGCCCTTCATGGGTAGACCTTGGGCCGCCGTGGTTCAGGGTTCAGCGGAAAAAACTGTCCAAAACCTGTTCCAGGTGCATCCCGTGGCTGGCCTTGAACAGAAGCACGTCCCCGGGCTTCGCAATCTCTTTCAGCGCAGCCAAGAGCGTTTCCCGGGTGTCAAAATGCCTGGCTTTTTCGCCGGCGGCGTCTGCCAGCTCCCGGGAGAGGGGGCCGTAGGCCAGAATCAGGTCCGCCGCTTCGGCGGCCTGGACGCCGACGGCGCGGTGGGCGGCGGGGGCGAAGTCCCCCAGCTCCAGCATATCTCCCAGAACGGCAATTCGTCGCCCCTCGGCGGGAATATCCCGCAGTA
>JAGABH010000027.1 GCA_017614755.1 Oscillospiraceae bacterium
AAGCGATGACTTTTCCCGGGGAATGCTTTACAGAATGTTTTTCCATAAAACTCGTTCCATCTCCGCAAGGTTCCGAACCTGATTCAGGATTTCTTCTATCCGCTGCCCAAGCTCATGCCCTGTGAGCCAGGATAGCTGCGAGAACGTCTCGCTGATTTTGTTGGTATGATCATGACTGATATAAGAGGCCAGGAACCTTTCGGTTTTTCCCCAGGCTGCGGATGCCTGACAGAGCCAAGCGTGTGCTTCCGGCTCGTTTCCCTCCCGTAAGGCGGACAGGGCCAACTCCAGCTTTGCGGTGATCTCCTGGGTCTGTTTGGTGATTGTTCGCTCCGAGTACCAGCATAAGCCGACCAGAAGACATAGAATCAAAACGCCTATTGTGAGATATTTCATCGTTTTTCCCGCTTTACAAACTGAATATCGCCAAGACTGTTGACGGCCAGCAGGAATACCTCCTTTCGTCCACATTTGCGTCCGCGCAGTTCTTTCCGCAGCCAGGACTTGTTGAATCCTGCCAGGCGGAGGTTTTCCGGCAGGATTACCCCGTCGGAAATCACGTTATAGAACAGACCGGCAGGTGGATGTTTTACACCCACGTCCTTGGCAGTTGCGTTCTGAAATTTTGGACTGAGCATGACTGTCAGCTCTCCGTCTGTTTCCAGAATGGCATAGGCGACCTGCGTGTGGTCAAAGACGTCTTTCTCTCGGAGTTTCTGCTGTAATTCGTCCAGGCTGACACGGCTGACAGTCAGGGCTTTCTGATCGATCTTGCCGTTTCGAATCAGAAGGGTCGGTACGCCGTTAAGCAGTCTGCGGACCGGAAGCAGCTTCATAGACAGCACGGCTAAAATCAGCTCCAGTCCCAAAACCGTGAGGATCGGCGCGACGCCGGAAAACAGCGGCAAACCGTTGTCCTGCATGGGGACGGAGGCCAGGTTTGCCAGCAGCATTGTCACCACAAACTCTGCCGGCTCCATTTCCGCAACCTGCCGTTTCCCCATCAATCGTACAGCAAGGATCAAAAGCCCGTAGAGAAACGCGGTTCGAATGACCGAAATACTCATTCCATCACCTCGTGGATAGCATTCCCTTCGCTGGAAGAGATATCCACGGAAATGATTTCGATGGGCAGGAATATGGACAAACTGGATCGGAATAGGCTTTCCGCAGAGGTGATTATATGCTTTCTGCGGCAGTCCTGTTGCTTCTGGGCTCCATGCTTTGCACGCTCAGGCTTGATCAGCCGGGATCTTTCCCCAAACCCCTTTCTGCTAAGGAGGAGCGCTTCTACCTGGAACGAGCCGCCCAGGGGGACTTGAACGCCAGAAATATCCTGATTGAGCGAAATCTCCGTCTGGTGGCCCACATTATGAAAAAGTATTACTCCCAGTCCGCAGACCAGGAGGACCTGCTTTCCATCGGCACCATCGGCCTCATTAAAGGGATCGAGACCTTTGACATCTCCAAGGGTGCCAGACTTGCTACCTATGCCGCCCGATGCGTAGAGAACGAAATTCTGATGTATTTCCGGGGTCAGCGGAAGTCAGCCGGCGACGTGTCCCTTTCTGACTGCATTGAAACCGGGAAGGACGGAACCTCCCTCTCTGTGCAGGATGTGATTGCGTCCGACGAAGACCTGTTCGAGGATCTTTCCCGGAAGGAAGAGGCAAGGAAACTCCATGCCGCCATTGACAAATGCCTGACGCAGCGGGAGAAAACTGTGGTTCGGCTCCGCTATGGACTGGATGGGGGAGCGCCTTTTCGCCAGCAAGATGTGGCGTCCAAGCTCGGAATCAGTCGGAGCTACGTGTCTCGGATTGAGAAAAAGGCCCTCGAGAAACTCCGGCAGGAGCTGATGTAGGGGTTCTGCTGTTGCATTCCGGGAATCACCATGTTATAATACAGAAACAAAAGGTTTTCTGGGCGGCAACATCTCCGGCGCTCGCTGAGCGAATTGATCATGCCGGTGTAAACCCAACATGGTTCTTCGTATGAAATGCCCGATTTTTCTCAGTTTTTTCCTGGAAATTCGTCGCATTGCCGATTGCTTTTCTTCGCCCGCTGTGCTACAATGCCACAAGAATTTTTATGGAGGTTTTGCCAATGAGTAATCCAAACCAGCATAAGGCGGAATACAAGACGCTGATCCTGTTCCCACTGTTTGCGCTTGCCATGGCTTTTTCCTATAAACTGTTTATTTTTCCCAATCAATTTGCTCCGTCCGGCGTAGGCGGTATCGCCACCATGGCCCAATATCTCCTGGAAAAGCATTTTAATATTCACTCCGGCGCCGCCTATCTGAACCTGCTACTCAATATCCCCATCCTGATTGTAGCCTGGAAACTGGTGAATCGGGAGTTCGTCATCAAGACCTTCACCTTTACGTTGAGCTTTTCTGTTTTTTTGGTTGTGTTGGATCAATTTGATTTTGGCAAATTCATCTATCATACCGACACCGGCACCAGTACCATTCTGGCTCCCGTGGCCGCTGCCGCTGTAAACGGCGCTTTCTATGGCTTCTGCCTGCGCTGCCACGGCAGCTCCGGCGGCACGGATGTGGTGAGCTTCTGCATCCGCCACTATCACCCGGAGTACAATGTGGCCTGGCTGTCCTTTGCCATCAACGCCGTCATTGCCTGCGCATCCTATTTTGTCTACGGGTACCAGTTTGAGCCTGTGATTTGCTGTATTATTTACAGCTTTGTCCTCTCTATGATGGGCAATAAGGTTCTCCAGGGCTCCAAGTCGGCCCTGAAATTCGAGATTATCACCCAGCATCCCCAGGAGCTTTCTGATGATCTGATCAAGCACCTCAACCGCGGTGTGACCATGCTTCCGGCAGAAGGCGGCTACACTCATGAGCAGAAGAGTCTGGTGATTTGCATTATCAACAAACACCAGGTTGCCGATATTCAGTCCATCATCAGCAAGTACCCCGGCAGCTTTGCTTACATTACTTCGGTTTCGGAAACCCTTGGCAATTTTGTCAAGATAAAATGAG
>JAGABH010000028.1 GCA_017614755.1 Oscillospiraceae bacterium
AGCCCCGGTGCAGGGCGTTGTATTCCAGCTCGTAGTAGAGCTCGACCGCCTGCTGATAGGGGCTGTCCTGAATTTTGCCGACCTCTCCCGCAGCGGTCATATACAGACCGTCGGGAGAACGGACGGGAACCAGATCGTGAAGGGCCAGAATCTGGTCCTGGTAGGCGGAGGTGGGCAGACCGGCAGCCCGGTACACCATCGCCATCAGGTCCACGGCGCTGGCATAGTCGGTCTCCTCCGGCAGGTCCAGGTCAAAGTTGGACCAAATCACATAGGGCACCAGCCGCTGGCGCATCTTTTTCTCCTCCTCGGAATAGGACTCCCGGGCGGGCAGCTTTCCAATAAAGGAGGGTGCGTGATCCCCCAGCATACAGATCACGGTGGGCCGCCCGGAGGCGGCCACCTGCTCGGTCAGGGCCCGGAACGCGGTGCCGGACATCCGGATACTGGTCAGATATTCGTTCAGAATCTCGGTCATATCGCCGAAATCCTCCTGCACGTGGACGGTGTCAAAGCTGGAATCGTTGGACTCCCAGCCGCCGTGGTTCTGGAAGGTCAGCAGATAGAGGAACCGGGGGCCGTCGCCCAGGCTCTCCCCGACCCGGAGCATATCCTGGTAGTTGTCTTCGTCCAGATTTCGGCGATTGCCGTACTTCCGGCAGATAAAGTTCTCGTTGCCCATAACCACGGTGTCAAACCCCATAGCGGGATAGGCCCGGTGGCGGGAATAGTTGGTGGCAGGCTCACAGTGGAGGGCCGCGGAGGTATAGCCCAGGGCTTTCAGATAGCGGGGCGCACCGGTTTCATCCTTGTTCAGGCTGACATAGTTAAAGGGGGCGTAGCGGGTGAGCAGAGCCATGGAATTTCCCGTCAGAACCTCAAACTCGGTGTTGTTGGTGCCGCCGCCCACATGGGGGATCAGCGCCTTGCCGTAGACTGCGCCGTCAATGCCGCAGAAGTCCTCCATGTAGTCCTCGTCGGTGTGAAAATCCATGATCTCCGCCGGGTCGTAGAAGGTCTCGTTGACGATCAGGATGATGTCCGGGCAAGCCGACGGGGTCTGGGCGGAGGACGGCTGGACGCTGTCCAGGTGATCCGGGCTGTAATTCTCCGGAAGGCGCAGATAGTGGATGGAGCGGTCCACATCCTCCACAATGATGGAGGCGTAGCCGTAGCCCTCCACGCCCTCGTGCCAGTCCCAGGCGATGGTATCCCGGGGCTTTGGCTTCTGCCAGACAAAGAGGCTCAGCCAGAGCAGCAGGGTCACGCCGCCGAAGGCCCCCAGGGTGAGCAGAATCTGCCGCAGGTCCCAGAATCTGGTATCCCGCTTCCGGCAAAGGCCCAGAAGCAGCGCCGCCCCAAGCTCCGCCAGTCCCAGCAGCACCATCCAGGTCAGCCGCCGCTCCCAGGCCAGGGTGTAGCCGTCGATGACATTCATGGCGGTCTGGAAATTGGCGAACTCACTGAACAGCAGGGGGCTGCCGTGGAACTTCACCACATAGAAGTTGGCTATGCTCCAAACCGTAACCAGCACAGCGGTAACCGCGATGGAGATGTGCCATTTCTGGAACAGCAGCTTGGCTCCAAGATTGAGCCAGAGCAGAATGCCCAGGTTCAGCAGAATCAGCAGCAGGCCCAGGCGGAAGAAGTCTCCCAGCCCCCGGGACATACTGTAATGGAGCTGAAAGGCCTGCGCCAGGCTGACTCCCAGCACCGTCAGGGCCTGGAGACCCCGCCGCAGCCAGGGCTTCTCGCCGATGGTTTGAAAGAGTGACAAAAATTTCTTCATTGCTCGATTTCCTTTACAGAAAGGATTGTGAATGGCTCACGAGCCATGGATTTTTATTCCCTGATTTTTCAGTCGGAAAATACGTACTGCACCAGGGCCATTGCCTCCCGGAGCATATAGGTGGGACGGCTGTACCAGTTGGACCGGGCGGCCAGGCCCTGGGCGGGCAGGCCCAAATCCCCGGCCATTTTCAGGGCCCGGTAGATATGGAAGTCATTGCTGATAATTACCGCCGGACCGCGCAGGCCCTCCCGTTCCATCAACGCCTTGGAAAACTCCAGGTTCTCCCGGGTGTTCCGGGCTTCCTCCTCCAGATAGAGCCGGGCCGGGTCAATCCCCCTGGCAACCAAAGCCTCATACATACAGGAGGCCTCTGTGACGTCCTCCCCCGGGCCCCTGCCGCCGGTCAGAATGGCAGCGGCCGCCGGGTTGGCTTCCAGATATTCTGCCGCCGCATCAATCCGGAAGCTCAGCAGCAGAGAGGGGTTTGAGCCCTTCACCTGGCAGCCCAGGACAATCACCGTAGGACAGGGCTCCTTGGGAGAGCTCCAGAGCTTGGTCGCCACCAGGCAGAACAGCACCGCCAGGGTGAGAATCACCACGCCGGAGCCCACTCCCACCACCAGCAGCAGTACCTTACCCAGCGGCTTGGCCCAAATCCTGCCCAGCAGCCGGAGAAAGCCCGGCCACCAGAGGAAGACCGCGGCCAGCAGCAGGAAGCCTGTCATGGCGGCTCCGTTGGCTACGTTCAGGATTCCTCCCGCTAACGGGGTGCAAAAAGCCAGAAAGCCCAGCAGACACAGCAGAATCAGAATCCGCCGCCAGCGGGGCAGGCGGGGCTTTTCCCCGGAGCCGGAAGAGGCCCCGGACGTCTTCTTTGGGGCGGAAGGGGCTTTGGTTTTGCTCATGCCTGCTCCTCCCGGCTGCGGAGACATTTGCCCAGCTGGATGGTTCGGACATAGTCCTCCACAAGAGGAATCATCACGGCAGGCATCTCCACCTGGAAGCTCTGGCCCCGCAGGGTGGTAATGGTCATGCGCTTGCCGTTCCGATCCATGGAATAGATATCCTCAAGGGGAACGGTTTGCAGGGGCAGCTTGCTGTCCTTCCAATAGATTGCCCGGGGACCCACAGCCACGCCCTCCCGGAAGGAACCCAGCAGGACGGTGGCGTCGTACCAGATCAGCGGGGTGGTCTCCGGCAGGCCGAGGCCGGCCAGCAGCCGGGCCGCTTTTGCGCCCCAGGTCTCATCCCCCGGCCGGAAGAGGTTGCCCTCCCGCAGCCGCTCACCGTCGTAACGGCGGCGGAAGAGGGTCAGTGCCATAGCCACATCCGGCAGGCAGGACTCCACCGGCTCGGTGTAATCCGTTGCCTCAAAGCGGCGGGTGCGGATGGGGCTGGCAGAGCGGGCGCCGATCAGCTCCGGCTCGTTCCACCGGCGCAGGCAGTCGTTGAGGAAGTCCACGGTTCGCTCAGAGCCGCTCCGGCTGATTTTGGCTTCCGTCAGCAGATAGGTGTTGTCCTTTCGGACCACCTGCAACAGCAGGCTCATGTGCTGCCGCATGGTCTGGAAGCGCTGGAGGTCGGCAATGGGCAGGAAGGCCAGCTCCTTGCCCGCCTTATAGTAGAAGCGCTCGCCGGTGAAGGCGTAGTCGCTGCCGTTGTCAAAGAGAAAGACGGGGATATCCCGGGGCTGTTCCATGCCGCTGCCGCCCCAGAAGGCCTCCAGCTTCCCCCGGTAGAGCTCAGTCCGGCCGGCAAAGGTGAAGTCCGCCATGCGGAGCTTGTGCTGGCCGATGAGCTGGCGGGCCAGCTGAGCCCGGGCGTCGGTGTTCTCCACCACCAGGGCCTCCTCCCGCTCCCGCAGACGGCCCAGATATTCGGCCCGGGCCCGGGGGGTGTAGTCGCCCCGGCCCACCTGGGCACGGAGATTATCCAGGCCCTCAAAGTCCAGCATGTCGAAGTCGTTGTTCAGGGCCATCAGGCGCAGCATATCCATCCGGTAGAGCCGCTCGTCAATCTGTTCCAGGGGCCCGGCGGTAAACCGGGGCGCCAACTCCTTGCCGGCAATCCGCTCTCGGAGAGAAAGCACCTCCCGGCGCTCCATATCGTTCAGATCCGCCAACTCCTGCTCCAACTCCCGGAAGACCACGATCTCCCGGCGGAGAGCCACTTTGTGACGGTAGGCTGTGACAAACTTGGGATTCCAGTTATTGGCCTCCAGGGTGACGGCCACGGTCCGGAGCTCCTTCTCCGACATGGTCTCCACTCCGGCGGTGACCCGCTCCAGATTCTCCACATCCAACTGCTCCTGCCGGGCCTCAATGCGGCGGTAGTAGTCCGATTTCAGGACATCGGCGCAGTCGGCCCGATCCACGCTCTGACGAATCTTCGTCAGGGTCTGGGCATCCGCCTCCTCTACCCCCTCGCAGAGCGCGGAAAGGTTCTCGTCCATCAGGGCGTCGATCCGGCGGTTAACCCGCTGGGCAAAGGGAGTCCGGGCCTGGACGGTATAGGCCCCGTTGTTGATCCGATCCACCAGGTTCCGCAGGGCCGGGAGCTCCAGCTCCTCCACGCCCTCGGTCATGGCTTCCAGCTCCTCCAGCTCCCGGGCTTGATAGGCGGCATGGAGCGCATCCAGGGCCTGCTCCCGGTAGGGCGCGGGGTCGCTGCCGTTTTGAATGCTCCGGGCCATTTCCACCAGAGCGGCGCAGTCGGCCTTTTCCATCTGCTCCCGCAGGGGAGCCAGGTCCACCACGGGCTCGGCAATGGGCGCACCGCCCGCATCCAGCACGTCCAGCAGGGTGTCAATCTGTTCCTCCAAAGAATCCGTGAACGTCGCCGTCTGGGCGGGCGCGGCAGCTTCTTCTGGGGCTTCCGCCTCGGGCTGGCGGCCAATAGGCGCGGGGGCTTCTTCGGGGGCTTCCGCCCCGGGCTGGCGGCCAAGGGCCGCCTCAGCGGGCTCTGAATCCTGAACCCCGAACCCTGAACCACACTCTGATTGCTGACCCTGGAATTCCAGGACACGGATGGCCGCTTCCAGAGCAGGGACGCCGGTATTGATTCGGGCCAGCCGGAGGAGCTCCGGGTTCAGCTCCCGGCCGTCCAGGAGACGAACCGGCTCGGCCTCGGTGACAGAGAGGGAGGAAAGGCTGTTCTTGCCCGGGGCAAAGCGCTGGAAAAACTCTGCCTGCGCGGTAATCTTTCTGGGCGGCAGCTCCTGATCCTCCGGGGACAGGGAGAAGAGCCGGGCCGCGGCGGCGCAGACCGGCCAAAGCCTGGGCTGGGCAAAGCCCCGCTCCCGCAGAAGGGCCATGGCGCTGTTCACCGCGTTCTGGGTGGCGCTGGGCCGGTCGGCCTTGTTCAGAGCAAAGAAGATTTCCAGGCCGGGGTCCGCCGCCAGCTCGTCCAGCAGGGCAATCTGCGCCGGGGCGTCCAGCCGGGCGGCGTCCAGAACGCAAAGCCGGAAGTTTGCCGGGCAGCACAGGTCCTCCGGCAGAGCGGCCAACAAAGTGCGCCGTCCCGCGCCGGGAATTCCAAGGGTCAATTTCTCAATGGGAGTGAACTCTTGCATGGGAAGTACCTCCTTTTTTGAATTGACAGTTGACAATTTCGATGTCTTTTTGAAATTTGAAAGACAAATAATCAAATTCGTCCCGAAGGGACACGTTCAACTGTCGACTGTCACCTGTCAATTTTCAATTATTTTGGCTCGTGCGGCGTCACATACACCGTCCGATAATTCTCATAGACCACCATGCCGGGCTTGGCGCCGGCAGGCTTTTTCACCTGGCGCACCGGACAGAGGTCCACGGGGACGTTGTGGCCCTGGCGGGCCTGGGAGAACCAGGCAGCCAGCTCCGCCGCCTCGGTGACGGTCTGATCCGGCACGGGAGCGCCGGCGCAGGCGATGATGACGTGGCTGCCGTGGGCCTTCTGCACATGGAGCCAGAGGTCGGTCTTGTAGGCCATTTTCGTGGTAAGCAGATCGTTCTGCCGGTTGTTCCGGCCCACCAGAATCTGAATCCCGTCTGAGGATTGGAACTGCATGGGCTTGGAGGCGGGGACCTTCATCTGCTTCTTCCGGTCGGTCTGCCGGAGGTAGCCCCCTTCGGTGAGCTCGGTGCGGATGTCGGAAATGTCCGCCTCGGTCTCCGCCCGGTCCAGGGCCTCCAGCACGGAGGCCAGGTAGGATTCTTCCGTCCTGCCCAGCTCAATCTGCTCTGTCAGGAATTTCTCCGCGTGCTTGGCCTTGGTGTAGTCCTTGTAGTATTTGGCGGCGTTCTGCTGGGGGGAGAGGGTCACGTTCAGCGGGATTTCGATTTCCTTCATCTCCGGGTCATAGAAATCCACCGCAGTGAGCCGGGCCTGGCCCCGCTGGATCATGTGGAGGTTTGCGGTGACAATATCTCCCAGCTGCCGCAGCCGCTCCCGGTCAAAGGTGGCCTCCAGTTCCTTTTCCTGGTTGGCCAGCTTCCGACGGACGCGGGAAAGCTGATTGGTCAGGGTCTTGTGGATGGCCTGGGTCCTGGCCCGCATCCGCTCGTTCAGGGCCCTGCCGGTGTAGAAGTCGTCCAGCAGCTCCGAAAAGCCGGGGAAGCTCTCCTGACTCATGTAGCCCGCGTATTGACGGATGGGCCGGAAGGAAAAGTCCTTCCGCTCGCCGTTCAGATACAGGCAGGTGGGGACGAAGCCCCCGGTGAGCCCGCGAAATTCCCGGTCCAGGCCGGCGGCCAGGGCCGCCCGGTCCAGCGTCGTCACGTCCGGGTCCACCCGGCCCGTGGCAAGCAGGGCCAGCTCCCGGGCAATCAGCGGGGAAATCCCCGCATAGCGGTCCATGAGCCAGCGGTCCAGGGTTGTGGGATGATCCACCTCCTCCAGCGCCGCCCGGAGGCTTTCCCCGGTCTCGTCCCGGAAGTCCAGCTTTCCCTGGGCGGGGGGCTCCCGGTAGAAGAGGCCGGGCAGAACTTGGCGTTTCTCGGACATTTCAAAGTCCACCCGCCGCAGGCAGTCGATAATCCGGCCGTCGGGACCGGTGAGGATCAGATTGGAGTTGCGGCCCATGAGCTCCAGATAGATGTGCTTTTCGCTGAGCTCTCCCAGCTCGTCGGCGCTCTCCACGCAGAGGTCCACGGCCCGCTCCAGGGGAAGCTGCCGCAGGGAGAGCACCCGGCCCCCGGCCAGGTGCTTCCGCAGAAGCATACAGAACATGGGCGGCTGAGCGGGATTCTCCCACCGGGCGTCGGTATAGTGAAGCCGGGGATGGTTGGGAGAGGCGGAAATCAGCAGCTTCCGGTTTCCCGCGGCGGGGCTGCGCAGATGCAGCAGCACCGTGTCCCGCTCCGGCTGCTGGATCTTGTCGATCCGGGCTCCGGGAAGGGTCTGGTTCAGTTCTTCCGTCAATGCGGTTAGAAAGATCGCGTCTAATGGCATAGTTTCAGTTCCTATTCGTAGGGGCGGATGCCCACATCCGCCCTTGTCTCCATACGCAGGGAGGGCCGATGTGGGCATCGGCCCCTACGGGTTTCTTCCAAGGGCATACAACTCGCTGACCCGCACCTTCTGCCCCGTCAGCCACAGCCAGCCGAAGAGCGTTTCCAGGCCGGTGGCCCGGGCGTACTGGCCGGGGGTGGCGGACTTGGGGGCCGGGTGGGAGTGGGCGTTGCGGCCCCGCTTGTAGACGGCGGTTTCCTCCTCGGTCAGCAGGGGCAGGAGCGCCTCCACAAAGGCCGCCTGGGCGGGGGCCGTGACCCGGGCCACGGTCTGGGCATGGAGGTCGTGAACCTTCCGGCGGCTCCCGGCGCAGATCAGCTCCGTCCGGGTCAGCAGCTCGAATACGGCGTCTCCCACGTGGGCCAGGGCAAGCTCGGAAACGGTGGAAAGCTGCTCCGCAGTCAGGGTAGCGTTCAAAAAATCAGTCATTTTTGTATTTCTTAAGTTTTCCTTTCCGCATTCTGCGTTTTGCATTCCGTCAACCGGTGCATACCGCGGCGCTGCCTAAGTGCGCCGCCAACGCCCCGCAGGGCAAATCATGTCCCCGGGACAATTCAGCATTCATGCAATTCATGTGCCGCCGGGCACAATTCATTCGGACGACCAATACCCATGAAAGGCACAGGTGCTCGTCCCTACGTGCTCTCCTCCAGGTACTTGATCCGGCAGGTGGCCCAGGCCACCCCCAGCAGCGGGAGGGCGGAGGCGTACATCAGGGGCAGCAGAGCGGCAAAATAGCCCCCCAGCAGAATCAGCGTTCCCAAAACCAGAAAAACCCTGCGCAGGTTTTCCAGTCGGGCAATTTTGGCCTTGAACAGGGTCTCCACCGTCTCCCGGCCGTCCGCCAGGGTATCCTCCGGCGACGACTGGTCGGCGGGCTTGCGGAAAAGAATCCAGCCCTTCTTCCGGGCGGCAGGCTTCCAGCCTGCCCGCTCCTGGGCGGCCAGCCAGGTGATTTCGTCGGCGCTGCCGGGCCGATGGGCGCTGCAGCCAAAGCGGTGGACAAAGGCCCCCGGCTCCTGCCGGTAGGTCTGGACCAGTCGGCCCGGCTTTACCGCCTGCCATCCGGCGGCGGACATCTCATTCAGCTTCCGCTCCAGTCCCGACAAATCGCCGGGTCGGAAATTGTGAAAGGTTCGTTTTTTGGGCATGGGCGCCATCCCCGTTCTTTTGATTTCATTCGTACTATTATACCACATTTTTGCAAAATTGCAATTCTTCTCATAAATAATGTAAACGTCCGGCGGAATTATCTAAAATCACAAAAAGTGTTAGCCCAAATCAGAAAAAACACGAACAAAAATCACAAAAATGCCCTTGTCAGAACCGGTTTCCTGTGGTACAATGCTCTACGGAATTTGATTAAGGAGGCGTTTTTTCTATGCAAATTCTGAAGCCTGCCACGGCGGGCACCCTGGAATCCAGCGATCTGATGGTCACGCTGGAGCCGGGCAACGACGGTATTGAGCTGTCTCTCACCAGCAGCGTTATGAATCAGTATGGCCGTCAGATCAAAAAGACCGTTCTGGAAACCCTGGACCGGCTGGAGGTCAAGGATGCCAAGGTCACCATCGTGGACAAGGGCGCTCTGGACTGCACCATCAAGGCCCGTGTGGAGTGCGCTGTGCTCCGCAGCTGCGACAAGTCGCAGGCCAACATTCCCTGGGGAGGTGTAATCAGATGATTCCTCGTCCGAAGCCTGAACGGTTCCGCCTGCGCAGAACCATGATTTTCATGAGCTCCCAGAAGCCCGGCCTGATTAAGGACGCCTACATCTACGGTGTGGACTCCATCATGCTGGACCTGGAGGACGCCGTGGCGGAGAACCAGAAGGACGCCGCCCGCTTTTCCCTCTATCACGCTCTGAAGACCATTGACTACGGCGACACCGAAGTGATCGTCCGAATCAACGGTCTGGATACCCCCCACTGGCAGGAGGACATCCGGGTCTGTGTCGCCGGCGGCGCCGACGGCATCCGTATTGCCAAGTGCGAGAGCGCCCAGGATGTCAAGACCGTGGAGGAGCACGTCCTCGCCGCCGAGCGTGAGTTCGGCGTAGAGGAAGGCCGGACCCTGCTCATGGCCGCGCTGGAGAGCCCAAAGGGCATCCTCAACGCCTATGAGATCTGCTCCGCCTCCGACCGGATGTTCGGCGTGGCCATCTCCGGCGGCGA
>JAGABH010000029.1 GCA_017614755.1 Oscillospiraceae bacterium
CGAGTCAAGTCGGAAATGCGAGGACAGGGAACGGTTCCTTGGAGGCTCCAGCGGTGGCTTCGGACGGCGTAGCGCACCCGCACCAGGGTTTCCCGGTCCTCGGTGCGGGCCCGGCAGGTATATTCATAGGCCTCTACCGTCACATATTTCACCTCCCGGCAGGCCAGGACCTCCAGCACCTGAACCCGGTGAATCTGCTGATCCCGGTCCTCAAAGCGGAAGCGCAGGGGCTGGAAGCTGCCGTCCGCGCTGCAGACGGCAATCATATCCACTTGGGTGCTGTATTCCATCCGGATCACCTCCCGTTTCTATCATATCAAACATTTGTTCGATTGTCAAGCGCTTTCCGCTTTTCCCACAATTTGCAAATTGTCAACCAAAATCGCATCAATTTTGGTTGACAATTATCCCTGTTCGATGTAAGATGGAGTCCGAAACATGAGGAAAGGACCCATCGAGAAATGTCCCACAAACAGTTGACGCGGATGCTGCGCGCGGCAATCTTTGCGGCGTTTTTATGCCTCTGCTCTCCCTTGGCGATTCCCCTCTCCGGGCCGATTCCCTTTGCCCTGCAAATCTTTGCGGTCATGCTCTGCGCCGTGGCCCTGGACTGGGCTTCCGCCCAGCTCTCCCTGCTGGTCTACCTGGGGCTGGGACTGTTTCTGCCCATCTTCTCCGGGGGCAACACCGGGCTCAGCGCCATCCCCGGCCCCACGGGGGGCTATATCTGGTCCTACCTGCTGATGGTGCCGGTGATCGCCCTGATCCGGCGGCTTCCCGCGGGAAATCGGCGGCTGGAAATTCTGTTCGCCTTCCTCGGCTGTCTGGCGGGCATGGTTCTGTGCTACCTCTGCGGAACGATTCAATTCTCCCTGGTCACAAACAGTGACTTCGCCCATTCCCTTTCCGTCTGCGTGGCACCCTTCGTGGGCTTCGATCTGATGAAAGCCGCCGCGGCCGCTGTTCTGGGGGTGGAGCTGGGGCACATCCTCTCAAAAACTTGAATTGACAGCACCCCGTTTCCGCGGTACAATAGCCCCAGGAAACGAGGTGCTTTTCTATGAAAACCCTGCTGCATATCTGCTGCGCTCCCTGCGCCAATATGTGCATCGACACCCTGCGCCGGGACGGTCAGGAGCTGACCGGCTACTGGTACAACCCCAACATTCACCCCTTTACGGAATACCGGGCCCGCCGGAACTGCCTGCGGGACTACGCCGCCTCCATTGCCCTGCCCCTGGTGGAGCAGGACGACTACGGCCTGCGGCCCTTCGTCCGGGCCGTGGCGGAGGACATCGAGGGCCGCTGCGTAAAATGCTATGAAATGCGGCTCTTTGCCGCGGCGGAGTACGCCGCGCAAAAGGGCTTTGACAGCTTCACCTCCAGCCTCTTCATCTCTCCCTATCAGAATCACGAACTGTTGAAAGAGGTGGCGGAGCGGGCCGCCGACACTTATCACATTCGCTTCCAGTATCAGGACTTCCGGCCCCTGTTCCGGCAGGGTCAGGAGCGAGCCCGGGAGCTGGGCTTCTACATTCAGAAATACTGCGGCTGTGTCTTCTCGGAGCAGGAGCGGTATTTGAAGCCGTCGAAAATCATTCGATAAGGAGCAGGAAAAATGACCGCTCAATTTGACGAAGAACGCCGCCGGCAGCTGTATGCGGAAGTCCGGGATTATCTGGACAAAAACTGGATTGAGCCGCCGGTTTTCGCGGCTGCCTCTATGGCGGCGGGGAGCGCCCCCAAAGCCAAGCAGACCAACCGGTTCTTTGGCCGGACTGCCGCCCGGAAGGAGTCCGCCCCGACGATGGCCGAGGCGCTTTTCCCAAACGCCGTCATGGACGAAGCCCGGGAGGAGGAAAGCCTTGACCAGCGGCTCCGCTGTCTGGACGAGAGCTTCTCCCAGATGCTGCTGCGGAAGATCGACGAGAAGGGCATGAAGGACGCCGACTGCTACAAGCGGGCCAACGTGGATCGGAAGCTGTTTTCCAAAATCCGCTCCGATCCGGGCTACCGCCCCTCCAAGCCCACCGCCATCGCCTTTGCCATCGCCCTGGAGCTGCCCCTGCCGGAGGCCGCCGAGCTGCTGATGAAGGCAGGCTTTGCCCTCTCCCACAGCAGTAAATTCGACGTCATCATCGAATACTTTATCACCCGGGGCAACTACAACATTCCGGAAATCAACGAAACGCTGTTCGCCTTCGATCAAAGCCTGCTGGGATAAAGGCTGAATCGTATGCTGACGAAAAAGCGTCGGTTACAGGAAAAGACGGCCCACCGGGCCGTCTTTTTCGTGGAGCGGATAAAGGGAGTCGAACCCTCCTGTTCAGCTTGGGAAGCTGACGTTCTACCGATGAACTATATCCGCAGGTCTGTTTGTGGAATAGATTATAACAGACCGTCTGGAAAAAAGCAACAGGAAATTTGTCTCGGGAGAAAAGTTTTTCTTGCGGGCAAGGTACGGCAGGCAGATTGCAGGAACTACAAACAGGCGCATCCTTTGTTCTTTCTTACCTCAAAATTGTCACCTGTCACCTGTCAATCGTCACCTTCCCCCGTCACCTGCCTCGCCGGTAGAGCCGGGCCAGGCCGCCCTCGGCGGTCTCCCGGAAAGCCTTGGAGATATTGATGCCGGTCTGGTACATGGTCTTGACCACCATATCAAAGCTGATGGAGCGGGTGTCGTAGAGGAAGTAGGCCAGGTTCAGGGCGTTCATGGCCCGCATGGCGGCCACGGCGTTGCGCTCGATGCAGGGAATCTGCACCAGACCGCAGATGGGGTCGCAGGTCAGGCCCAGGTGGTGCTCCAGGGCGATCTCCGCCGCGTACTCGATCTGGGCCAGGTTCATATTGCAGAGCTCCGACAGGGCTGCCGCCGCCATGGAGCAGGCC
>JAGABH010000001.1 GCA_017614755.1 Oscillospiraceae bacterium
AAGAAAAATGTGCGGGTGTATTTCCGTTTTTGCCCCATGAACGAATCAGCGATGCAACCAGAGAAACGGGAACGCATGGAAGATTTCACGGAAAGGCTTTGCGCGTCCCTGGCCTGCGAACTGCTGGGCTCGGCGGAACGGATCTTGATGGAACCGAACTGGTTCTATGACACCAATTTCAATTTGAACGGAACTGGGGCGGTGGTGAATACGGCCCTGCTCGCAGAGGAACTGAAAGCCGTTTTAGGGGACGAAAACCCGGTGACCATAGAAATGCCCGCCCAGCCGGAAAGCACGGCGTTTGTCCTGCGGGAAGGAAACATCGAAGATGAAGATTGTTTCCTGTATGAAAACCGGGATGGCAATGCTGTCATTGTGGGCTTGTCCAATCTTGGCACGATGCGGGAAAGTCTGACCGTACCCGTGAGCCACGAAGGAATGAACGTTGTTTCCTTTGATGTATCTGTGTTCGCGGGCAACGTCTATCTAAAAGAACTGACCCTGCAAAACAATATCCGTATCATCCCGGACGGCGCGTTTTCCGGCTGTGCTTCTCTGAAAACCATCCTCCTGTTCCAGGACGATCCGGGTTTGTGTTCTGTGGGAGAAGGACTGCTGGACGGTACCGAGGCGGTGGTCGCTGTGCCAAAGGACCGGTACGGCAGCTATTGCACCAACTACTTTTGGGCTCACCATGCCGCCCGGCTGCGCCCGATGGAGGAAAATACAACGATAGAGCAAGAAGCGGCGCAAAGCGCCGAATCTCCCGCGTCCATAAAAGAACTGTCCCCCGCGGCAAAAATCGCCACCAGCATCCATTTTATCGGGAATGGCGGCACGCTGCGCGGACAGGCTGGAGATACCCTGACCCGTGAAATCACGTTCGTCCACATTCGGGAAAACACCCTTCCCGGTACGGTCTGGTTTGAATGGGCGGATCATGTGCTGATTGGCTGGAATACAGTGCCGGATGGCAGCGGCCTGTCCGTGGGCCTCGGCAGCCGGTACGACCCGGCCCAGGGCAATCAGCTGTATGCCCAATGGCTTCCCTGCACTTTGGACAGCGATTTTGACTGGGAAACGGACGGAAAAACCGCTTCCATCATCGGTTATCACGGCGCGGAGGAAACCTGCGTGATCCCTCTGACGCATGAAGGGCTTCCCGTGCGGACGATCCGGGCGGGGGCGTTTCAGGAAAAAGACTTTTCGCTACTGGTGCTGTCTCCGGCGCTGCGTACAGTGGAGGAAAAGGCGTTTACAGACTGCGCGGTTGATACCATCCTTTTGTATGACAGCTTAGAAACCATTTCAGACGGCAGTTTTTCCGGCTGTACCGGCCCGCTTACCCTGCAGGTCAACGCCGCCACAAGTCCGGTTTACAGCGGCAGTTACTTCGATACCTTCCAGGATAAGTTTGATTATCTGCTGACACTGGAAGGAAAGCATAAAATCGTGCTTTCTTCCGGGTCCTCCGGGCGGTACGGCTATGATTCGCCCCTGCTGAAAGAAGCGTTTCCCGAATATGAACCTGTCAATATGGGCGTGTACGCCTATACCAACGCCCTGCCCCAATTGGCTTTGATCCTGCGTCACATGGAAGCAGGAGACATCCTGCTCTATGCCCCGGAGTTTGACGCCATCCAAGAGCAATTCTGCGTTTCCAACCGGCTGGACACGGGCTTCTGGGCCATGATGGAAAGCAATTACGACGCGGTGGCGGAGCTGGACATGAGCAGCTTTTCCGGCGTGTTCGACAGCTTCGGGGAATACCTGAATATCCGAAGCAAAATGCCCAGGAAAAGCTATACGGTCAGCCCGGCAGCCTATGACGACGACGGAAACTCTTACACCTTTAGCACATACAACCAATACGGCGATTTCATCCTGCCCCGGCCCAACGGGGACACAGATGAACGGCTTCGGCACAACATCGCGCCTTACACGGTGGACAGCTTCCCGCTGGAAACCATCCAGCGCCTAAACGAGGCGCTGGCCCCCTTTACGGAAAAGGGCGTTGCGGTCTATTTCAGCTATACCCCCCGGAACAGCGCTTCCCTGACAGAACAAAGCACTCCGGAAGCGCGGCAGGCGCTCCATGAATGGCTGCAAGAAAACTTGGATGTGCCGCTGATTTCGGAAATGGAAGCTTATCTGCTGCCGGGACGATTTTTCTGGCTGATCGACAGCCACACCAGCACGGAAGGGGCGCGCATCCGCACCGAACAGGTTATCCAAGATTTGAGAAAAGCACTGGAAAGGAAATGAAAAACCATGAAAAAGCTGGACTTTAACGGGGATTGGACATGCCGGGCCTTGAAGGGCGATTTGGAAGCGTACCCCGTGCGGTTGCCCTACGACGCCATGCGCACAGAACGGCGGGTGCCCGACAGCTTAGGGGAAGGGAACATCGGCTTTTTCGAGGGCGGGGATTACGAATACCGAAAAGTGTTTACCATGCCCGAGGAGGCAAAAGGAAAGCACCTGGAGCTGGAATTCGAGGGCGTGTATCACGACCCGGCAATCACGGTGAACGGCCAGAAGGTGGATGCGCCGCCCTACGGCTATACGGATTTTTCCATTGATTTAGACGGGCTGCTCAACGAAGACGGGGAAAACGAAATCACCGTGATCGCCCATAACGCCGATCAGCCCAATTCCCGCTGGTATTCCGGCACGGGCATCTATCGGCCTGTATGGCTGTGGTTCGGCGGCGAAAAGCAGATCGTCCGGGACGGGATTCGCGTCACCACCCTGTCCATTGCACCGAAACGCATTCGGGTCGAATGGATCGTCGTGGGCGACGGCATTGCGGACATCGAAGTGCTGGACGGAAACAAGTTGCTGGCGCATACCGTGATCGCTGCCGTCAATGGGAAAAACAGCACGGATATAGAACTGGACAGCGCGGAACTTTGGAGCCCGGAGCATCCGGCGCTGTACACCCTCCGCGTCATCTTTGGGGAAGATCAGGCGGAAACCATTTTCGGCGTCCGCACCCTTTCCTGGAATCCGGAACAGGGCATGGCCATCAATGGGGAGCGGGTGGTGCTTCGCGGTGCGTGCATCCATCATGATAACGGGCTGCTGGGGGCCTGCACCTATCCCGAAGCGGAGGAACGCCGTGTGCGCATCCTGAAGGCGGCAGGGTACAACGCCGTGCGCTCCGCCCACAATCCTGCTTCCAAGTACCTGCTGGACGCCTGCGACAGGCTGGGCATGCTGATGATGGACGAGTACGTGGATTGCTGGTACATGCACAAAACCGAGCACGACTACGCTTCCAACGTGCTCACTTGGTGGAAGAAAGACCTGCGCAGTCTGGTGGACAAAGACTATAACCACCCCAGCGTGATCATGTATTCCACCGGTAACGAGGTGGCGGAAAGCGCGCAGGAAAAGGGCATCCAATTGCAGAAAGATTTTACGGCGTATCTGCACGAAATCGACCCCACCCGGCCCGTGACCTGCGGGATCAATATTTTCTTCAATTTCCTCAGCAGCATCGGCATGGGCGTTTACAGCGATGAAAAAGCAAAAAAGCAGGCGGAAGCCAGCGCTCAAAAGCAGACCGAACAGCCCAAAAAGAAAAAGAAGTCCGTGGGCTCGGAGTTCTTCAACAACATGGCCGCCAAGCTGGGCACGGATTTCATGAAGTTCGGCGCGTGGCTGCCGCCCTGCGACTGGAAAACCAGGGACGTATTTGCCGCCATGGACATCGCGGGGTATAATTACGGCAACTGGCGTTATCGGAAGGATTGCCGGAAATACCCCAAGCGCCTGATCTTGGGCTCGGAAACCCTGATCGGGGACGCCCGGCCCTTCTGGGAGCTTGCCAAGACCCATCCTCAGATCATCGGGGATTTCGTCTGGGCGGGCTGGGATTACATCGGCGAATGTGGCGGGGACAGCCCGGAATACGGCAGCTACCGCACCGACGCCCCCGAAGACCGCATCCGCGGCGGAACCTGCCGCATCGACGTGACCGGCAAGCTGACCCCCGAAGCGGATTATACCCGGGTTTGCTTTGATCTGGAGCCGGGGCCCCGGCTGGCGGTCGTTCCGCCCAGCGAAACCGTGAAACCCACCCTGACCGGCTGGCAGCTCACCCGCGCCATCCGAAGCTGGACGTATCCGGGCTGCGAGGGCAGGGGAACCCAGGTGGAGGTGTATTCCACCGCCAGGCAGGTGAAGCTGCTGTTGAACGGGAACGAAATCGGGACGAAGCCGGTGCCGAAAAACTGCCGGGTGATCTTCAAAACAGCATACCAGCCCGGCGAACTGCGGGCCATCGCTTTGGATGAAAGCGGCAGGGAGATGGGCAGCGACACGCTGATAACGGCGGGAGACAAAACGGTGCTGCGCCTGGAACCGGAAAGGTTGGCTTGCCGCCCCGGGGAAATGGTGTATCTGCGGATGCGCTATACCGACGAAAACGGAGAAATCAAGCCCCTGGAACGCCGCCCTGTCACCGTATCGGCGGAGAACGGGGAAGTGATGGGCACAGCCAACGGCTGCACCTATTTCCGTGGTAATTACGCCCAGGATACAGTGCCTACCTATTTTGGCGAAGCCCAAGCCGTGGTGCGGGCTGGGGACGCAGGCACTTTGCGGGTGACCGTCACCGACGGCGAGCAGACCGCCCAGGCGGAAATCATGTGCAAGGAGTGACACATCATGAACGATCAGGCGCGATGGCTGTGGTATCCCGGCGATCTGGAAAAGTACCACGCCCTGAAACAGAATTTTTCCCGAGTGGAACGGGGCTGCCCCTGGCCCGCGTTCTGGAAAAGCGACAGCTTCCGCCAGCGGGTGGTTTTCCGAAGGACGTATCAATTGGAAAAGCCTTCGTCCTTTACCGTGTTCGGAACCCCCGGAGCCGCAGGCTACGCAGACGTGAACGGGCACAAATACCCCTTCGGCCTGCCCATTTCCTGCGAATCGGGAGAAGTCAGGATCGGCCTGCATATCGGGTGCATCGGCTGCGTCCCGGCGGTGTACGTACAGGGGGACGTGATCTTTTCTGACAGCGGCTGGACAGCGGAGGATTACTGTGTACCCCCCGTGCCCGCCGCCAGTAACCGGTATTTCACAAAGCCTACGCAGAACGTGGCGGAATGGCCCATGGTGGAAACCTGCTATGAGCCCGTGGCGGCGGAGGAAGTAAACGGCGGCGCGCTGTTTTCCTTTGAAACGGAACTGACCGCCGAATTGGAAGTACAGGTCATTTCGGAAAAAGAAGCGCTTCCCCTGGTATACTTAGGCGAATCGAGAGCCGAAGCCCTGGCCGGGAAAGATTGCTATTTTTTCTGCCGCCCGAACCCGGCAACGCGCCGCTGCCCCCGCCAGGCCATGCGGTACGCTTTCCTGCCGGGTTACAGGCCGGACGAAGTATCCGTCCGGGCGCATCATCGGTATGTGGATATTCCCGTCCGCGCTTCCTTCCATTGCGACGATGAAGAACTGAACCGCATTTTCGATGTGGCGGCCCACACCTTTTCCCTGTGCTGCGACGTGTTTTTTCTGGACGGCGTGAAGCGGGACAAATGGATCTGGAGCGGCGACGCCTATCAATCCCTGTTCGTGAACCGTTATCTGACCGGCGACAAGGAGATCGAGCAGCGCACCCTGATTGCCCTCCGGGGCAACGATCCCGTGACCACCCACATCAATACCATCCTGGATTATTCCATTCTGTGGATTTTAGCCATGGGCGAGCATGAAGCAGCGTACCATGACGAAGCTTTCCTGCACCGCATGTGGCCCCAGATGGTAAGCCTGATGGCGCTGCTCATGGGACAAAGGGATGAGCACGGCTTCATCGTTGGCCGGGAGCAGGACTGGGTGTTCATCGATTGGGCGGACTTTGACCGGGACGGCCCCCTCTGCGCCGAACAAATGCTGCTGGCGGCGGCTTAC
>JAGABH010000002.1 GCA_017614755.1 Oscillospiraceae bacterium
CCCGCCGACAGGCTTCCCCCGACGCAGAGCGTCAGGCAGGCCCCCAGCGGCAGCGGCCCGCCCAGGAAGCCCAGGCCGGAAAGCAGAAAGGCGGCTGCAAGATACAGCAGTCCTTCTCTGGTCCGCCGCCCGGCATTGGTTAACATAAATCTTTGTTCCCAGGCGGAAACCCACCCCGGAACGCCTGATTTCTTTTGTTTGATCCCGCTCATTGTATCATCCCCGCTCGTTGTGATTCCATCTTAGCAGGGCGGCGGGGAAAAAGCTGTCGGAGAAGGTGCGGGGGAAAATAATTGTTGCAGGCGGAAAGCAGATTGGGTATAATTGAGGAAAGCCAAATTGGCAAGATGCGGATTATTATCATAGTGACCAGTCACTGGTGACTACCGCCGCAGATCGCCGGCGCTACATACTCGCAGGGAGGTCTTCCCCATGGATTTCAAGCTGCACGCGCCTTTTCAGCCCACCGGCGACCAGCCGGAGGCCATTGCCGCTCTGACCGAGGGGCTCAAAATGGGGCTGGACGAGCAGGTTTTGCTGGGCGTCACCGGCTCCGGCAAAACCTTCACCATGGCCAACGTGATTGCCAATCTGAACCGGCCCACCCTGGTGCTGGCCCACAACAAGACCCTGGCCGCCCAGCTCTGCTCCGAGTTCCGGGAGTTCTTCCCGGAAAACGCG
The DNA here is from genome assembly GCA_017614755.1 of Oscillospiraceae bacterium. Lineage (GTDB taxonomy): Bacteria > Bacillota > Clostridia > Oscillospirales > Oscillospiraceae > JAFRPC01. The sequence continues at coordinate 682 of JAGABH010000002.1, forward strand.
GTGGAATACTTCATCTCTTACTATGACTACTACCAGCCCGAGGCCTACATTGCCCACACGGACACCTATATTGAGAAGGACTCCTCCATCAACGACGAGATCGAGCGGCTGCGGCACAGCGCCACCTCCTCTCTCTTTGAGCGGCGGGACGTGATCGTGGTGGCCTCCGTGAGCTGCATCTACGGCCTGGGGGACCCCATCGACTACAAGAACATGGTCATCTCCCTGCGGACGGGGATGGAATATCCCCAGGAGGAGCTGATGAAAAAGCTCATCTCCATCCGCTACGAACGCAACGACCTGGACTTCTCCCGCAACCACTTCCGGGTCCGGGGGGACACGGTGGAAATCTACCCCGCCTACTGGGCGGGCCGGGCCATTCGGGTGGAGTTCTTCGGAGACGAGGTGGATCGGATTTCGGAGATCAACGCCGTCACCGGCATTCCGGAACGGGTAGTCTCCCACGTTGCCATCTATCCCGCCTCCCACTACGTCACCACCAAGGAGAAGATGGATCGGGCTCTGGTGGCCATCCGGGAGGAAATGGAGGAGCGGGAGGCGTATTTCAAGGAAAACGACCGGCTCTTGGAGGCCCAGCGGATTCGCCAGCGGACAGAGTACGACATGGAAATGCTCCAGGAGATCGGCTTCTGCACCGGCATTGAGAACTATTCCCGGGTCATTTCGGGCCGGGCCCCCGGCACCCCTCCCATGACCCTCATGGACTATTTTCCCGAGGACTTTCTGCTCTTCGTGGACGAGAGCCACGTGACTCTGCCCCAGGTCCGGGCCATGTACAACGGGGACCGCTCCCGGAAGGAGAGCCTGGTGGACTACGGCTTCCGCCTGCCCTCCGCCTTCGACAACCGGCCCCTGACCTTCCCGGAATTTCAGAGCAAGATCAACCAGGTGGTCTACGTCTCCGCCACCCCGGCCCCCTTTGAGACCGAGCGGGCGGGGCAGATCGTGGAGCAGGTGATCCGGCCCACGGGCCTGCTGGACCCCCGGGTGGAGGTCCGGCCCATCGAGGGCCAGGTGGACGACCTGATGGAGGAAATCGCCAAGGTTACGGCCCGGGAGGAGCGGGTGCTGGTCACGACGCTGACCAAGCGTATGGCCGAGGACCTGACCAGCTTCCTGCAAAAGAACGGCATCCGGGTGCGCTATATGCACTCGGACATCGGGGCCATGGAGCGGATGGAGATCATCCGGGACCTGCGGATGGCGAAGTTCGACGTGCTGGTGGGCATCAATCTCCTGCGGGAGGGCCTGGACCTGCCGGAGGTGTCCCTGGTGGCCATTCTGGACGCGGACAAGGAGGGCTTCCTCCGCTCCCCCACCAGCCTGATTCAGACCATCGGCCGGGCCGCCCGAAACGCCGACGGCCGGGTCATCATGTACGCCGACGGCGTCACCCCCGCCATGGACTACGCCATCCGGGAGACCAACCGCCGCCGGGGCATCCAGCAGGCCTACAACGAGGCCCACGGCATCGTCCCCCAGACCATCCGCAAGGACGTGCGGGAGCTCATCGAAATCACCCGGCAGGACGCCGAGGCCCAGGGCAAGGGCGGCCTGAAGCTCACCAGGGAAGAGCGGGAGCGGGAGATTGCAAGGCTGGAGAAACAGATGCGCAAGGCGGCGCAGATGATGGAATTCGAGTTCGCCGCCGTGCTGAGAGACCAAATTATTCAGCTGCGCGGCGGATGAAGCGTGCTTTCCACAGGAAGTATTTGCCGACGGGCCGGGGATGGATAACGTGTACCGGAAGTTGAATAAGATGCGGAAGGCGCTTCCAGAATAGTCTCTTGCATTATGCACATAATTATGCCGTGATGCCCTACAGGGGAAACCCGGGCGTGGGGATGCCGCGGATTTGTCCGGGTCCCGTTTTGGAACGCCCGGGAACCACCCGGACTCCGCCATGCCGGAACGAGCCGATCCCCGTCACAAGAATCAGCCGGGGATACCCGGCTGGCGGGGCAAGGCCCTCCCGCCGGCGGATCGGGGCCGAATCGCCGAGACGGTTCGAAAAAGGCCGTCTTCGCCCCGGGGCGAATGCCCCGCCGCTGATCTGAAGCATTCCCGCGGTTTTTCCACGGATGCGCTCCGGAAGCGGATTCCGGCCCCGGACGGCGGGGATTCCGGCCCCCGGGCGTTGTGGATTGCCGCCGCGATTTGTGAAGACTTTGGCAAATTTCCGCTCGAATCCCGGCGCACCGCGACTTTCCCCGGTTTTGCTTGCCCCTGCGGGCCTGTCCGAACCCGGGGAAAAAGGCCAAATTCCCTTTTGCTTCCCTTCCCTTCGGGGGCGGGAGGGGGTATTTTTTTCTTCTATGCATATCATCTAAAAAACAGTTGACAATGCCGCAAATTATCTCTATAATAGACTTATAAATATAAGATTTGCAAACGCAGGAGCAGACGGTGGAGGGCTGCGGGCGGAGCGAAAGGCGCTCCGGCGTCATCGGGCCCGGCCTTCCGCTTCCATGCGGCCCGCAAGGGGCGGGACGGACGCTCCCGTTACAGAGCGACGAGACCTGATTTGGCGGTTCATCGTTCACTTCGCCCCTGTAGATGGGCGGAGTGTTTTTCATTACGGTTTTATCCCGGATCAGCTCCCCCGGCCCTTTCTCCCGGCATCGGAGAACAATTCTACGTTTTTTCATCATCGGAGGTCCCAATGTCAACCTATCACGGCCTGAACGAGTTGCGGGAGATGTTTCTCTCCTACTTCGAGAGCAAGGGGCATCTTCGGCTGCCCTCCTTCTCCCTGATTCCTCAGAACGATAAGAGCCTGCTGCTCATCAATTCCGGCATGGCTCCCATGAAGCCCTATTTCAAGGGCGAGACGGAGCCCCCCCGCCGCCGGGTCTGCACCTGCCAGAAATGCATCCGCACCGGCGACATCGAAAACATCGGCAAGACCGCCCGCCACGGCACCTACTTTGAGATGCTGGGCAACTTCTCCTTCGGCGACTACTTCAAGAAGGAGGCCATTCACTGGAGCTGGGAATTTCTGACCCAGGTTTGCGGGCTGGAGGCCGATCGGCTCTATCCATCTATCTACGAAAACGACGAAGAGGCCTTTGAGATCTGGACCAAGCAGGAGGGAATTCCCGCAAACCGGATCTTCCGCTTCGGCAAGGCCGATAACTTCTGGGAGCACGGCTCCGGCCCCTGCGGCCCCTGCTCGGAGATCTACTACGACCGGGGCGAGAAATACGGCTGCGGCAAGCCCGACTGCACCGTGGGCTGCGACTGCGACCGCTATATGGAGGTCTGGAACAACGTCTTCTCCCAGTTCGACAACGACGGCCACGGCAACTACACCGACCTGGCCCAGAAGAACATCGACACCGGCATGGGCCTGGAGCGCCTCGCCGTTGTCTGCCAGGATGTGGATTCCCTCTTTGACGTGGACACCGTTATGAACATCACCAAACGGGTGACGGAGCTCACCGGCGCCCACTACGGTCAGAGCCACAAGATCGACGTAAGCCTGCGGGTCATCACCGACCACATCCGCTCCGCCGTCTTTATGATTGCCGACGGCGTTCTGCCCTCCAACGAGGGCCGGGGCTATGTGCTCCGCCGCCTGCTCCGCCGGGCCGCCCGCCACGGCAAGCTCCTGGGGGTGGGCAAGCCCTTCCTCTTCGACGTGGTGGACACCGTGGTCCATGAAAACGAGGGCCACTACCCCTACCTGCGGGAGCGGCAGAGCTTTATCACCAAGGTCATCAAGTCCGAGGAGGAGAGCTTCCTGGCCACCCTGGACGGCGGCCTGAAAATCTTCTCCGAAATGCTGGAGGCCCACAAGGCCGCGGGCGAAACCGTCTTCTCCGGCGAGGACGCCTTCAAGCTGTCCGACACCTACGGCTTCCCCCTGGACCTCACCCTGGACATGGCCGAGGAGGCCGGAATGTCCGTGGACCAGGAGGGCTTCAAAAAGCTGCTCCAGGAGCAGAAGCTCCGGGCCAGAGAGGCCCGGAAGAAGCTGGGCGACCTGGCCTGGGAGGGCATCGACCTTGGACTGGACAACAGCCCCACCGAGTTCACCGGCTACGAAAAGGATGCGGACGAGGCCAGGGTGCTGGCTGTGGTGGTGGACGGCGAGGTTTCCGGCGCCATTGCCGGGGGTGAGGACGGCATCCTGGTGCTGGACAAGACCCCCTTCTACGCCGAAATGGGCGGCCAGGTGGCCGACCACGGCACCATCACCGCGGGCGAGTCTGTTTTCGAGGTCCGCAACGTCCTGAAGGACAAGGGCGGCAAATATCTCCACCACGGCCGCTTGGTCAGCGGGGAGATCAAGACCGACGACCGGGTTCTCGCCGAAATCTGCACGGAGCGCCGCCAGGCCATCCGCCGGGCCCACACCGCCACCCACCTGCTCCAGGCAGCCCTGGAAGCCGTGCTGGGAGATCACTGTCACCAGGCGGGCTCTCTGGTGGAGCCCGATCATCTGCGCTTCGATTTCACCCACTTCTCCGCCATGAGCACCGCTGAAATGGCCCAGGTCAACCGCCGGGTCATGGAGATGATCCTGGCGGGCTATCCGGTGGAGACCATGGTTCTGCCCATCGCCGAGGCCCAGAAGCTGGGGGCCACCGCCCTCTTCGGGGAGAAGTACGGCGACATTGTCCGGGTGGTGAAGATGGGTCCCTCCCTGGAGTTCTGCGGCGGCACCCATCTGGACAACACCGCGAAGGTCGGCCTGTTCCGGATCTGCTCCGAGGGCTCCGTGGCCTCCGGCGTTCGCCGGATTGAGGCCGTCACCGGCCCCGCCCTGCTGGAGGAGATCGACCGCTTCCAGTACACCGTCCTGCAGGCCGCCGAGGTTCTGAAAACCAGCCCCGGCGAGCTGATCCGCAAGGCCGAGTCCACTGTGAACGAGCTCAAGGAGCTCCGCCAGCAGATGGAAGCCATGAAGGACAAGCTCCTCTCCGGCGAGCTCCAGCAGCTCACCGCCTCCGCCCGGGAGGTCAAGGGTCTGCACGTGCTGAGCGTGATCCGGGAGGGCATGGACGTGCCCGACCTGCGGAAATTCGGAGATTTGCTCCGGGACAAGGACCCCAATGTGGTGGGCGTCCTGGCCTCCGAGCATGAAGGAAAAATCTCCGTGCTGGCTGTCTGCGGCGCCAACGCTGTGAAGCAGGGCGTCAAGGCCGGCGTACTGGTGAAAACCATTCTCACTGCCTGCGGCGGCAGCGGCGGCGGAAAGCCTGATTCCGCCATGGGCGGCTGTAAGGATATGGACGCATTGAAAGAAGAGTTAAAAAAACTGCCAGAGTTAGTATGATATAAGGAGGAAATGACATGAAAGATTGCTTATTCTGCAAGATCATTGACGGGGATGCGCCTGCCAAGAAGGTCTATGAAGACGGCCTCTGCTTTGCCTTCTACGACAATTCGCCTCAGGCTCCCACCCATTTCCTGGTGGTGCCCAGAAAACACCTGAACTCCGCTGCCGACATCACTGAGGCCGACGCGATGATGGTGGGACACTGCTATGCGGTCATTGCCATGCTCTCCCGCGTGCTGGGCTTTGCCGATAACTACCGGGTTGTGACCAATACCGGGTCCGGAGCTGGCCAGAGCGTCCAGCACCTGCACTTCCATGTGCTGGCCGGCAAGAAGATGGGGCCCTTCGTTTGATTCATTGCTTGCCAACCGGTATGGTGAAGGTCCGGCTGAGACGGCAGGCTGATTTGGGACTCCGGATTCCAATAACTGAACAGGAACAGCTCCGTGGTGCGTCTGATTCATCACGGGCTGTTCGTTGTACGTAATTCTCGGTTCTCCATCCAGCAAGGAGGCAGGTCATGCGACGGCTTATGTGGTTTACCATTGGCTTTTGCTTGGCCTGCCTCCTTGCTGTATATTTTCTGCCGGGGAGTCTGCTGGGCTGGGCCGCTTTAACGGGATGCGTCTGCGGCGCCGCGGCTCTCCTTCTCCGGCCCTCGGTTTTCGTGAAGCGCCGGACGCCGCCTCCCGCCCGGGGAGGAGACTTTGGCCGGCCGATGTCGGGAAACCGGGGCGACCCGGGCTCCGGCTGCCCGGCGATCCTGCGGCTTGTTTGCGGGGGCCTCGCCCTGGGGCTGATCTGGTGCTGGGGCTATGACGCCCTGCGGCTCTCCCCGGCCCGGGCCGCCGAGGGAAGCTATGAACGGCTGGAGGCCGAGCTCCGGGACTACCCGGTACGAACCGATTACGGCTGGCAGGCGGACGGCTGGGCCAGTGTGGATGGACAGCGAATCCATACCCGCTTTTACCTCTACGGGGAGCTGCCGGAGCTGGAGCCGGGAGACCGGATTGCCGGCTCCTTCACCCTCCGCCGGGCAGATCGCACGAAGGAGGGAGAAACCCGGCTGGACCTCCAGGCCAAGGGCATACTGCTCACCGGCTCCGGCCGGGTGGAGGCCACGGCAAAGGGCGGAAGTCCCTTCCGCTGCTTCCCTGCCCGGCTCAGCCGCCGGATCTCTCTGCGGCTGGCAGAGCTGATTCCCGCCGACGCCGCCGGGCTGCCCCGGGCCATGCTGACGGGAGACCGCGGCGGCCTCACGGAGGCGGACCGGAACGATCTGTCGGCAGCGGGAGCCTCTCACATTCTGGCGGTGTCCGGCCTCCACGTATCCCTGCTGATGGGCCTGTTGTGGCTGATCGCGGGCCGGGGACGCCGCAGCGCCTTTCTCAGAATTCCCCTGCTGACCCTCTATGTGCTGATGACCGGGGCCTCGCCTTCTGTGGTCCGGGCCGCTGTGATGCTGGTTCCCCTGCTGCTGGCGCCCCTGTTTCGGGAGGAAAACGACTCCCCGACTTCTCTGGCTCTGGCGGGGCTGGTTCTCCTGCTGGGGAATCCCTGGACTGTGGCCAATCTGAGCTTCCAGCTCTCCTTCGCCGCGGTGGCCGGGCTGCTGCTGGTGACTCCGCCTTTGCAGGCGTTTCTGGAATCCCGCTCCCCCATCCGGCGGTTGCTCCGCTGGGCGGGACTGAACAGGCTGCCCCACCGGCTGCGGCGGCTTCTGCTGGGTCTGCTGCGGCGAATCGTCCGCGGGCTCTGCCTGTCGGTTTCCGCCTCTCTGGGCGCTCTGATTTTCACCACCCCCATTGTGGCCGCCGTCTTTGGACAGGTGCCGGTTTACGGGGTGCTGACCAATCTCCTTGTGCTCCTCCCCGCCGCCCTCTGCCTGGGAGGCAGCCTGGCGGTGCTGGGCCTGGGTCTGATTTGGACGGAGCTGGGCGCCCTGGCGGGGTGGCTTCTTGCCTGGCCCGCCCGGTGGATTCTCTGGGTCTGCCGCCTTGCGGCCCGGCTCCCGGGGAGTCTGCTCTACATGGACGGCTACGGGCTGAGCTTCCTGATTTTTGCCTTTCTTTTGATTCTGCCGGCGCTGGCTCTTCGGGAAAAGCGCCTGGGCCTGCCCCTGCTCTCTCTGCTGGCGGCCCTGGCAATCGCGGTAGGCTTCCAGCGCTGGGATGCCGCCTCTGCAGACTTCACCCTGGCCGCCCTGGACGTGGGCCAAGGCCAATGCGTCTGCGCCCGGACGGATTCCTTCACCGCCGTCATCGACTGCGGCG
>JAGABH010000030.1 GCA_017614755.1 Oscillospiraceae bacterium
CCGCCGGGACGGCGGCATCATTGCCGCAGGCTATGACAGGAGCGTTGTAGGCATACTTCGTGACTCTTCGAGTTCGCTCCCTACGGACTGCGGGGTCCGGGGCGTCGAGGGCGCCGCCCCCTACAATCGCGTCCCCTATTGCCTATTGCCTCAGGCGGGCAAATTGCCCGCGCTACACAGCGCTCAGAATATGCGCGTTCCGCAGGGCGGGGTCGGCAATCTGATCGTTGACGGACCAGGCGTGCTTTTCCAGGTCGCCGCAGACCGCCTCGGTGAGGCCCTGGGCCTGCAAGGCCCTGATGACCCCGCCGGCCAGGTTTTCCATCATGTCCTGCTTGGCCTGGGCCATGGTTTTGCCGTTGTCGGTGGTGAGCAGCAGCTCCAGGGTCTCGGCCTCCTCTGACAGAATGGGAAGCTGCCGCAGAGCCCGGAACTGCCATTTATAATAGGGGAGATAGCGTTCGTTCAGCAGGAAGATCGCGGCGATGGCGTGGCGGACGAACTCCCCCACGGCCAGTTGGGCGGCGGCGAACTCTCCGTGGGCCAGGCAGCGGGGATAGTTGTATTGCCCCGCCTGGGCCATCCCCAGGAGTCTGCCCGCCAGCTTTTTCTTCCGCACGTCGGCGGGCTGCCGGGAGAGCCGGGCCCGCAGGGACGCGAAGACCCCGTCCCCCTCCCAAAAGAGGGCCCCGTTCACCACCTCGGCCAAATACTGCTCCTCTATACGCAGCCAGCGATCCGTGGTCAGTGTGCCGTCCCGGCTGCCGGTGCGGGCCTCCAAAAAGTCCCCCAGCCGGATTACCCCCCGGCGGCTTCCCCCCACGGGGGCCAGCCTGGGTCGGGAAAAGCCCAGATACTCCTTGGGCAGGGCGGCGTAGGCTCGTTCCATCTGAAAGGCGGTTTTCCGGTCCAAAACGGCTTCCTCCGGCAGGAAGATACAGAAGCCGGGCTCGAAGTCGTGGTCCTGAGAAATTTCGTCGTCATAGCCGAAGCATTCCGAGCCGCTGCCCGCCAGGCCCACCGCCAGCCGATCCGCCCAGTCGGGGAATTGTTCCCGCAGCATGGGCACGCCGTATGCCTCAAAATATCGGCGTGAAAGTTCAAGCCCTTGCATGGGAGGCCTCCTCTCGTAGGGGCCGATGCCTGCATCGACCCTATCCCGTATCGATGTAAGGGCCGATGTGGGCGTCGGCCCCTACAGGGCAGAATGGATTTGCCTTGCCGCGTCTGCCAGCGCCTGGGCGTCGGCAAAGCGGCCGTAATAGTGGAAGGTGGGTGCACACTTTTCGCAGACAAAGGCGTAATAGCCGTTCTGAGGCAGCTCCGGCCGGTTCAGCAGCGCCAGCGCCCGGTCCAGCCGGGCTTCGATCTCGGTCTCCGCCTCCAGCAGCCCCTGCTCCGCCTCTGCCAGGTTTGCCAGGTTCAGTTCTGTGATGGCCTGCTCCAGGGCGCCGCTTTCCTGGTGCCCCATAATCTTTAACGCCCGCTCGTAGAGCGCCCGGGCCTGGACATAGTCGCCCAGATCGGCCAGGGCCAGGGCCAGGTTGTTGTACAGGCCCCCCAGACGGCAATCCTCCGGGGGAAGGGCGCTCTCATAGATTGCCCGGGCCTTTTCATAATAGGGCAGGGCCTTGGAGGCTTTCCCGAAATTTTTATACACCGTCCCGATGTTGAGCCAGGTGGTCGCGGCGGTCACGGTATCCTCCAGGCCCGCCCGGGAAACCAGCTCCTCCGCCGCCCGGACGGATTCCATCGCCCGGCCTTCCTTGCCGATCTTGCGAAACAGGCCCATGCGCTCGTTCTCAATGGAAAGCAGACCCCGCCAGTCCCGGCCCGCGGCAGCCTCCTGCTGCCAGAAATCCAGATGCCGCTCAGCAGCGGCGTAATCGTTTCGGTCCAGATACTCGTCCAGCCGGGTGATGCACCGACGCAGATCCACCGGGGTGGGCGCTCCCTCCTCCGGCTTGCAGAAAACGCAGGAGGGCTCCAGATAGTCCTCAGGATGGAGTCCCTTCAAGCAAATCACCTACCCATTCTTGTGTCTCGGTTTCCTCCCCTTCCGCGGGAAGATTCCAGGGGTTTTCCGGGTCCGGGTCCGTGGGGTCCCAGCCGGAACGGGGGTCCTCCGGGTCCAGATAGATGGACGTGGGCCGCTGGAAGGGCAGCTCATCCACGTCGTAGATGTGGACAGAAGTTCCGGAGGGACAGTTTTCATAAATCCACTTCGCTCCCTCCACCGGCAGGCGGACGCAGCCCGCGGAGGCACGATTGCCCAGCTTGTTGTACTCCAGGGTTTTCAGACTGTCCTTCTCCATGCGTTTGTAGGGGACGGAGTGGAAAAGAATGTTGCCGGTAATGACACAGGCATACTGGCCCCAGACCGCTCCGAAGAGCAGGCCCCACTCCCGCTTGACGCCCAGGGAGAAATAGCCCTGCGGGGTGGCCCAGCCGGTGGAGCAGAGCCATGCCTTCATCGGGAAGGTATAGCCTTCCTCCGTCTTGCCGTAGACAGCCACTACGTTTTGGCTGCGGAGCACCTCAATGGCATAGGGGAATTCTTCTCCGCTCTTGGCGTAGTAGACCTCCGGGTCGTCGTTGTCTACGGAAATGACAATGCCCCGACTCAGAGTTTGCTCCCCATGCCGGAGCGTCGCCGTCAGAAGCGCGGTCCGATCCGGGGCGCCCAGGTCGAAGGAAAAGCGCACGCTGGTCCGTTTTTCCAGCGAGGGCGTAAGCTCCAGTTCCGTCCAGTCCGCCACAGTTTTGCCGTCCAGCATCACAGTGAGCGAGCAGCTTCGATCCTCCTGGGGAAGCTCCACCCGGGGGAAGGTCACAACCACCTCCGCTCTGGGGCTGTCAGGGGTGACGGCAGGCACGTCGGAAAGGACCATCTTTACCTGATCCTCCAGCGCGGGAGGCGGCAGGGGCGCCTCGGTCTCCGTGGGCAGAGGCTCCGTGGGGGCGGCGGTCTCCGGGACGGAGGACGCCGCCTCGGTCTCCGGCTGCCTGTCCGAGGTGACAATCGGGGCGGCATGGCTCACCATGCACCCCGCCAAAATCAGCAAAAGCAACACAACGCAGATCAATCGCTTCATAGTTCGGTTCCTGTTTTTTGATAGATGTATTTGACATTATACAAAATTCGTCCCATTCTGACAAGAGGGAAGCCGAAATTTCCTGCCGATTTTCTAAAAGTTTTTTTCTTTTCCGGAAAAAAAGTATGGACAACGCCGCCGAAAGGTGATAATATGTGGGAAAAATTTGAAAGGACCGACGCTATGAAGCATCACATCCTCGTGAAATTCACAGAGGGCACTGACACGGCCGCCCTGGTGGAGCCGGTGCGGGCCATTTTCGCGGAAACCCTCTCCATCCCCGGCATCCACGGTCTGGAGTTGAAAACCAACTGTGTGGACCGGCCCAACCGTTACGACCTGCTGATCGTGCTGGACATGGACCCGGCAGCCCTCCCCGCCTACGACGCATCGGAGCCCCACCGCCGCTGGAAGGCCGAATACGGCCCCATCACCGCCCAAAAGGCGATTTTCGACTGCGAATAAGCCGCTTGATTCTGTCATTCACAGAAAAATACCATCAAAATACCTTGAATAAACCAGATGTTTATGGTATAATTATTCTGTTTCAAATCTAATACGAAAGCGAGGCGTATTGTAGTATGCAATACACAAAGGAAGTTGACGAAATGGTCTGCGTCGCCAAGGGCCCCAACCACGGCCCGGCGCCCATCCCCGAAGAGGGTAAATGGATTCAGGCCAAGGAAATCAAGGACATCTCCGGCTACACCCACGGCATCGGCTGGTGCGCGCCGCAGCAGGGCGCCTGCAAGCTGAGCCTGAACGTGAAGGACGGCATCATCCAGGAGGCCCTGGTGGAGACCATCGGCTGCTCCGGCATGACCCACTCCGCCGCCATGGCCAGCGAGATTTTGCCCGGCAAGACCATCCTGGAAGCGCTGAACACCGACCTGGTCTGCGACGCCATCAACACCGCCATGCGGGAGCTGTTTTTGCAGATCGTCTACGGCCGCACCCAGTCCGCCTTCTCTGACGACGGCCTACGGATCGGCGCCGGCCTGGAGGACCTGGGCAAGGGCCTGCGCTCCATGATCGGCACCACCTATGGCACCATGGCCAAGGGCGCCCGGTATCTGGAGCTCACCGAGGGCTACATTGTCAAGATCGCCCTGGACAAGGACGACCAGATCTGCGGCTATCAGTTCGTGAGCCTGGGCAAGATGATGGACGCCATTAAAAAGGGCGTGAGCCCCAACGAGGCATACGAGAAAAATTTGGGGACCTATGGCCGCTTCAAGGCCGAGGACGGCGCGGTCAAGTGGATTGACCCGCGCAAGGAATAATGGGAGGTGCGGCAAATGGCTTTGTTTGAAAACTATGAAGGACGGATGCCCCAGCTGCAACCCGTTCTGGACAAGTACGGCTTTAAGAGCTTTGAGGAAGTCAAGGCTTTCACCAACAGCAAGG